>JAEWPB010000067.1 GCA_023399465.1 Pseudomonadota bacterium
TCATGGTCATCACCGTGGTTGCCTACCTGCTTTCGCTGCCCTTCGGGGCACGGTCGTGGAAACGTCGCTACGGAACCCTGACCGTGGGCGATACCACGACCGATACGAACCATCGCCCCGAGCATGAAGACGGCGACGACATCGACAAGCATATCTAACTACAACACGGGATCGACTTATTCCCGGCAAGTATTCCCAATCGCGCCGCGTCTTCGAGAAGAAGACGCGGCGCGATGCATTTCGGCCACTACTTCGCTCAATCAATAACTTTTCGACGTCAACTTCACCAAAAGGATGCTGAAAGCGTCTGTTCGCGCCTCTCTTTTGTCACGATTGCTGCCGAGAGAAGCGTTCTCGCCGGATGCACGAATCAACCATCGGTTTGTCACGGACGGAGACGATTTTCCTGGAGGTAACGAGGAGATGACCGTGAAGACGCATGACAAGGCGAATACCCAGCACCAGAAGACCGATCTCGCCAGCCAGTATCGCCCGCTCGGCCTCAAGGCGGTGCTCGCGGCAGCCCTGATGCTGAAGCCGGCGGCCGGCAAGAAGCGGGCCTGATCCGGCCTGCCCCGCCGGGCGATGCCTCGGCGGGTCCGCCGCTCACGTCAGGCTGCGAAGAACTGGCGGAGAAGGCTCAATGCCAGAAGGCTCATGACCACGCCGATCAGCACGTCGAGAACCCGCCAGGCGGCGGGTTTGGCAAAGACCGGGATCAGCAGCTGGGCGCCGTAGCCGAGGGTAAAGAACCACACGAAGGACGCCAGGACTGCGCCGGCCCCATAAGCAAGCCGGGCACTGCCCTCATAGCCAGCCGACAGGCTGCCGAGCAGCACCACCGTATCAAGATAGACATGCGGATTGAGGAAGGTGAAGGCGAGGCAGGCCGCGACCGCCGCCTTCAGCCCCATCTTTTCCGGCGCGCCGGCGGTCATCCCGCCGGTGGTCATCGCCCGGCGAAACGCCATCACCGCATAGGCGCCGAGGAACAGGGCGCCGCCGAGCGTGACGACGGAGATCATACGTGGCGACTGCGCGACGAGCGTTCCCAGACCGGCAACGCCAGCGGCGATCAGCAGCGCGTCGGACAGCGCGCAGATGAAGCAGAGGATGAAGACGTGCTGGCGTATCAACCCCTGTCGAAGGATGAAGGCGTTCTGTGCGCCGATGGCGATGATGAGAGAGGCACCGAGAAAGAAACCGGATGCCGCGGCGGAAATCAATGACATGCTGAACTAGGTCCTGGATGAATATCTGGAGCTTGAAAATCAATGGCTGCGGCAGGCACCGCCACGCACGGCGGCGGGAAATGCCAAAGCTCCTCATCAAAAGAGAGACATCTGGCCGTTGCCTTTCTTTTTCTTCTTTTCGACCACGGACGCAGCCGGCGCTGCGAGCGCCACCGGTTCCTGTATCTCGGGGCCGACATTGGCGACCTTATTGACCTTGTCGGAAACCGGAATGGCCTCGAAGTAATCATCGCCGACCGGCTTCATCAGGTCCTCCACATCGCGTGGCTCCTGCGTGCGACAATCGAGCCAGCGCGAAAAATCCTCAGGCTCGATCACGACGGGCATGCGGTCGTGAATGCGGGCGATTGCCGGATTGGCCGATGTGGTGAGGATCGCGGCTGTATCGACTTCCGATCCATCGGCGGAAGACCAGGTTTCCATCAGCCCGGCGAAAGCGATGATGCCGCCCCGCTTCGGCCTGATCCAGTAGGCTTGCGACTTCTCGCCGCTCTCCTTCGGGGGCCGGTGCCATTCATAGAAGCCGGACGCAGGAACAAGCACCCGGCGATGGCGCATCGCCGCCCGGAACGAGGCCTTGGTGATGGCGCTTTCCGAGCGCGCGTTGATCAGCAGTGGAAAATCCCCGGGATCCTTCACCCAGCCCGGGATCAGCCCCCAGCGCGCCAGTAGCGCCCGCCGTTCCGGCATGTTGCTGCCGGGCTTCTGCTTCTCCCCGGCCATGACGATGAGGATCGGCTGGGTCGGGGCGATGTTGTAGCGTTCCGGAAATCCCTCGAGATCGAGAAGTCCGAACAACTCCGCCACTTCCTCCGGTGTCGCCGTTACTGCAAATCTTCCGCACATGGAAATGTCTTCGCACCCGATCCCCGCCCGGTCAAGGACGGAGCATCAGGTCCGCGGGCCAAAGAGGATGATCAGCGTACCGAGCACGCAGACGGCAGCGCCGGCCAGATCCCAACGATCCGGCATGCGGCTTTCGGCGAGCCACAGCCACAGGATCGATGACGCCACGTAGATCCCGCCATAGGCGGCGTAGGCCCGCCCGGCCGTTTCCGTCGGCACCAGCGTCAGGGCCCAGGCGAATATCGCCAGCGATATCATGCCCGGCACCAGCCAGAGCACCGACTTGCCGAGGCGCAGCCACGCCCAGAACGCAAAGCAACCGGCAATTTCCCCAAGCGCGGCAACCGCATAAATGGCATAGATCATCGACAGCCCGCTCCGTCCCATTTCCCCTCACAAGACGCCCGCCGCCTTGAGCGTTGCAACCGGTTAAACTACATTCCGGCGCACACGCAAACCTCGAGATTCCCGCTTGCCGCGGTTTCGCTCCTTTTGCCCACAACTCGCCGCCCGACCTATGATCACACGTCCCATCACGAGGAGCCCCATGACCGCCCAACCTCAACCCGCCTCCTCCGGCATCCTGATCCGTGGCGAACGTCTATTGCTGGTGCGCCGCCGCAATCCACCGGCTGCCGACATGTATGCCTTTCCGGGCGGGCGGGCGGAGCCAGGCGAGACCCCGGAGGAAACAGCCATTCGTGAATTTGCCGAGGAGACCGGGATCGCGGTGCGCAATCCGGAACTGTTTGCGACCTATGACCTCAAGACCATCGCGCCGGATGGCAGCCACTCCTCGCACTTCCTGCTCTCGGTTTTCCTGGTCGACGCCGATCCCGGGGCCGAGGCCGAAGCAGCGGACGACGCAGATGCCGCCGACTGGTTCACGCTGGAGGCAATCCGTAGCCTCCCCGTTCCTTCGAGTGTTCTTGAATGTGTTGAAAAGCTTGCGGAAAACGGAAACTTGCGGCCGTTGTGACCACAGGCGGCTTGCCAGAATCAGCGCTCAGGCATCAACTAGGCGCATGTTCGCTTTTCGATTCCATAGCCGCGGCCTGCTGCTCAGCGCCCTGATCGCAGCGGCGTCTCCCGTCTGCGCGCTTGCGCAGAACGAGCCACCTGCCAATCCGGCACCGGAAGGGCCGCCATCTCCGGTCGCCCCGCCGGCGGGAGCTTCGGCGCCCTACGACGACAAGCTGACGCGGCTTTCGGAAATCCTCGGCTCGGTCCACTACCTGCGCAACCTCTGCAACCCGGGCAAGGAGGACGAGTGGCGCGCTGCCATGCAGCAACTGCTGGAGAAGGAAACCGAAAGCGAACCGAAGCGCCGCGAGCGGCTGACAGCGGCATTCAACCGCGGCTACCGCTCTTTCGCATCCGTTTACACCAACTGCACCGCCGCTGCGCGCGTCGCCGAGGAGCGATACCGTAACGAAGGTGCAACACTCGCCACAGAAATCGTCGCGCGCTTTGGAAATTAACGATTTATTCACCCCTTTCCACAGCCAGCCGTGCTGAAATGAGAAAAGGCTGTTAAAGTCGTTAACTGCGCGGTAAGTACACGAGACGCTCTCGAGGAATGAAAAATGGTACCAAGCCTCAACGACATCGATGACATGATCGTGCACGAAAAGAAGCAGGTCGCTCTGGAGTACCAGAACGAGGCATGGGCTGACGGCATGGCTGATGGCATCGAGCCGGAGATCATTGCCGATGCAGCTTTCGCACTCGCGATGCGCGAAACCATCCGCATTCACGGTGAAGACGGCGCCGAGGCAATGCTTGAATCCCTTCGCGAGCGCATGCTCGCCGGCGAGTTCTCCCCGAAGCGCATCGTCCAGTAAGCGGTCGGAGGCTTCACAATGCCGGCTGCATTCAAGAGCGCGACGCGCTCTGCATTGACATCCCTGTTCGTTTCCTGCGCCTTCGCGGCAACGATTTTTCTGGGCCAGCCTCATGCGGCGCTTGCTCTTTCCGAGCTTCAGGGCGCCCCGGCCGAGCAGACCGCCCAGCAAGGTCCGCCGGCCACTGGCGAGCCGCAATCCGAGACGCCCGATTATGAAGAAGATCCCGCCCCCGGAGCAACGGGCCTTCCACTTCCCGATCCGCTGATCGACCGGAGCGCCGGGCGCGCCGGGGCGACAGAGACCACGCCGGACAACGCGGCGCCGGTGGAAGTCATTCGCGACATCGAAAAGGCCCCCGCGGCGGTGCAACGCATGCGGCAACTGATCATCGAGGCGGCCGCTTCCGGTGACATCAAGCGCCTGCGTCCGCTGATGAACCCGGGCCCGAACCAGACCCAGGTCGCGTTCGGCGAAACGGTCGACGATCCGATCGAGTATCTGAAATCGGTATCGGGCGATTCCGATGGGATCGAGATCCTCGCCATCCTCCTCGACATCGTATCGACCGGCTTCGTTCACGTCGGCAAAGGCACGGCCGACGAGGCCTATGTCTGGCCTTACTTTACCGAAAAGTCGTTGCCCGCGCTGACCCCGCCCGAGAAGGTAGAACTCCTGCGCATTGTAACTGCAGGAGATTTTGCCGACATGCTGGAATTCGGCGGCTACAACTTCTATCGCATCGGCATTACCCCCGACGGCCAGTGGAAATTTTTCGTTGCCGGTGATTGATCGGTCGGCAAACGCTTGCCGATCGCCGCTGAAAACACTAGCTCATTCCGCAGACGAACGGGGATGGGATCACCGATGACGACCGCTTTTCTACCTGACCGCATCCTGCTGCATGTTACCGGGGCGGATGCCGAGAAGTTCCTGCAAGGCCTGATCACGACGGACCTGGACAGCCTGCCAACCGACGAGGCCCGTCCGGGCGCCTTGCTGACGCCGCAGGGCAAGATCCTCTTTACCTTCCTGATCTGGCGGTCCGGCAGCGGCTTTATCCTCGACACCGACCGAGACCAGAGCGCCGCGCTGGCGCAGCGTCTTTCGATGTACAAGCTGCGTGCTGCCGTCGACGTCACGGCCGGCGAAAGCGACGGCGTCACCCTTTCCTGGGACATCGAACGACCGTCAGGCAGCGTCGTCGACCATCGCTTCGCCAAGGCTGGCGTCGCGCTTTACCGCGTCCCCGGGCGACATGGCGACGGCCCCGCCGCCTCCTATGACGCACTTCGCATCGCCAACGGCATCGCCGTATCCGGGCGCGACTACGCCCTGCAGGATGCCTTTCCGCACGACGTGCTGATGGATCTGAACGGCGGGCTGTCGTTCAGGAAGGGCTGCTACATCGGTCAGGAAGTGATTTCGCGCATGCATCATCGCGGCACCGCCCGCCGCCGCGTCGTTATCGTTCAAGGCAATGCCGACCTGCCGCCTGGTGGCACCGACATCGTCATCGGCGGCAAGACCGCCGGCACTCTCGGCACGGTGATCGGACCAGCCGCGCTCGCAATCGTGCGCATCGACCGGGTCGGCGAAGCGATTTCCGAGGGAACGCCGATCCTTGCCGGCGACGTGCCGGTCGAAGTCACGCTTCCGGCATGGTCCGGGCTGTCCTTCCCCGAAGCGGGCGACGAGGCGCAGTCGTGAAAGGCGCTGGCGCACCTCGTGCCTGGCAGCGCATGCTATCGGGGCGCCGGCTCGACCTTCTCGATCCGTCGCCACTCGACGTCGAACTCTCCGACATCGCCCACGGCCTTGCCCGTGTTGCCCGCTGGAACGGGCAGACCGCGGGAGACCACGCCTTTTCCGTTGCCCAGCACAGCCTGATCGTCGAAGAGATCTTCCGTCGCTGCAACAAGCCGACGGCGGTGGAAATGCAGATGGCGCTGCTGCACGACGCACCCGAATACGTGATCGGAGACATGATCTCGCCGTTCAAGTCGGTGGTCGGAGGCGGCTACAAGACCGTGGAAAAACGCCTCGAAAGCGCGGTCCACCTGCGGTTCGGCCTGCCTGCCCATCCTTCGCGCGATCTCAAGGACCGCATCAAGAAGGCCGACCGTATCGCCGCCTATTTCGAGGCCACGGAACTCGCCGGATTTTCCGCGGCCGAGGCCCAAAAGTTCTTCGGCCAGCCGCGCGGCATTACTCGTGACATGCTGCTGCTCGAGCCGCTGCCGGCGCTCGAGGCGCAGCGGTTGTTCTGCGCCCGCTTCGAGGAGATCGAGAGCGAGCGCATGGCCGCAGACCAGACAGGACGCCTCTGATGCCGATGATCATCGTTTCGCCGCTCGCCCGCATTGCCGAACTGGCCGTCAGGCATGGCGCGCGCGAAATGGTCAGCCTGCTTGCTGCCAACCAGGCCTTCCATCGACCGGCAGTGATTGCCAAAGAGCGCCACCTGCTGCTCGGCGTCAACGACATCACCTTCGCCGGGACCGGCGATCTCGTGGCGCCGCAGGAAGCCCATGTCGAGCAGATCATAGATTTCGCCCGCGAGTGGGACCAGTCGGCACCGCTGATCGTCCACTGCTGGATGGGCGTCTCGCGTTCGCCGGCCGCCGCCGTGATCGCCGCACTTGCGCTCGATCCGGAGCAGGACGATTTCGAACTCGCCCGCCGGCTTCGCCGCGCCTCGCCTTACGCGACCCCGAACAGCCGCCTGATCGAGATCGGCGATCGCATGCTCGGCCGCGAGGGCCGGCTTGTCGCCGCCATTCGCGAGATCGGGCGCGGCAAGGATGCCGACGGCAACGCGCCGTTCATGCTGCATCTCGGCGCGGAGATAACCGTTAATGGATGAAGCCGGCGGGAACGGACTGATCATTGGCCTGAATGCCGCGATCATCGCCGTCGCCGGCAAGAGCCCGGAAATCCTGGTGGTCAAAGGCAATGGCCGTGACACGCTCGACGCCCTGCCCTTCGGCCCCTTTGATCCGGCCCGCCATCGCACCATGGAAACGTCGTTGCGCGCGACCGTCGAGAAGCAGACGGCGCTGCACATGGGCTATATCGAGCAGCTCTACACCTTCGGTGATCGCGGCCGGCACAAGTTGCCCGGCGACGTCGGCCCACATGTGGTGTCGGTCGGCTATCTCGCGCTGACGCGGATGGACGAGGAAAGCGGCAAGCGGCTTGCGGAGGCCGGAGCGGTCTGGCGCGACTGGTATGCCTATCTGCCATGGGAGGACTGGAGGCAGGGCCGCCCGCCGGTTCTCGACCAGGTCATCATCCCGGCTCTCTCGCAGTGGGCCGAAACGCCGCCCGCACCTGATCGCACCGGACTTCTTCCCTCGCGCCGCTCGCGCCTGAAGCTTGCCTTCGGGCTGGACGACATTCCCTTCGACGAGGAGCGTGTTCTAGAGCGCTACGAACTGCTGTACGAGGCAGGGCTGCTCGAGGAAGCCGTCGCCGACGAGCGCGCGGAAAGCACCGGGCTTTCGGTACCGCTCGGCATCGCCATGCGCTACGACCATCGCCGCATCGCGGCGACCGCCCTCGCCCGCCTTCGAAGCAAGATCAAATACCGCCCTGTCATCTTCGAACTGATGCCGCCGGAATTCACGCTCACCGAGTTGCAGACGACGGTAGAGGCCATATCCGGTCGCCACCTGCACAAGCAGAATTTCCGCCGCCTGGTGGACGGCGCCGAACTGGTGGAACCGACCGGCGAGACCGCGACCGCAACCGGCGGGCGCCCCGCTGCTCTCTTCCGCTTCCGCCGCAAGATCTTCGACGAACGCCCGGCACCCGGACTCAAGGTCGGCGGCCGCTAACCGGCCCTAGCCGACAACCACGTCGAGGCCGATATCCAGCGTTGGCGCGGCCATGGTGATCTTCGACGTCGAGATGTAGTCGACGCCGGTTTCTGCGATCGTGCGGATCGTGGCGAGGTTGACGTTGCCCGATGCCTCGAGCTGGACGCGCCGCCGGTCGCCGGCGTAGCCTTCATCGGACAGTCCGGCGTGGAGGCCATTGATCGCCACGGCCTCGCGCAGGAGCTCCGGGCCCATGTTGTCGAGCAGGATGACGTCCGGCCCGGCGCCAAGCGCTTCACGCATCTGCTCCAGCCCGTCGACCTCGACCTCGACCTTGACGAGATGGCCGACATAGCCGCGCGCCGCCTCGATCGCTCTCGCGACACCGCCGCAGACCGCGATATGGTTGTCCTTGATGAGCACAGCATCGTCGAGACCGTAACGGTGGCTCGACCCGCCGCCGAGCCGCACCGCGTATTTCTCCAAAGCCCGAAGGCCCGGAAGCGTCTTGCGGGTGCAGGTGACCCGGGCCGGGGTGTGGGCGATCTCGTCGGCGAAGAGGGCGGTGTAGGAGGCAACGCCCGACAGGTGCATGAGAAAGTTGAGCGCCACCCGCTCTGCCGAAAGCACCGAACGGGCCGGGCCTGTCACCCGGGCAATCGGCGTACCGGGGCTCACGCGGTCGCCGTCCTCGACCAGGGGCTCGAACGACACCGTCGGATCGATCAGCCGGAATGCGGTGCGGGCGAGTTCCAGTCCGGCAACGATCCCGTCTTCCCGGCTGTTCAGGGCGGCGGTTGCCCTGAGATCGGGAGCGATCGTCGCGCAGGTGGTGACATCCCCGGCGCGGCCGAGATCTTCGAGAAGTGCCGCGCGCACCTGTTCCTCGATCATCAGCGCAGGCAGGGCGGGACGAAGGGCATTGGCGATCATGGACGGCTCCATTTGAATGTAAGCGCAAAAGTTGGGGTGCGACACAGTTGCCGCGCTTTGGTCCTTAGCCGGCGATCTCGGCGGCGATGCGATCCGCGTCGGCGAGCGTGGTATAGGTCCGGTGTTTCCAGGCTGTGACCGGCTCCGGGTGGTCAGCGCGATAGTGGCCGCCACGGCTTTCGGTCCGCGCCCAGGCCGCGGTCGCAATCAGCTTGGCCGCAGCAGCCATGTTGCCGAAACGGACACGGCTGTTTTCCCGTTCGAGCCTGACGATCTCGCGGATCAGGTATTCGAGCCCCTCGCGATCACGAACGACACCGGCATGGGCGGACATCAGCCCGCGCAAGGTCTGGAGCGCGGGGCTGTCCTCGAGCGTCACCAGATCGTCGTTTTCGCCTGCACTCTTCGGCCAGACATAAAGGGAAGACTCGGGCAACATCCCCTTGATGCTCTCGGCGATCCGTGCGGCGAACACCACCGCTTCCAGCAACGAGTTCGAGGCGAGCCGGTTGGCGCCATGCACGCCGGTCGAGGTCACCTCACCGGCCGCCCACAGTCCGTCGACCGAGGTGCGGCCATCGGCATCGGTCATGACGCCACCCATGTGATAGTGCACCGCCGGCACGACGGGGATCGGCTGCGTGACCGGATCGATGCCGGCCTTCATGCAGGACGCGTAGACGGTCGGGAAAGCTTCGGGGAAATGCCTGCCGACTGATCTGGTGCAGTCGAGGAATGCTCCGCGTCCCGCCTGAACCTCGGCGAAGACGCCTCGTGCGACGATGTCGCGTGGCGCCAGTTCGGCTTCGGCGTGAAGGTCGGCCATGAAGCGGTGTCCGTCACGATTGACGAGCCACGCCCCCTCGCCCCGCAACGCCTCGGTTGCCAGCGGGGCCGGATCGAGGCCGAGGTCGATGGCGGTCGGATGGAACTGCACGAACTCAGGATCGGCGATCACCGCTCCGGCCTTGGCCGCCATGCCGACGCCGCTGCCCCGCGCTTCGGGCGGGTTGGTGGTGACGCGATAGAGATGGCCGACGCCGCCCGAGCACAGCACAACGGCGCGCGCGGGAAATGCGACGAGATTTTTCGACTGGCCGGCATCCGGACGGGCGACAACACCGCTGACGAACCGCCCCTCGCAAACCAGCTCCTCGACGACATATCCTTCCATCACCCGGATCGACGGTGTCTTGCGCACGGCCGCGATCAGCGCCTCCATGATGGCCCGCCCGGCCATGTCGCCTCTCACGCGGACAATGCGCCGCTCCGAATGAGCCGCCTCGCGCGACAACACCAGGCGCCCCTCCAGATCCCGGTCGAAGGGCACACCGTATCCGAGAAGATCATGGATCCGGGCCGGTCCCTCGCTCACCATCAGGCGCGTGATCCCTTCATCGACGATACCGGCACCGGCGTTGATGGTATCGGCCACATGACTTTCAAAGGTGTCGCCCGGACTGATCGCGGCCGCGATACCGCCCTGCGCCCAGGCGGAGGACGCCCCCTGTCCGATCGGCGCGGCGGCCAGGATCGTCACCGGCCGTGGCGCCAGCTTCAGCGCGCAGAACAGGCCCGCAAGGCCGCCGCCGATGATGACGATGTCATCGATGCCCTGCCAGGATTGCGGGCGCATGGTTTCCATTGATGCCGGCACGTTCGTTTCTCCTCCCGCAAGCGCGGGTCTGCTACTGCTTCAGGTTCACCATCCGCTCGACAGCGAGCCGGGCGCGGTCGGCGATTGCCGGATCGACCAGGACTTCCTCTGTCATGAAGAGCAGGCTGTCGAGGATCTTCGGCAGGGTGATCCGCTTCATGTGCGGACAGAGATTGCAGGGCTTGATGAAGTCGACGTCGCGGACCTCCGCCTGGATGTTGGAGGCCATCGAGCATTCGGTGACCAGCAAGACGCGGGAAGGACGCTTCGTCTTGACGTAGTTGATCATGCCCGAGGTCGAGCCGGCGTAATCGGAGACATCGAGCACGCTCGGATGGCATTCCGGGTGGGCCACGATCTCGATCGAGGGATCGGCCTTCTTGTACTCCAGCAGTTCCTCGGCGGTGAAGCGCTCGTGCACTTCGCAGTGGCCCTTCCAGGTGAGGATCTTCTTGTTCGTCTGCCTGGCGACGTTCATCGCCAGATACTCGTCCGGGATGCAGAGCACCGTATCCGAATCAAGGCTTTCGATTACCTCCAGCACGTTCGACGACGTGCAGCAGATATCGGTCTCGGCCTTCACGTCGGCGGAGGTATTGACGTAGGTCACGACAGGGATGCCGGGATAGCGCTGCTTCAGCAGGCGCACATCGGCGCCGGTGATCGATTCGGACAGCGAGCATCCGGCCCGCGCGTCGGGAATGAGCACGGTCTTCTCAGGATTGAGCAGTTTCGAGGTCTCGGCCATGAAGTGCACGCCGCACTGCACGATGATCTCGGCATCGACCTTGGTCGCGTCACGGGCAAGCTGCAGCGAATCGCCGACGATGTCGGCCACGCAATGAAAGATATCGGGCGTCTGGTAATTGTGCGCCAGAATGACCGCATTGCGTTCCTTCTTCAGCCGGTTGATCGCATGGACATAGGGGGCGTAGACCGGCCATTCGATGGCGGGAATGAAATCCTTCACCCGCTCATAGAGTTCGGCAGTCTCGCGGGCGATATCGGGGGTAAAGGACAGATCCGGCTTTTCCATCACGCCGAAACGCTGCGCCGCAGTCGGAGCCGTCATGCGAACGGCGCCCTCATTTTCCGGGGTTGAAATCGCCATCGCACACTCCTCTCGCCTGCTCGGCCGAGCTTATGCTCTCCATGAGCATAACGCGAACCAAAGAAAACCGGCATTGCCGGTGCGAGTCACTTAGAAATTTCTCATGCGGTTTGCAAGCCCCGCTTAAAAAAACATCCTGCTGCCGCTGCTCGCGCCGCCGGTCTATCGCTTTGGCGCCCAAATCAAGGCCCCACAGGCACTCCGCCGGGACAGGCCATGTCGACGCACACGCATAGGTAGGTAAAATTCAACATATTGCAAATTCAAGACAATTCTTTTTTAACGATGGCGTTACCACTTTGCCGATAGCATGCATTCGCTTCTTGCATGTGGTCCCGGACCCGTGCTTTCCACAACGCGATCGCTTCTCCCACTTTTAGAAGCTGATCCGTACAGGGAGAAGAAGGTGGAACCGGGCATATCGCGACAGTATGAGACAACAATTGAACCGCAAAAATACTGCTGCCGACACAATGCCTGCCGAAGAGGCAGAGGCAACGCCGCCCGCAACGACGCGAGCTTCCATGAGCGCACCTGAAAGCCTCTTTGCCGAGCAATGCGCCAGCGCCGTCGGTGATGACGGTTCGATCGATCCCCAAAGCCTCATGGAGATGGTGATCGACACCTATCGCGGCTATCAGGATCGCATCGTGCTGGCCGAAGAGGCCATGGACCTGATGCGGGCCGAGAGCCGCAAGCTGACGGCCCAGCTCAACTCTTCCGCCACGACGATGTCGCGTCGCAACCAGTTGTTCGAAGCCGCCCTGCACAACCTTCCCCTCGGATTGAGCATTTTCGATGCAGAAGAGAAGCTGATCGTCTGCAACGAGCGCTTTCTCAATCTTCTCGGCCTGCCGCATGAACAGGCTGCCGCAGGCACCTCATTTGCCAGCCTGAGATCGCTGATCAAGGGCCGCGAGAGGGAGGATGCGCCACTGCACAATCTCGATCCGGCGAGCGACAATACCGTGCGCCATTTCGAATGGGCGATGGATGACGGCCGTATCGTCGAGGCGATCGTCACCATCCTGCCGGACGGCCGCAGCATCACCGTTCACCGTGACGTCACCACTGAACGCAAGGTTACAGAACGCATCAGCCATCTGGCGCATCACGATCCGCTGACCGGGCTGCCGAACCGCGTCGCCTTCCAGCAGAAGATGCAGAAGCTCCTGGCGACCCCGGAATCAGCCGAGCAGGTTGCCCTCCTTCATCTCAATCTCGATTTCTTCAAGACGGTCAATGCGACGCTCGGCGCATCCGCAGGCGACCAGATCCTGCAGCAGACGGCGCAACGGCTTGCTTCCTGCGTCGGTCCGTCGGATCTCGTCGTACGCCTCGGCTCCGACGAATTCGCCATCGTCCAGACCAGCGGACAGCAACCGGCGGCCTCGACCGATCTCGGCCATGCGATCATCCAGCAGCTCGCCCATCCCTTCAACATCGGCGAGCATCAGGTATCGCTCAGCGCGTCGATCGGCATATCGCTGGCCCCGCGCCACGGCGGCGAGACCGATCATCTTTTGAAGAACGCCAGCCTGGCGCTCTCGCGCGCCAAGACCGAAGGCCGCAAGACCCTTCGCTTCTTCGAGCCCGAGATGGACGCGCGCGTGCAGGCGCGGCGCGCGCTCGAGGCGGATCTGCGGAAGGCCGTGCTCTATTCTGAATTCGAGCTGCACTACCAGCCGATCTTCGACGTCAACCAGGGCCGGGTTACCACTTTCGAGGCGCTGGTGCGCTGGAACCATCCCGAACGCGGCCGCATATCGCCGATGGATTTCATTCCCCTCGCCGAAGAAATGGGTCTGATCGTCGATATCGGCCGCTGGGTGCTGTATCAGGCATGTCTCGACGCCGCGACCTGGAGCGATGGCATCAAGGTCTCGGTCAATGTCTCGGCGATCCAGTTCAAGAGCGCGGGCCTTCTCGATGACGTCATGTCGGCGCTGGCGATGGCCGGACTTGCGCCGGAACGGCTGGATCTGGAAGTGACCGAAAGCGTGCTGATCCGCCACCGCGAAGAGACGCTCGCTCTCCTTCACGACCTCAAGTTCCATGGCATCAGCATTTCGCTCGATGACTTCGGCACGGGCTTCTCGTCGCTCAGCTATCTCCGCAGCTTCCCGTTCGACAAGATCAAGATCGACAAGTCCTTCGTCGACGACATCACCTCCAACGACGAGGCACTCGCCGTTCTCCGCTCCATCATCTTCCTCGGCAAGGCGCTCGGCATGGCGATCACGGTCGAGGGCGTCGAGACCAGAGAACAGTTCGATCTCTTGAAGCGGGAAAGATGCACCGAGGTACAAGGCTACCTGATCAGCCGTCCGGTGCCTTCAGGCGACATCCCGTCGTTGCTGTCGTCGATTTCGGTCCACTGAGACGTCTCACCGGGATCCGGAAAATGCAGCGGTCCCGGCCTTGATTGCCCGGTTCCCGGGAAACCTGTATGCATGCCACCGAACCCTCGCCCGAACCGATTTGGATAGCGCATGCAGTTGAACTCGATGGCCGCCCGTTTTGCCCCGCACCCCGATCTGGCCGAGGCGCTCATTCCGCATGCCACCGAAGGCGATGACGGCTCGCACGACATCGCCCACATCCTGCGCGTCTTCCGCAATGCCATGCGCATTCAGGAGGCCGAGGGCGGCGACACCCGCATCCTCACCGCCGCCGTTCTGCTGCACGACTGCGTGGCTGTCGAGAAGAACTCGCCGCTTCGGACCCAGGCCTCGCGTCTCGCCGCCGAAAAGGCGGCGGGCATCCTGGAAAGCCTCGGATGGTCCGGGGACGACATCGCCGCGGTCAGCCACGCGATCCTCACCCACAGCTTTTCGGCCAATAGCGCGCCCGAGACGCTGGAGGCCAAAATCCTGCAGGATGCCGACCGGCTGGACGCGATCGGCGTCATCGGTGCCGCCCGCTGTTTCTACATCGCCGGCCGGATGGGCTCCGGGCTCTACGACCCCGGCGACCCGCGCGCCGAAGACCGCCCGCTCGACGACAAGCGCTTTGCCATTGACCACTTCGCGACGAAGCTGTTCAAGCTGGCGGACGGGTTCCAGACGGCCGCCGGCCGCAAGATCGCGAAGCAACGCCACGAGCGTCTGGAACTGATACTCGACATGTTCATTGACGAGATTTGAGGTAGACCTTCCATGCGCGTCAGCAGCCTTTTCTTCTATCCCCTCAAGAGTGCCCGCGGCATCGCCCTTCCCTCTGCGACCGTCGGCCCAGAGGGTATTGCCGGCGACCGCCGCGCAATGCTGGTCGATCCCACCGGCCAGTTCATCACCCAGCGCGAAATGCCCGAACTCGCCCGCTTGTCCGTATGCCCGACAGCGGAAGGGTTGCAACTCTCCCTCGACGCCAAGGGAGAAATTTCAGCCCGCCCCTCCGGGCAACGCATGGACGTCGCTGTGTGGAAGTCGATCGTCAGTGCCGCGCTTGCCGACGAGGGAACGAACGACACGCTCAGCGACTGGTTCTCGCGCCCGGTGCGGCTGGTCTTTTTCGATGCGGATGCCAAGCGCACCGCCAGCCGTGAATGGGCCGGCGAAGGCACGCCGGTCACCTTTGCCGACGGCTACCAGATCCTGGTCACGACCACCGGATCGCTCAACGCGCTCAACGCCGACATGGAAGCACACGGCGAGGATCACGTCGGCATGGAGCGTTTCCGCCCGAACATCGTTATCGACTGCGACGAACCCTGGGCCGAGGACCGCTGGGCCGCGATCGAGATTGGCGGCATTCGCCTCGACCTCGTAAAGCCCTGCGCGCGCTGCATCATGACGACGCAGGATCAATCGACCGGTTCGCGGGAGGTCGCCACTCCGATGCCGGCGATGGGCCGCATCCGCATGTCCGCGGACCGGCGGGTCCCCGGCCCGCTCTTCGGGTGGAACGCCACTCCGCGCGGCGAAGGCACGATCGCGATCGATGACGAGGTCAGAGTTGTCGAAGAGCGTCCCGAGGGTTGGGCATTCAAGCGGCGCTAACCAGTCCATCCTGTTCGCGCCAACACATCAATCACGCTGATCATAGCAAAATACGCTTGGCGCACCAGTGCGCGCGGCATAATGTCCCGCTCACAATTCGAGGAGGAAACATGTCGGCCGCCACACGCCACCACCCCATGCCCTGGTTCATCATTCTTTGCGGATCGGCAATCGCCCTGCTGACCTTCGGTCCGCGCTCGGCAATGGGCTTTTTCCAGCTGCCGATGCTTGCCGAAATGGGCTGGGACCGCTCGACCTTCGGCCTGGCCATGGCACTGCAGAACCTCTGCTGGGGTCTCGGCCAGCCGCTGTTCGGCGCCCTTGCCGACAAGTATGGCACCGGCCGCATCCTGACCCTTGCCGGCATCCTCTATGCGCTCGGCCTGACCATCATGGCCTATGGCGATGCGCCGATCTGGCTGCATATCGGCGGCGGCGTGCTGGTCGGCCTTGCCGTCGGCGCCGGCTCCTTCGGCATCATCCTTTCCGCCTTCGCCCGCAATGTCACCGCGGAGCAGCGCTCGCTGGCCTTCGGCATCGGCACCGCGGCAGGTTCGGCAGGCATGTTCCTGTTCGCGCCGCTGAGCCAGGCGCTGATCTCAACCTATGGCTGGTCGGACAGCCTGGTCTATCTCGCGCTGCTGATGCTCATCGTTCCCGTTCTCGCCGTGCCGCTGCGCGGCAATGCAAAATCCGGAAGCCAGAGCCATACCCAGTACGAGCAGACTGCGGTTGCGGCGCTGTGCGAGGCCTTCGCCCACAAGAGCTATATTCTTCTGGTCTCCGGCTTCTTCGTCTGCGGCTACCAGGTCGCCTTCATCACCGCGCATTTCCCGGCCTATCTCGGCGACATCGGCATCGATGCCCGCTACGCGGTGATCGCCATGGCGCTGATCGGCTTCTTCAACATCTTCGGCTCGCTCGGCGCCGGCATCATCGGCCAGCGTTACTCCAAGCCCTATTTCCTGGCGATCATCTATCTCCTGCGTTCGGTCGCCGTGGCGCTGTTCATCCTGCTGCCGCAGACGCCGCTGACGGTCATTCTCTTCGCGATCGCAATGGGCCTGCTGTGGCTCTCGACCGTTCCGCCGACCAATGGCCTGGTCGCCATCATGTTCGGCACCCGCCATCTCGGGCTCCTCGGCGGCATGGTCTTCCTTTCCCACCAGATCGGCTCGTTCCTCGGCGTCTGGATGGGCGGTTATCTCTACGACCATTTCGGCACGTACGATCCGGTATGGTGGCTGGGCGTCGCTCTCGGCATCTTCGCCGCCATCGTTCACTGGCCGATCCAGGAGAAGATGGTCGAGCGGCCGCTTCCGGCCTGAAGGTAAAAGCTGAAGGGCTCGCGCCAATCAGGCCGAGTGGTCAGGCCGAGCGATCAGGAACGGCGGCATCTTCGGATGCCGCCTTCAGCGTCTTGAGCGCCGCCTGGACGAAGCCGGCACGCGCCGGCGCCATCTTCACGCCCCGCGGCTCATAGACATGGCGTTCAAGGAAATAGGCCGTCAGTCGGAATGCCGCGGCCAGGCTGTCGAAGTCGGCAGCCGCATGCGCTTCGTCGTTCAGGAATGCCGGCAAGACCAGCATCTTGTGCGCCCACGGTTCGCCGGCCGAGCGGCACACCGCCCTGCCCGATTTCGGCGAGACGTATACAAGTTCCTCGCGCACGCCCGTTGCGGCACATTCGGTCAGATCCAGACCAAAGCCGAGATCATTCAGCACCGCCAATTCGAAGCGGACGTAAAGCTCGCCCGCATCCGCAGGCTCGTGCAGGTTCTCAAGAATGATGTCGAGCGCGTCGTATAGGTGGGGATGGGGATCGCGCTCGGGAAGCAGACGCAGCAGCGCGCCCATCGCCTGCACGCCGTAGACGGCGGTGGCGCTTTCCATCAGCCTTGCCGCCCGCAGGCGCACGGGCTCGATCCTGAAGTCGCCGAGATGCTCGTGCAGCCGCGCACGCCACGTCGCCTCGACGAGGTTCCCGGGCTGCAGGACCGGCTGCATCGCCCGCGAGCGTCCGGAGCGCACGAGGCCGAGGTGGCGGCCGCGATCGCGCGTCATCACCTCGGCAACGACACTCGTCTCGCCGTGGCGCCTGACACCCAGGATGATTGCCTCGTCCTGCCACTGCATCGGCGGCTAGCGCTCCTGATTGACTGACGCATCCATTCTAGAACCGTTCATGGTCGAATGGAATCGCCTGACGACCGGACTGTCATGAACGAAGCCCCCGACAGAGGGGCTCTCCACTTGCGTCATCAGCCCTTGGGGAAATCCAGACCCATCTCGCGGAAGCGCTCGGGGTCATCACCCCAGTGCTCGCGCACCTTGACGAACAGGAACAGATGGACCGGCTGATCGAGGATCTCGGAAAGCTCCTTGCGCGAGGCAGTGGAGATCGCCTTGATCGTCTCGCCGTTCTTGCCGAGCGCAATCTTCTTCTGGCTGTCGCGCTCGACGTAGATCACCTGCTCGATGCGAACCGAGCCGTCCTTGCGCTCTTCCCACTTTTCGGTCTCGACATGCGATGCGTAGGGCAGCTCCTGGTGGAGACGCAGGAACAGCTTCTCGCGCGTGATTTCGGCGGCGAGCTGGCGCATCGGCAGATCCGAAATCTGGTCTTCCGGATAGTACCACGGCCCTTCCGGCAGGGTCTCCGCCAGATATTCCATGACGTCGTCGCAGCCCGATCCGGTGGTCGCCGAAATCATGAAGGTGCGCTCGAACTTCACTGCCTCGTTGGCAGCGGCGGCAAGCTTCAGCAGATCTTCGGGCCGCACCCGGTCGATCTTGTTCAGCACCAGGATCTTCGGCTGACGGACATCCTTGAGGCCCTCGAGGATCGCCTCGGCATCACCGCGCAAGCCACGCTCGCTGTCGATCAGCAGCATGATGAGATCGGCATCCTTGGCGCCGCCCCACGCGCTCGTGACCATCGCCCGGTCGAGCCGGCGGCGCGGCTTGAAGATGCCGGGCGTGTCCATGAAAACGATCTGGGCGTTGTTGTGGATGGCGATGCCACGCACGATCGCACGGGTCGTCTGCACCTTGTGGCTGACGATCGAAACCTTGGCACCGACGAGGCGGTTGACCAGCGTCGACTTGCCGGCGTTGGTCGCGCCTATAAGGGCGACGAAGCCGGAACGGGTCGGCATGCTGCCGGCCTCTGCTTCATTGCCGGTGGTGGGCATTTCATGTTCGCTCATACTATCCGTCAATTTCCGGCAGGGGATTTCTGCCAAACACCTTCGCGCTCCAGCACCTTTGTCGCAGCCACCTGCTCGGCGGCGCGCTTGGAGCGATCAATTCCTGTCTCCGGCGTAATGCCGGCAATCTCCACGGTCACCGTGAAACGGGGATCATGATCCGGTCCGGACCGATCATCAATCCTGTAGACGGGCGTCACGCCAAATTTCGCATGCGCCCACTCCTGCAACTCCGTCTTGGCGTCGCGGCGGGCACCATCGGCGCGCACCGCACGGTTCTGCCAGTAGCGCATGATGAAGCGGCGGGCGATTTCGAGGCCGCCGTCAAGATAGATCGCCGCGATCAGGCTTTCGACGACATCGGCCCGGACGTTCATCATCCGCTTGCCGGTCAGCTTCTTCACATCGGCGCCCGTGCGGATGAAAAGATGAAGGTTCATCTCATCCGCGACTTCGGCACAGGTTTCCGCGCTGACAAGCTGGTTGAGCCGCACGGACAGTTCACCTTCGCCCGCCGCGCGGAACGTCGTGAACAGAAGCTCGGCGATGCACAGGCCCAGCACACGGTCGCCGAGGAATTCCAGGCGCTCGTAGTTTCCGCCCTTGGCAGTGCGAGCACTGGCATGGGTCAGCGCCCGGTCGAGGCGGCCCTTGTCGACAAAGTCGTAACCAATCAATGCCTCAAGCTTGGCGAGTTCCGCCGCGGTGAGGGTCGGCGTCTTGCTCATTCTACGCTCTTGAACAGGCGATCCCACCGCATATTGGCGGGCCATTTCCAGATTTCACGGAAGGCCGTATCGTTGCCCAGCGAGAAGAAGATGATGCTGGCACGGCCGACGAGGTTTTCCGCAGGAACGTAACCGACGTCGAAGCGGCTATCCAGCGAGTTGTCGCGATTGTCGCCCATCACGAAATACTGGCCCGGCGGGACGATGAACTCGCGGGTGTTGTCGCCGCGGGAATTCGGCGTCTGGTCGAGCGTGTCGAAGCTCACGCCGTTATCGAGCGTCTCGCGGAAAACAGGCACGTCCGTGCCCGGATCGAGGCGGTAGTCGGAATTGAAGGTGCCGTCGGGCTGCTTGGGAACCGGCTGGCCGTTGATGTGCAGCACACCGTCGATCATCTGCACCCGGTCACCGGGAAGGCCGATGACGCGCTTGATGTAGTCGATATCGGGGTTCGGCGGGAAGCGGAACACGACGATGTCGCCGCGTTCGGGTTCACTGGCGAAAATGCGGCCGCTGAAGAGATTCGGCGAGAACGGCAGCGAGTACTTCGAGTAGCCATAGGCGAACTTGTTGACGAAGAGGTAGTCGCCAACCAGCAGAGTCGGCATCATCGAACCCGAGGGAATGGTGAAAGGCTGGAAGAGGACGGTCCGGATCACCATGGCCAGAATCAACGCCTGGATGATAACCTTGATGTTTTCCCACAGGGCGTTGGGCTTCTTCTCTACTTTGTCGCTCACGCACGCATTTCCTTCATTGCGGTCCATCCTGGTCCGCAGGCCAATTCTTCGGCGTCCTCTCTAGCCGCTTCCGGCCGCGGCGGCAAGGCGAAGCGGGGAAAAGCCGCCGGAACCGGGCGCCGGAACGCATTAAAATTACGTAAGGCAATTTTAGCGGAAGGTGGGAAGCATGGAAACGCTCTTCGCCGAGGCGGTGCCGGCAAGGTCCGACGGGCTTCCTTCAGGCCCGCATCCGCCTTGCATCGACAAAGCGACTACGGGCGCCATCACGCCCTGAGCGGCACGGCCTCGATAATCACGAAGGCCTGGGCGATCGGGTATTCGTCGGTAATGGTCAGGTGGATCACTGGCTCATGTCCGGCCGGCATCAGTTCCTGCAGCTTCTCGCCCGCGCCGCCGGTCAAGGCCATGGTCGGCTTGCCGCTCGGAAGATTGACGACCCCCATGTCCCGCCAGAACACACCCTGCGCGATGCCGGTGCCTAGCGCCTTGGAACAGGCCTCCTTGGCCGCAAAGCGCTTGGCATAGGATTCCGCCCGGTTCTTGCGACGCTCGGACTTGGCCTGCTCGATGTCGGTAAAGCAGCGCTGGACAAAACGCTCGCCGAAGCGCGCCAGAGACTTCTCCACGCGCCTGATGTCGATGAGATCGCTTCCGATGCCGATGATCATGGCCTTGTTCCTTCGAACCTGATGCGGGCGAGCGATGCATCCGCTGCACCCGCCAGCGAGACTACGTCCCGGCAGGGAGCCTGCCGCGCCTGCACTGTCTCTAGCGCACAATAGGTTAAAGGATGGATCAGCGCAGCAGCGATACTGCGCAAACGGGCGGAACGCGGCCAAGGCCAGTGATGCACGCGTTCACCGGAAGAAGCGGCGCGGCCGGCGTCGCTCCACGAACTCAGCTATGCGAAATCAAAGACCCTTGCGGAACAGGCCGCTGTCGATCTGGCGCTGCCGATATTCAAGATCGATCCGATCACGCGAACCGTTCAAATAAGCCATTTCGCGCTCCGCAACGGTTGGAATGCGCATCGCTCTTGCAAACTTCCTGAGCTGGTCAAACATGGTACGCCTCGTTCCTTCTTCACTTCTATGACCAAAGGATAGGCGCACTCGCGCTGCTTCACCAACGCTGGTTGCACTCTACAGATATGCGCTTGACGCATATCAATGACATTATTCAAGCGAAACCTTGGGAAACTGCACAAAATTTATGCTGAACGATAACGAATATTCCTTTGCTGCCACAACGGAAGCCTTGACGAACCGGAGTTGCGATCGGTCTGTTCCAGAGAGATGAGCCATGGCATAAATCAGCACGCGAGCCGTAGGCGTCGAAACCGATAGCCTAAATGCAATTTGCGAAGATGGGTGAAAATGATGCCACAACCGCGGCTCTTCGGCGCTGACTACAGCGTTTATGTGCGGATCGCTCGCCTTTGCCTGATCGAGAAGGGAATTGGGCATGAACTCGTACCCATTGACATCTTTGCCGACGGCGGGCCACCGACCGAATACCTAGCAAGGCACCCCTTTGGACGCATCCCCGCCTTCGAGCACAAGGGATTTGCACTGTATGAGACGGGTGCGATTGCTCGATATATCGATGAAGCCTTCGATGGGCCGAAGCTACAGCCAAATGATGCTTTGAATCGCGCGCGATGCAATCAGCTGATCAGCATTGCCGACAACTATGCTTATCCTCATCTGGTCTGGGGAGTGTATGTCGAGAGAGTGTCGAAGCCTGATCGTGGCGTTCCTACCGACGAGGAAAAGCTCGCTACATCGCTGTCAAATGCAAGCAAATGCCTAACCGCGATGTCCGACCTCATGGGCGACGGCCCGTGGCTCGCTGGCCGTCAACTGACGCTGGCCGATATTTACGCTGCCCCCATGTTCGACTATTTCCTTTTGACGCACGAGGGAAATGACCTCTTAGATCGACATGGCAATCTTAAAAGTTGGTGGGAGCGGATGGCTTTGCGGCCTTCCATGGCGGCGACCAAGCCGTCTTAGTCCTGAGATACTCTGCCTGAACTGATCAAACTTGCCTCGTTCCCTCTTCGCTTCGACAATGAGAGAATAGCCGCGACGACGCTGCTTCACCAACGCTGGCCGCACTCTACAGATATGCAAGCGACGCACCGCCCCGGCGGCGTCGCTTATTCGTAGACGCGCTTGACGGTCGCGATGCACTCGAGCTCGGACATCTGCGTCAGCAGCTGGTTCAACTGGCGGAGATCCCAAACTTCCACGTCGATCTCCATCTCGGTGAAGTCGGTTGCCACCCGTACCATGCTGAGGTTGCGGATGTTGACGTCCTGCCCGGCGATGGTCTGGGCCACCTTGGCAAGCGTGCCCGGCTCGTTGAGGGCGTTGATGAGGATCCGCGCGCCGAAGCGCGACTTGTTGGCCTCGTCGAGGTCCCAGCGAACGTCGATCCAGCGCTCGGGCTCGTCATCGAAACGCTGCAGCGTCGGCGACTGGATCGGATAGATCGTGATCCCCCTGCCCTTTTCGACGATGCCGACGATGCGGTCCCCCGGAACGGCGCCGGAAGGCGAAAAATGCACTTCGGCCGCCTCGGACAGCCCGCGGATCGGCAGGCTCTCCTGGTCCGCGGGAGCGCCTTCCGCCCGCATCTTCTCGATCTCGGCCTTGGAGCGGCCGGGAACGCGAAAGATCATGCCGGAACCGCTGCGCATGTTGAACCAGCCATCGTCCGAGCTCGGCTTGACCGTGACCCGTTCGTCCTGATGATCGGGGAAGACCGCGCGCAGCACGTCAAGCGACGACATCTCGCCCCGACCGACGGCGGCAATCGCATCCTCGACATCCTTGTGGCCGAGCCGCGCCAGTGCCGGCTTCAGCGTATCGCGCGAAAACACCTTGCCGGCGCGGACGAACGTGCGCTCGAGGATGCGATGACCAAGACCGGCATACTGCTTGCGGATCGCAAGCCGGGTCGCACGGCGGATCGCGGCGCGCGCCTTGCCGGTGACGACGATCTCCTCCCAGGCCGCTGGCGGTACCTGCACGCCGGAGCGAATGATCTCGACTTCGTCGCCATTGTTCAGGCGGGTGACCAGCGGCATGATCCGGCCGTTGATCTTGGCGCCGACACAGGTGTCGCCGATGTTGGTATGAACAGCATAGGCGAAATCGATCGGGGTGGCGCCGCGCGGCAGGGCGATCAATTGTCCCTTCGGCGTGAAACAGAACACCTGGTCCTGGAACAACTCGAGCTTGGTGTGCTCGAGGAACTCTTCCGGATTGTCACCATCGGCGAGTGCCTCGATCGTGTGCCGCAGCCAGGAATAGGCATTGGATTCGCGCGAGAGAAGCTCGGTATCGCCGTTTCCGGCGCCATCCTTGTAGAGCGTATGCGCGGCAATGCCGAGTTCGGCGATCTCATGCATCCGTCGGGTGCGGATCTGCAGCTCGATACGCTGGCGGGACGGGCCGACGATCGTGGTGTGGATCGAGCGATAGTCGTTCTGCTTCGGGTTCGAGATATAGTCCTTGAACCGGCCGGGCACCACGCGCCAGCGGGTATGCACGATGCCGAGCGCCCGGTAGCACGACGGAATGTCATCGACGATGATACGGAAACCGTAGACGTCGGACAGCTGCTCGAACGACAGCGATTTCGACTGCATCTTGCGGAAGACCGAATAGGCCTTCTTCTGCCGCCCCTTCACTGTCGCGCTCTTGAGGCCGCTTGCGACCAGCAGTTCCTGCAGCTCGCTCTCGATCTTCTTGATCAGGCCTTCGTTGCGCGCGGAAAGCTCGCGAAGCCGGTTGGTGACGGTCTCGTAGGCTTCCGGATTGATGTGCCGGAAGGACAGTTCCTCCAGCTCCTCGCGCACGTCCTGCATACCCATGCGACCGGCAAGCGGCGCATAGATATCCATCGTCTCTTCGGAAATGCGGGCCCGCTTTTCCGGCGACATATGGTCGAGGGTGCGCATATTGTGCAGACGGTCGGCAAGCTTGACCAGGAGAACGCGGACATCGTCGGAAATCGCCAGCAGCAGCTTGCGGAGGTTTTCCGCCTGCTTGGCCTTCTTCGAGACGAGATCGAGCTTCTTGATCTTGGTGAGGCCTTCGACCAGACGACCGATATCCTCGCCGAACAACTCGTCGATCTCGGCGCGGGTCGCAGACGTATCCTCGATCGTGTCGTGCAGCAGCGCGACCGCGATCGTCGACTCGTCGAGATGCATGTCGGTCAGGATGGCCGCGACTTCGAGCGGATGGGAAATGTAGGGATCGCCGCTGGCGCGCTTCTGCTGCCCATGCTTCTGCATCGCATAGACATAGGCCTTGTTCAGGAGTGCTTCATTAGCATCAGGCTTGTATTTTTGAACGCGCTCAACGAGCTCGTACTGACGCATCATCCGAAGCTGCTCCAAGAAACGAAATGCGCGCCAGCCGCAGGACTGGCGCACACTTCCTGTAAATCAAAACGTCGGATTAGAGCAACAAGATTGACGATCAGTAATCGTCGCTCTTTTCCGGCGGCACGAGGCCTTCGATACCGGCCAGGAGGTCTTCTTCCGACATCTGGTCGAAGTTGATGACCTCAGGCAGATCGTCTTCTTCCTCCGACTTTTCGGAGGCTGCAGCCGCGGCGATCAGCGTCGACGGATCGGGCTCGGGCTCGTCCACCTCGACATGCTTCTGCAGCGAGTGGATCAGGTCTTCCTTCAGGTCGTCGGGCGACAGCGTTTCATCGGCGATTTCGCGCAGGGCCACGACCGGATTCTTGTCGTTGTCGCGATCGATCGTGATCGGCGCACCCTGGGAAATGAGCCGGGCGCGGTGGCTCGCGAGGAGAACGAGCTCAAAGCGATTGTCGACTTTGTCGATACAGTCTTCTACGGTGACGCGGGCCATTGCCTGTCCTTTGCGATCGTGAATTCGTGGATTAGGTAGCCCGATACATTTAATAGCCACCGAATTCAAGTTTTTCCTTGAGTCTTATCTTTTTTGAGGCACTCTACCAAACAAAAGGCGAATAGGCGAAAATACGAATACAACCTATAGTTGCTTGGAATATCCCCTCCCGTGCCCTACATGATTTTTATATGAATGGTCCGTAATGTACAGCGGCCACTCAGTAAAAACGAAATAAAGTACTGTTTCGACTAATTTTTCCAACTGCTGCGACTAGTAGCAGCAAAGGGCTTTGGTAACAATGTTTGACCCGCGCGAAAAAATTGCTCTGTTTATCGATGGTGCAAACCTCTATGCCGCGTCCAAGAGCCTCGGTTTCGATATCGATTATCGGAAACTTCTGAAAGCGTTCCAGAAACGAGGCTACCTCCTGCGTGCCTATTACTACACGGCACTGATCGAGGATCAGGAGTATTCGTCCATCCGCCCGCTGATCGACTGGCTCGACTACAACGGGTACAAGGTCGTCACCAAGCCGGCCAAGGAATTCACCGACTCCATGGGCCGCCGCAAGATCAAGGGCAACATGGACATCGAACTGGCGATCGATGCGATGGAGCAATCGGCCACCGTCGACCATCTCGTGATCTTCTCCGGCGACGGCGACTTCACCACCCTGGTGGAGGCGCTGCAGCGCAAGGGCCGCAAGGTTTCGGTCGTATCGACGATGTCGACCCAGCCGCCGATGATCGCCGACGACCTGCGGCGTCAGGCCGACCACTTCATCGACCTGATGACACTGAAGAGCGAAGTCGGCCGCGACCCCTCCGAACGCCCGGTTCGGGTGACGGAACCCGTTTCCACCCCCGAAGACGCCGAACACTGATTGCTCCGGCGAAGCGGTTGCACCTAACCCTGAAACGAAGAAACCCCGGAGTAGTCCTCCGGGGTTTTCTTTTGTTTAGCGACAAGTTTTGCCCGCGGCGGGGCGGGAACGCCTATCCGCGCTCCTTGAGCAGCCGCGTCTTCTGGCGGTTCCAGTCGCGCTCCTTCTCGGTCTCGCGCTTGTCGTGCAGCTTCTTGCCCTTGCCGAGCGCCAGTTCGAGCTTCGCCCTGCCCTTTTCGTTGAAATAGACTTTCAACGGGATCAACGTCATGCCTTCGCGGCTGACGGCTGCGCGCAGGCGATCGATCTCGCGCCGCGACATCAGCAGCTTGCGGCGACGGCGGGGCTCGTGGTTGAAGCGGTTGGCCTGGAGATATTCCGGCAGATAGGAATTGATCAGCCAGATCTCGCCGTCCTCGTCGGAAGCATAGGATTCCGCGATGTTGGCCTTGCCTTCGCGCAGCGACTTGACCTCGGTGCCTTTCAGCACCAAGCCGGCCTCATAGGTATCAACGATCTCGTAATTGAAGCGGGCCTTGCGGTTTTCCGCGACAATCTTGTTGACCGTACGCTGGCTGCCTTTGGGGGCCATGGCGAATATTCCAGTTCTTTCCGCGCTCTTCTTCAAATGACCGATGGCCATCCCCGGCGCCGGGACGACCCGTTCTCGTCGCCGTTATTTAGGATAGTTCATCGCCGATGTGAAGGTGCATGAAAACGCGAGCGCGGCGAAGCGAGACCGGCACTTCCCGCCGGCCCGCCCGGGGACCATCAGTTGATCAGGCCGGCGTGCTTCAGCGCGCTGTCGATTGCGGCCTCGGTTGCCGGCTCCAGCGTCGAAAGCAGGGGCGAGCGAACGGCACGGCTCATGCGACCCAGGCGATGAAGCGCATACTTGGCGCCGCACAGGCCGGGTTCGATGAAGATCGCCTTGTGCAGCGGCATCAGCCGATCCTGATACTCGAGCGCGGAGGCATAATTGCCGTCCAGCATCGCCTTCTGGAATTCGGCGCAAAGGCGCGGCGCCACATTGGCGGTCACCGAGATGCAGCCGACGCCGCCATGTGCGTTGAAACCGAGCGCGGTCGCGTCTTCGCCGGACAGCTGGACGAAGTCCTTGCCGCAGGCGATGCGCTGTTCCGAAACGCGCTCGATCTTGCCGGTGGCATCCTTCACGCCGACGATGTTCGAATGTGCCTTGGCCAGCGCACCCATCGTCTCAGGC
>JAEWPB010000161.1 GCA_023399465.1 Pseudomonadota bacterium
AGGATACCGCCCGTCTCCGTCTGCCACCAGGTATCGACGATCGGCGAGCGGCCCTCGCCGACGACGTTGTAGTACCATTCCCAGGCTTCCGGGTTGATCGGCTCGCCGACCGAACCCAGCAGCCTCAGCGACGAGCGCGACGAACGCTTGACGAAGTGGTCGCCGGCGCCCATCAGCGAGCGGATCGCGGTCGGGGCGGTGTAGAAGATGTTGACCTTGTGCTTGTCGATCACTTCCCAGAAACGCCCCTGGTCGGGGAAGTTCGGGACACCTTCGAACATCAGCGTGGTGGCGCAGTTGGCCAGAGGGCCGTAGACGATATAGGAGTGGCCGGTCACCCAGCCGACATCGGCGGTGCACCAGTAGATATCGCCGTCATGGTAGTCGAAGACGTATTCGTGCGTCATCGAGGCGTAGACGAGATAGCCGCCGGTCGTGTGCAGCACGCCTTTCGGCTTGCCGGTCGAACCTGACGTATAGAGGATGAACAGCGGGTCTTCCGCCTTCATCTTCACCGGCGGGCAGTCCGCCTTCACCGTCGCGATTTCCTCGTGATACCAGATGTCACGACCCGGCGCCCAGCCGACCTTGCCGCCGGTGCGGCGCACCACCAGCACCTTGTTGACGATGACATACTGCTTGGCGGCGATATCGATCGCCGTGTCGGTATTTTCCTTCAGCGGCACGGGCTTTCCGCCGCGCACGCCCTCGTCGCAGGTAATGACGAATGTCGATTCGCAGTCGACGATGCGGCCGGCGAGCGCTTCCGGCGAGAAGCCGCCGAACACCACCGAATGCACCGCGCCGATGCGGGCGCAGGCGAGCATCGCATAGGCCGCTTCCGGGATCATCGGCATGTAGATGGTAACGCGATCACCCTTCTTGACGCCCTGCTTCTTCAGCACGTTCGCCATGCGGCAGACATGCTCGTAGAGTTCGTTGTAGGTGATCTTCTTGTCGATGTAGGGGTTGTCGCCTTCCCAGATGATGGCGACGCGTTCGCCATGGGTCTTCAGGTGGCGATCGATACAGTTGTAGGAAACATTGGTCAGCCCGTCCTCGAACCACTTGATCGGCACCTTGCCCTTGAAGGAGGTGTTTTTGACCTTGGTATAGGGCTTGAACCAGTCGATGCGCTTCCCGTGCTTGCCCCAGAACTTGTCGGGATCCTCGATGCTTTCCTCGTACCATTTCCGGTACTTGTCGCCATCGATCAGCGCCCGGCTCTTCACCGCTTTCGGCACGGGATAGGTCTTGGCAGACATGAACTCCTCCTCAGGTAAATGTGCCAATATGTCAGGCCGCGCCCTCCCGGCGCAGTCATGTGTTCCATTCATAGCAGGTCAGGCGGTTGCGGCAATTAGACAAAGGTCATTTCGTTCCTGAAGAATTGCAATTCGGCGCCAATACGGATATAGAGCGAATAATTTCCCGGAAATTGTGGTTAGGATCCACGGCCCGCGACACCGGAGCGGACGGACAGAAGGACTATATCCATGGCTCAACAACTGCTCATGCCGAAGGCAACAGCCGTCTGGCTTGTTGACAATACTGCACTGTCGTTCGACCAGATTGCCCAGTTCTGCAAGCTGCACCCGCTGGAAGTCAAGGCGATCGCCGACGGTGAATCGGCTCAGGGAATCAAGGGTCTAGATCCGATCGCAACCGGCCAGCTGTCCCGTGACGAAATCGCCCGCGCCGAAAGCAATCCGGCCCACAAGCTGAAGCTCTCCGAACCGAAGGTTCGCGTTCCCGAATCCAAGCGCAAGGGCCCGCGCTATACGCCGGTATCCAAGCGTCAGGATCGTCCGAACGCCATCCTCTGGCTGGTGCGCAACCATCCCGAACTGAAAGACGCGCAGATTTCGCGCCTCGTCGGCACGACCAAGTCGACGATCGAGCAGATCCGCGATCGCACCCACTGGAACGCCGCAAACCTGACGCCGATGGATCCTGTGACGCTGGGCCTCTGCAGCCAGATCGACCTTGATCTCGAAGTGGAGAAGGCATCGAAGGGCCGGCCGCTGCCGACCGCCGCCGAACTCGGCCAGACGCTGCAGCCGGCGCAGGAAACCGAAAAGCTCGGCTACGAGCGCGAAGAAGAGCAGGAGATCGACGCCGACGCCGTCTTCGCCAAGCTCAAGTCGATGCAGTCGAAGCATCAGGACGAAGACGAGGACGACGATCGCTACTAAGCGCCGTCACGAATTCCATGGAGAAGCCCCGGTCAGAAGCACTGCCCGGGGCTTCTGCATTATCGGCCTCTCGGAAATCGGCAGGCTCGACCTCTGGCCATCATGGACGCGGTCGTCAGCGTAACGGTCGAAATCTGCCCTTGAGGGCCTGCCGTACGGACGGAATTGTGGTAGAGGGTCGACATGACCGCGTTTTCAGATGTTTCCCCCGTCTACAATCCGCCGCTGGATCCTTACCTTTCGCTTCTTTACCGTGACACGGATCTTCTCGTGTTCGACAAGCCGAGCGGTCTGCTTTCGGTGCCCGGGCGCCACCCCCTGCTCAAGGACAGCCTGCTGACGCGGGCGCAGGAGGAGTTCCCGCAGGCTTTGATTGTTCACCGGCTGGACAAGGACACGTCAGGTGTGGTGCTGATGTCGCTCAACCGCAAGGCCCACGCCTTTGTCGCGGCGCAGTTCGAGGCGCGCACCACTACAAAATCCTATTTGGCCGAGGTCTGGGGCCGGATCGAGGACGAGGAAGGCATGATCGACCTGCCATTGGCGATCGATCCCGACAACAAGCCTCGCCATCGCGTCGATCTGGATCACGGCAAGCCCGCACAAACGCGCTGGCAGGTCATCGGTTACGGTGAAAACACGACGCGGGTTCGGCTATTTCCGCTGACCGGACGCACGCATCAACTGCGCGTGCACATGAAGGCTTTGGGCCACGCGATCCTTGGCGACGAATTCTATGCTGAAGGCGAGGCGCTGGCTGCCTCGCCCCGCCTGCTTCTCCATGCCGAGCAGCTAAGCTTCCGCCATCCGAACGCGTCTGAAGTCACATTCACCGCGCCTCCCCCGTTCTGAGGTCGGGACATGACGCAGAAACTCGAAAAAACGTCACTGGTCGTCGATTTCGTCGGCGGTGCCGTCGGTCACCGCTTTCGCTCCGGCGAGGGGCGGGGGCAGCCCCTGGCGAAAGCCGTGGGGTTTTCCAGCGGTGTGACGCCCGATATCGTCGATGCGACCGCGGGCCTCGGGCGCGATGCGTTCTTCCTGGCCTCACTCGGTGCCCGCGTCACGCTCATAGAGCGCTCGGCAACGATGCACGACCTTCTGGCCGAAGGCATGGAGCGTGCCCGGGCGGAGGGTGGCCGGCATGCCGAAACGGTTGCCCGGATGACGCTGATACACGGCGATTCCCGTCTGCTGCTTCCCCAACTGAACCCGCAGGTCGTTCTGATCGATCCGATGCATCCGCCACGCGACAAGACGGCGCTGGTGAAGAAGGAAATGCGGTTGATACGGGATATCGTCGGCACCGATCCCGATGCCGTCGAACTCATGCAGGTGGCGTTGGAAGCGGCGCAAAACCGCGTGGTGTTGAAGTGGCCCCTGCGCGCCGAGCCGATGCCGGGAGTGCGAAAGCCGTCGCATCAGATCGCGGGAAAGAGCACCCGATACGACGTGTTCGTCAAGGCGAAGCTCACCACAATTGCCTTTTAGATTGGCATTTTCTCCGTGGAGAAGGCAGCGCAGCGCAACGCGAAATATGGGCTCTGGTCCTCTCGATCATCCAGAGCTTGCGTGCCGTCTTCGCCAACGCCGCTAGTTGCGCGCGGTTTCCAGCCGCATGTTTACGCTGATCGCGCCGATGATCAGCGCGCCGCCGACAATCACCCAGGGATCAAGGGCTTCATCGAAGAGCATCACTCCCAACAGCGTCGCCCAGATGATTTGCAGGAAGGTCACCGGCTGGGTGGCAAACATCGGCGCGGCCTTGAACGCCAGCGTCATCGTATAGTGGCCGAGCGTGGCGAAAACCGCAGCGAGAGCAAGCCAGCCCAGCTGCGAGGGCGTGACCGGCTGCCAATCGAGCAGTGCGATCGGCGCCAGAACCAGCGTCGTGACAAATGTCAGCATCGCCACGATCACTCCCGGCGCCAGTTCCGCGGCAAGCCGCTTGGCGACCAGATAAGTCAGTGCGAAACAGCCGGCGGCCCCCAGTTGCGCCACATGGCCCAACGTGACCTCGCGCAGGCCGGGGCGCACGATGGCCAGAACTCCGACGAAGGCGACAGCGACCACGGCCATGCGCCTCAGGCTAATCCCTTCGCCGAGCAGAAGCCCGCTGGCAACGAGCACAAGCACCGGGCTGAAGAAGCCTATTGCCGAGACCTCGGCGACCGGGATCTGGGTCATGGCATAGAACCACAAACCCACGGCCGCTGCCGAACCGGTCCCGCGCAAAATGAAAAGTCCCCAGATCCTGCCCGAGTAGCCGGCGCGCAGGATCGGCGCAATCATCGGCAGGAAGAACACCACGCCGATGAGGTATCGCAGGAATGCAACCTGCGGAGCGGGCAACGCGCTTCCGATGTGCTTGACCACGCCGTTGAGCGCGACCATGAACAGGCCCGAGGTCACCATCCATAAGACACCTTGAAGTGTAGTGTTTCTCGCCCCGTTTTCCATTTGACTTTTCATCTGCCTGTTCGTGGTTGCCCCGTGCCCGTGCCGAAGCAATGCGCCGAAGCGTGTTTCGTGCGCGATACTCTCTGAAGGCGACCGGAGGCGGTCACCCTTTCGGGGAAGCGCCTCTATCCGCGCTTTATGCGCTTGTTTCCAAACCTCTTTCGGCCCCATCCAAGGACTATTCCATGAGCGCGACACGGATCATCATTTACGGTGCAGGAATGATGGGCCAGCTGGCGGCCAGGTTTGCCACGGAAAAAGGCGCCGAAATCGTGGCCTTCTACCGGCGCAGCCCCGTCAATCCGGAGAAGCTGCAGGGCCATCCCTTCGCCCATGTGCCCCATTGCACGCCGGATATCCCCTTCGGCACGCACAAGGCGAATCTGGTCCTGATGACCCATTGTTCGACGATTGCCGATCTCTACGAGCCGGCGGCAGCGGCAGCGCGTGCGGGCCTTGATGTCCTGACGATCGCAGAACATGCCTATGAACCGTTTTACGACGATCACGAGCTCGAACGATGCCGCACGCTCGATGCGCTTTTCCGCGAGCACGGAAAGAGCATCGTCTCGGTCGGCGTGCAGGACAGTTTCTGGTTCTCTCAGCCCATGGCCTTTCTATCCGCTGCACAGAAGGTGAAGCAGTTGATCGGCCGCTGCACGGCGGATCTGTCGCTCTTCGGCTATGCGGATAAGGCCCCGGCCTATATCGGCATTTCACCCGAAGCCTTCCACGAAGGGGGGCATCATCAAGTGGCGCAACAACGCGGCACGTTTGAAGTGGCGCTACGCCCGTTGATCCGCGCGCTCGGCCTGCAGATCACATCGCTCAAACGCGAAAATCGCCCTGTTATGGCAGAGGAGGACATTTCCCTGCCTCAACACGGCATCCATATCCGGGCGGGCACCACACGCGGAAGAGCCGAGATCGCCACCTTCACCCTCAGCAACGGTACCGAGATCTCGGGCGAGTTTCACCGCTGCTACATGCACACCGGCGAGCAGCCCTACAATGAATGGCTGCTCGAGGGCCTGCCGACGATGAACATGCGCACGGACCGGTTCCAGGGCGATGCCATCACCTGCGCCTCGCTCGTCAATCGTATCCCCGACATCCGCGCAGCCAGACCCGGCTTCCTTTCGGTCGCCGACCTCGGCCCGGCCCGTTTTTACGCGAAGGTTTGAGGTTGCTGAGGCCTCCCAAGTGCCGGCAGGAAGAAATTGAATGCACCACGTGCTCTGATTTCTACAACTCTATCGAGTGGGACGAGCGCATGTTATAGCGCTGTCATGGGATTCGGGGTTTTCATTCATCGCAGAGATTCGATTTACGACGACAGCCCGGCGGAACGGTATCAGTTCCCGAGCCAGTATTTGCGACGTGTTGAGGCCTGCATTGGCGACTGGATCATCTACTACGAGCCAAGAAAGGTTGCCGCGACTCGGGGCTATTTTGCAATAGCAAGAGTCAGCCAGGTCATTCCGGACCCCAATGCGGCCGGTATGTATGTCGCATTGATTGAGCCTGGGAGCTATCTGGACTTCGTTAATACAGTTCCGTTCAGCGACTCTGATGGCGTTATCGAACGCGGTGTGTTGAATGAGGAGGGTCGTATCTCCGGACGGGCGCAATCGGCAGTGAGACCGATCTCTTCGGCAGATTTCAATCGCATCCTGTCATTGGGTTTCGATGAACGGGAGCCGGAGCTGCCACGGGTAGGCGAGGCGGAGATTGCAAATTCGCTCCCTGGCTTTTCAGAGCAGATGCAGTCACCCTTCGTTTTTGAACAGGAGCGTGATCGCATCGTTCAGGTCACCTCCAGAATTGCTCGTAATCGACTTTTCCGCCGCCTTGTGCTGCGAGCCTACGACAAGCGATGCGCAATCACTGGCCTGAAGCTCATCAATGGCGGTGGTCGCGCCGAAGTGGACGCCGCGCATATCAGGCCAGTGGAAGCGAATGGCCCCGATATTCTGAGTAATGGCATAGCGCTCTCTGGAACGGCACATTGGATGTTCGATCGGGGGCCGATTAGCCTATCCGATGAGCTGGACATTCTTGTTTCACGGCAGGTGAACGACCCGGACAGCATTCGGGCACTGGTCAACAGGACCGGCCGCGCAATCGTGCCGCTACGAGCTTTCGAAAGGCCGCATCCACACTTCCTTCGATGGCATCGCGAGAACTGCTTTAAGCATTGATGTCGGAGGGGCTGGGCGCCTCAAATCGCGTCACTTACCCTCCGGGCGCGCCTTCTAGAAGCGCACTTCGAGAAGCGAGAAATCGTCGGGAAGCGGCCCTTCGTCGTTAAAGGAGCGAACCCATTCCAGCACGCCTGCCGGTCCGGCCCCCGAGCCCGCGACGAAATCGGCCAGCGCTTCGACGGACAGCATGTCGTCGCCGGGGCCGTTCACCTCGAAAGTGCCATCGCTGAGGATCAGCAGGCGGTCGCCGCTGCCGAGCGTCGTCTCGCTGCAGTCGAAATCGAGATCGGGGAACGTGCCGATCGCCATGCCGCCCCAGGTGATCAGGAGTTCGGGCTTGTCGGCGCCCTTGCGCAGCAGGATCGCCGGCGGATGGCCGCCCGTGGAGTAGCGCAGGACGCCGTTGGCGCGATTGTAGACACCGTACCAGATGGTGAAGAACATGTTGTTCTGCTTTTCCATCGGGAAGGTGTTGTTGAGGGCCGCCAGAACCGCGGGCGGATCACGGAAATCGACATTGCCGAGCGCCGAGGCGCGCAGCACGTTGATGACGCTGACCGACAGGAGCCCGGCTCCGACGCCATGGCCGCAGACGTCAAGGAGATAGAAGGCGAAGTGATCGTCGTCGATCTGGTGGTAGCCGAAGGAATCGCCGCCAAGTTCGGTCGAGGGGACGAGCAGCCAGTCTGTCGCCGGCAACTCCAGGCGCTTGTCCGGCAGGATGGAGATCACGTAGCGCGTCGCGTCTGCGAGCTCGGTTTCAAGACGCGCCTGGGTCTTTTCGAGAAGCTGGTTCTTTTCGGCGAGCTGGTCTTCGACCGCCTCGCCGTGCTCGATCATCGCTTCGTAGAGAAGCCGGAGATCGTCGTGCTCTGCGGTGAGACGGTCCAGTTCCGCACGCAGCGCTGCGAGCTCGGCTGCAACGTCCGATGGCACTTCGGGGCCCGACACTTCTCTTGACGATTCGTACATAATTTCATGACATAGCTTCATCCGCCGTGCTGATACAAGTCCCGCGGGAGATTTGTGCGCCGCGTTTTGCGGCGATCTTCTCAGTCATTTCGGGCAGCAGGCGCCGCGTTCGAGCGAACGGGGAGGACGGACGCGATATTTGCTTTTTTGCCCGGCCAGGATCGGCACGGGGCTCAAAGCCATTTTTAGTATGCCATTGGGAGCAGGCAGGTCTGATGATACGAGCAGCCGACAACGCAGATGGAAAAGATTTCACCCTTCTTCTGCAATTCGACATGGGAATGGACGGCTTTGCGTCCGACTGGGCCTATTGTGACCGCCTGTCTTCCTACATGGCCAAGATGGTCAGCCACAACCGCGCCGATTCGATCCTCTATTCCAATCTCCTCTCTTCAGCGCTGAACGAACTCCTGGAAACTGCATTCCGGCAGCATCATGCCGGGGGCGACCTGCTGTGCAGTATCTCACGCAGCGGCGCACGGGACCGTGTCGAGCTCACCATCCCTTCCGATGGCGACACCAGCGGTTTCTATCAGGACGCGATCGCCAGGTTGTCGCACGCAGGCGTGGCAGAAGACTATCGCAACGCGCTTTTTGCCGAGGGGCCGCTCACCAATGATATCGGCCTGATGGAACTTGCCGTCGATTATGGAGCGCAGCTGTCGGTGGAGCAGCTCGGCGACCATTCTCTCCGTCTCGTCGCCGAATTCGCACTCGAGGAAACGCATAGCGATGCTCAATAACACCACCTACAAAATCCGGTTCGACCAGAACAATCAGGAGTTCGCGATTGCCGGCTCGATGCGGCCGCAAACGGAAGCGGACCTCTCCGGTTGCGTGGAGTTGTTCGAGAACAGCATCGCTGCGGTGCGCGGTACGCTCTATGTCAACGTCAAGAAGCTGGTGCGATTGAACAATATCGCCTTCCGGGTGCTCGCCAATCTCTTCGTCAGGGCGTGCAACGAGCGTTCCGATCTGCGGATCTCGATCATCACCTCGAGCGTGGTCGGCTGGTCGACGCGCAAGTTCGTCGCGCTGAACGACGTGAACCCGAAAATCGCGGTGGAGGAATATGACAGCGAGTTCTATCCGGGGCAGTCGTTCCTGGAGGAAGGCGGCTTCATCCCGGTACTGCGAACGCAGACCAAGCTTGCCTGGAACCACGAGCGTAACATCCTGCCGCGCCATGGCCTGAAGCCGGGGATGAAGGTCGCCGACATCTGCTGCGGTATCGGCGATTTCGCGGTGCTGTTGTCGAAGGAATTCGCGCTGTCGCGTATCGTTGCGCTCGACCATTCGAAATCGAGCCTGAACTACGCCCGGCGCGTAGCCGCCGACTTCGGCATCAACAATGTCGAATATGTCTATGGCGACGCCTCCGAGATGCTCATCGAGGACAACGAATTCGACTTCGTTACCTGCCGCCACGCGCTGCAGATCTTCAACAAGCCGGAGATGATCCTCAGCGAGCTGTTCCGTATCTGCAAGCCGGGCGGGCGCGTCTACGTCACCAACGAGAAGATCTCGCACTGCCTCGGCGAGCCGCGCGGCCAGTCGATCCAGTGGACCTATGACGAGCTGTCCAAGCTGTTCGAGCATTTCGACATGGACCTGGAGTTCGGGCCGAAGAGCCGCCGTGCCCTCGACATGGCCGGCTTCGAGGACATCCACATGGAGTCCTTCATGGTCACCAATCTCGACGGCGATCCGCAGGACTTTGCCGACATGGTAGAGGCGTGGGAAGAAATGTTCGCTGGCGGCATGTCGGAAAAGCGCGGCGATGACCCGGCTTTTGTCGAGAAGTTCCGTCGCGGCTTCCAGGATCACCGCGCTGCGGCGCTTCATCCCAGCGGATACGCCGGCTGGCCGGTATGGGTAGCGTCGGGACGTAAGCCGGTATGACAGAGACTGCAGTCAAATCCTCCCGGCGCTGGAGTCTCGCGCCGCGGACCTTCCGCACCAAGTTCATCCTCGTCGTTGGCGGGGCGCTGCTGGTCGACCTGCTGCTTGCAGGCGGCATCGCGCTCTGGAACGTCCACCGCCTGTCGCTGAATGCCACCCAGCAGGTGGGACGCGGTCTCGAAGAGGCCACCAGCGAATACCTGAACAACTATCTCGACACCACGGTCGAGCGCACCAACCTGCTGCTGGATCGTTACCATTCCGAAGTGAATGCGCTTGCCGGTTCGATGCAGACGGTGATCGACCATCCGGCGCTTGCCGATGCGCTCGGCGACACGCTCGCTGCGGATGGATCGTTCACGACCTCTCTTTCCTACAACAGCCAGGGCAACTGGTGGCAGAACCTTGCGCCCGAGGCGTCCGCGGTCACGGTCTGGGGCTATCTGCTCGACGAGCAGAAGAAGCCGCTTCCCGAGGTGACGGCGAATGTGCGCAACAGCGCGGCATTCAACATTTTCGGCCCGAGCCTGCAGACCTCCGGCCCGCCGAAGCTCCAGATGTACTACATCGGCCCGCGGTCGGGCCCGATCCTGCGCTCGACGCCCTTCAGCGACCAGGGCAAGGTGTTCGACGAGGTCTATCCCGGCCACAACAGTACCAACTGGTGGGACTTCTATTTCCCGGAGCTCTATGAAACCTGGCAGGGCTGGGTGAAGGATCCGTCGACCCGGCCGGTCGACTCGGCGATCACGACGCTTTCGCCCTACATGGACGGGATCACCGGCAAGATCATCGTCAGCTTCTTCCAGCCGCTGATGACGCCCGACCGCACGGACATCAACGGCATTGTCGGGGTCGACCTCACCCTCGATCAGATGGTCAATGTCGTCCAGAGCGTCAAGATTGCCGATACCGGCTTTGCCTTCCTCAGCATGTCGGACGGCAATGTCCTTGCGGTTACCGATGCGGGGGAAAAGACCCTCGGCCTCACGATCAACAAGGACGCCGGCTTCAGCCGGGGGCTGCACGAGAGCAGCCAGCCTGAGATCGCTGCCCTCGTCCTGCCGCAGGACGGCAGCACGGCGATGAAGCGCATCAATCTTACCGAGAACGGTGAGGACGTGCCCTACATCATGCTGATGAAGCAGCTTGCGCCGACCAACCTCTACAGCGGCAAGGCGCCGGTTACCCGCGAGACCATGTTGCTCGGCTTCATGGTGCCGGAGCGGGAAGTGTATGCGGCGCTGATCGCCGCCCAGAGCGAGATCTCGCGCGCAACCCAGGGCGTGGTCGCCTGGCAGGCCGGTACTGTCGTGCTCTGCCTGCTGATCGTGCTCGCCGCCGTCTACGCGATCTCGGGTCGCATCACAGCCGGTCTCAGCGCCCTTGCCGATGCCGCCGCGCGGCTGCAGCAGAAGGACTATTCGGTGCGCGTCGAAATCCCGGCGCGCGACGAGGTGGGCGCCGTCGGCGTCGCCTTCAACAAGATGGCCGAAGAGATCCGGTTCCACACCGAAAATCTGGAAAAGCTGGTTGAGGAACGCACCGCCGAACTCGGCAAGGCCAACGAGGAAATCACTGCGCTCAATGCCAAGCTGAAAAGCGAGAACCTGCGGCTCGGGGCCGAGCTGGATGTGGCGCGACATATCCAGATGATGGTGCTGCCGAAGCCGGCCGAGCTTGGCGCCATCCCCACCCTTGAAGTAGCCGGCTACATGGCGCCGGCCGACGAGGTCGGAGGCGACTATTTCGATGTCCTGACCGGCGAGGACGGCGTCAAGATCGGTATCGGCGACGTCACCGGCCACGGCCTTGAAAGCGGCGTGCTCATGCTGATGGTGCAGTCAGTGGCGCGTGCGCTCCAGGAAAAGGGCGGCGGTGATCCGAAGGAGTTCCTCGAGGTCCTCAACCGCGCCATCTACAAGAACATCGAGCGTACCAGGACCGACAAGCACCTGTCGCTGTCGTTCATCGACTATTCCGACAACAAGGTGACCCTGTCCGGCCAGCATGAAGAGATCCTCATCGTCCGCAAGGGTGGCGAGGTCGAGCGCATCGACACCATCGACCTCGGCTTCCCGATCGGCCTGGAAAGCGACATTGCACCGTTCGTCGCCACCATCGACGTTCCCTTTGAAAGCGGCGACGTCATCGTGCTCCATACCGACGGCGTCACCGAGGCGGAAAGCCCGAAGGGCGAGTTGTTCGGACTGGATCGGCTGTGCGAGAGCGCCAGCAAGCACAGCCACAGCAGCGCCACCGAGATCAAGGATGCCATCATCGCCGATCTCATGGCCCATATCGGCACCCAGAAAATCCACGACGACATAACGCTCGTCGTCATGCGACACAGGTGATGTTCATGGATTCACAGTTTGGCGAAATCGACCCCAGTAACTCCGCGTCGGCTTTCAGCAGCCATCTGCGCCTTGCCGACGGCCCCATCGATCTCAGCTGGCATCATTGCAGCACCACCGCCGAGTTTGTCGGGGAACTCTACGGACTGCGCTGCCGCGCGCAGGACATGGCCTATAACGATGCCCGCCACAGCATCGGCTACATGGTGAACGAGCTTCTGGAAAACGCGGTGAAGTTCCGCGCCGGTGGCGACATCACCGTGCAGGCCTCGCTGGAGGAAAACCGGTTCGAACTCAAGGTTGCGAACCACATTGCGGCGGAAACCGCCGAGCGCTTCCAGGGCCTGCTCGCCGGGATTGAGGGCCGTGATCCAGGCGAACTCCTGATCGAGCGCATCGAGGCAAATGCCGAGGACGCGAACTCCAGTGGATCGGGGCTCGGACTTCTGACATTGATGAGCGACTACGGCGTGCGTTTGGGCTGGAGCTTCCGTAAGGTGGCCGCCGGCGAATCGATCCGGCTCGAGACCTTCGCGGCATTGGACATCGCCTGAGGCGAGGTGCTGCCAGACATTTCATTGGAGAATTTTCAAGCTATGGAAATCAAGACGAACGAATATCGCGTGTGGGCGGAAAACACCACGATCCACTATGAAGGTACGATGCGTCTCTCGGGTACGGAAGCTTACGCCCCTATCCTCGAGATGATGCAGCAGGTGCTTGGTTCAGCCGAAGACACGATCGTGCTCGACCTTACCGAACTGGAGTTTCTCAACAGTTCGGGCATCAATCTTCTGGCGAAGTTCACCATCGACGTGCGCAAGCGTCCGCAGAACAAGCTTGCCGTAAAGGGCTCGACGCGTATCCCGTGGCAGTCGAAGTCGCTGCCGAACCTCAAGAAACTGCATCCGGCTCTGGAACTGGTGATCGTCTGACGGCAAGAAACCGGGACAATTCGGCACTGGCGGGCCGCGTGGCGGCCTCGCCAAGCCCGGCCCGCAGGAGTTCGACCAGGCTGGGCGGTGCTGCCTTGCAGGCGCGCTCCCACTCGAAGCGGGGCTGTTCTCCCGCACGGCGGCGTGCCAGCACCTCCTGTGCCGGGCCTGAATAGGGCCGCACACCCGTCAGCAGCCACAGGCCGAGCGCGCAAAGGGCCCATGTATCGGCTTCCGGTCCGCCGGGGTCGCCGGCAATCTGCTCCGGTGCCATCCATGCGGGCGAGCCCGAAAACTCCGAGCCTGCCAGAGGATCGTCTTCGCAGCGCAGGCCCGCAATTCCGAAATCGATGAGAACCGGCAGGTTACCGCGGAACATCACATGCCCCGGCTTGATGTCGCGGTGGACGACGCCTTGCGCGTGAACATGGGCAAGGACCCCGGCGAGCGCGCCGAGCAATGCCATGGAGCCTGCGACGGTCATATTCTCGCGCCGGGACGATTCCAGCAGGCAGCCTTCGAGCCGTTCGCTGGCCATCCAGCCGTCCCCGGTGGCGATCAGGCACGGCAGGGACGGATGGCGCAGAACTTCTGCCAGGCGCTTCTCGCGGCCAAAGCGCCGGGCGCCGACAGGATCTGCCGCCGCCCGTTCAGGCACCAGGCGCTTAACCACGACATCCCGGCCATCCGGGAGTGCCGCCCGATAGGTTTCCACGGTCCCGCCCGCGCGCAGAAAGAGCCGCGGCTCGGGCGGGGAGGTTCCTGAAAGGGGCGACACGTCGGAATATACCTAGATCGCGCCGGTTCGCTGCCAGATCGGCAAGGCGAGGGCAAGGATGTCCTTCACGTTCTCCCTCAGCAGGCGCAGGCTCTCCTGTTCGTCCTCGATGATCTCGCCTTCGTGCCGGATACGGTCATCGCGGCTCGCGAGCAGTTGCCAGATCGCTGTGGTGACGGCATCGACATCGACGGCGCAGCCCGCCACCAGAACCTCGTAGGCCAGCATTTCAAACAGCCGGACGGTCAGCGCCGAGCCGACACCCGTTGCCGCCAGCGCACAGACCGCGCGTCCCTCGTCGGCGCAGGCGCTGAGATGCACGGCATTATAGGCCCGAACCGCCGCAAGGCCCGCCTCGGCCGGTGCGCCCGTCATCAGCATCGCCTGGCGGGAGCCGACGAGCATGCCGAGCACTTCGCGCGGCGTCGCTGTCGATCCCTCCGTTCCCGGCAGGCGCATCAGTTCGCCGATAGTATGCGGCCTCTGCGTCAGTGCCTCCAGCGCCGGTCCATAGAAGCGTTCGTTGAGCGTGGCGGTGCCGAGCGGAATGCGGATGTCCCGGGTGACCGCTTTCGGCGGCACCACAAGGCAAAGGCTGCGTTCCGCTATGCGACTGTCCAGGCGCCGATCGGGTATTGCGCGTGCTCCGCGGACAAACACGTCACGGCGGAAGGTCCGCTCCAGGAAATAGTCCTTCAGCGGCTCGCTCATGGCGGCCGGCGCCCGGGCCAGCAGCTCCCGTTGCTCCTTCGACAGCGAAACGTCGGGGAAATTTTCGAGGATGTTGGCGGTACCGACATAGCTCAGCTTCGCGGCGGCGAGATCGCGGGCCACGTCGGCATGGAAGCACGGCGCCCAGTGCTCGTTCAGATATTCGTGGGAGAGATAGGCAAGGCTCTTCTCCTTCGACAGCGACTCCAGAAGCTCCTGCGGGAGTGCCCGGACACCGGCATCGGCAAATTCCCGGGCCATGGCAACGGCGTCGATGATGCGTCGGTCGCTGCGATCGCTGCCAACCGTGCCGAACATGTAGAGCATCCGCTGCAGCGGGACTGCGGATGCCCAGCCGGGCAGGGCATTGTAGGTGACGTAGACGAGACCGCCGGGCTTCAGGTGACGATCGATGAAGCGGACGATGTGCGCGCGGTTTTCGATGCTGACCCAGCTCCAGACGCCATGAAGGGCAATGTAGTCGAAAGCGGGAAGGTCATGGCTGGAGTTTCCGTTCGCCAGCGTCTCGAACGACGCCTCCTCGAACACGATGTTGCCGAGGCCAGCAGCGGCCGCCAGCGTGTTGGCCCGGGCGATATGGGCGGGATTGAAGTCGAAGCCCCAGACGCGGCTGTCCGGCGAGGCAGCAGCGATGGCGAGCGCGGACTCGCCGACGCCGCAGCCGAGTTCGCAGTAGTTATAGGACTGTCCGGCTTCGACCGGGGGTTCCATGCCCTTCAACAGGCATACGACGTCGAGGTGGGCCGGCGTCTGCTCGGCGTAAAAGCCGGGAAGATACTCGATGTCGGAAACGTAACCTTGGGTCCAGTCGCTCATGAATTCCTCATAGGTGTCAGCGCAGATGCGGAAGGGGGCGGAACTCCGCAGCAGCCGACGATTGTCGCGGGCTCGCCGATGTGATCCAGGTATTCCAGCCGAGACGGCTGGCGGTCGGGCTCGCCTTGTCGGCTTCGAGCCGCAGGCCGGGAACCTGGTCCTTCTTCAGTTCGAGGCGGATGCGGAAACTCTTGTCGGGACCGAGCGCGTTGGCGGCAAGGTCTGTCAGAAGCGGCGCGCGCGGGCCATCCGGCAGCAGCGCGCGGAAATCGCCATAGTCCAGCGGCCCGACGCAGATCAGGACCGCCGATTCCATGTCGAAGACATTCGCGCCAAGGACAGCGTCATCGCCGAGGCGGGCATGGGCGCCTTCCGGTGCTGTCGCGTCCGGCAGGCGGGTGCGGTCATCAGGTGCAATGGCGATCCACTCGCCAAGAAACTGTTCGATGCGAACGTCATGCCCGAGACCGCCCGACAGGATGCTTTCGACGGCGTAGGCGGAGCGCGATGGCCGACCGATGAGCCCGCCGAAAAAGACATAGGCGGAATCGGGAATGGCGGTGCGAGCCTGGGCGGCGTCAAAGCCAAGGCCGATCAGCGACTTCAGGGCGTGGTCGATGGTCTTCGCCGTGCCGACCGTCGATGCCCGCTCGCGCTCGATGACGATGCGGTACTTTGCCCAGGCTTCGAACAGCAGCGCGGTCAGGCGATTGTTGAAGACGTCGAGGAATTCGCGGAGCGCCGGATTGCGCTCGCGAACGCTCATCTGGACCAGCTCGCTGAATGCGTGTGGCAGGACGCCGGAAGGGCCGGTGAGTCCCACCACCGACTGGGTCAGTTCGATCGGGTCGCCGTTGCGCGGGCGGCGGACGGACGTCACCTCGGCGGCGGCAAAGCCGAGCGGCACCGCGGCACGGATGCGTAGCGGCGCCTTGTCCGGATCGACGTTGCGCCCCACGGGCTCGACCGCATCGAGCCCGGCGTCGCGACTTTCCGCCGATGCCAGGGCTTCCAGCATCCGGATCGCCTGGAACAGGTCGTAGGACTGAAAGTTCTCGAAGATGTCCGCCTTCAGAGAAGCGTGCGATCCCCGGCGCGTGCTGGCCATGTCTTTAATACTCCGCTGCGGCCTTTTACCAAAGCCGTAAGCCGCGAAAAGGAATTGACGCTGGCGTACAGTCCCAGGAAACGCTCAAGGACTGTCGCCATCATGAAAACGCCGTTGCCGGAAAAATTGCTTTCGTCGAAAGTGATCGTCACATCGATGCCCCGGCAGAAGGCGGAGAGGCCGCCACTCTTCACCCGGGCAGTTCCACTCTGCGAGGAGAGGGAGATCATCCCGTCGAGCAGCGCCCGTGTTTCCGCCGAATCGCGAAAATCATAAAGCAGCAGGATCTCCTTCAGCACGTCGAGCCCGCCGTCGGAGACGAGCGAGAGGTGGTTGAGGGAGAGTTGCGAAATCAGCTTCCAGCGGCTGCCCTGGCCGTTCCGCTGGCGGATGGTGGGGGTCGGTGCCGTCAGCAGACGCAGGGTTTCCACCATGGGTATCGGTTCGGCTGGCCGCAGCCGCGGTTGGCCGCCGCCGAATGGCAGGCGCTCCGGCAGGTTGCGGTTGAGGCAGAATGTTTCCGCTATCATTATTTCGCCGCCGGGCTGGTCCGGACGGAAATCCGGGTCGACGATGGAGATGAATGTCTCGCTGCCGGGATTGTCCGGCTCCGCCTCGCGGCGGTGGGCAAGCCACCAGGGATCGTAGCTCTCGGCATGGCGCGCATCCGGGACGCTGGCGCTATGCGTGACGCTGTAGAATGGCTGCACGTCGCGCCGTGTTCCCGACGCGTCGACAGTGCGCACCTTTTCGACGCTGTACACCTCAAGGCCCCGGGGGTGACGGCTGTCGGGCACGATCCGGTGCTCGGTCGTGCGCTGGTCGAGGCTGATCGGTTCGGCGGTCTGCGGGAACAGGTTGACCACAGGGGTGCAGCCAAGCGCGAAGGCGCTTTCGTTCATCAGGCGCTCGAGATTGGGAAAGGGGCGCTTGAGATAGATGAAGACATCGAGCACCCGGCCGGCCTTGGCGACAAGCCGGTCGCGATCGGGAAATTCAAGGTCCACGAACAGGAACTTTTCCGGAAATGCGAAGTATTCCGTAAGGATGCGAAAGCCGACATGCGAGCGCTTGGGATAGGGCAGCATGCCCTCGTCCTCTTCCAAGCCCGCCGGCTGCAGGACGCTCGCATCCATGACGATCGGCGAGGGGTCGCCAGCACCCTCGGCGAACGCGACGGCAATTGCATCGTTGAGCAGCAGTTCATACAGCGGATAGACGAATTGCGGCTGGCCGCGCAGGAAGAACCGCAGTCGTGGCGGGGCACTGGCGGCGAAACTGCCCTCGGGCAGGGTCGTCTCCAGTGTCAGGCGGAGGCAGGCTGCGGCATTCAACGCGCGCGGCGTTTCCGGCGCGCGGATGGGGCGGCCCGTCAGTGTCGCGGCGCGCACGGTAACCGGATGCAGCGTGACGTCGTACACCGTGCGGTAGCGGCAGGTTTCGCCTTCGACTGCTTCCGTATCGACATGGGTGCCTGAAGGGATGTGATAGGCTTCCGCAAGATCCGGCTTCGGTTCCATCTGCAGGATCGACATCGACGGGATCGGCCGGTCGAAATGGGGGTAGAGGATGCCGAGCAAAGCATCCGTCAGTTCCGGGAAGTCGTCGTCGATCTTCTGGCGCACGCGTGCGGTCAGATAGGCGAAGGCCTCGATCAGTCGACCGACATGGGGATCTTCGATCGCGTCTTCCGACAGTCGCAGCCGGCCGGCGATGCGGGGGTTGTCCGCGGCAAAGGCCGCAGCCGCGTGGCGGATCGTGAGCAGTTCCCTGTTGTAATGGACAAGCAGGCTATCCGACATCGACTATTTCCATCCTGAAACATAATGATGCGCTCGGTTGCCGGGTCCGCGCTGCATAAGGGTGACGCATGGCCCGAGCGTAGAGACGAGGTGTCCATGCACGATCAAAGCTCTGGGCATCGGAACTCCGCCAGTTCGTCGCGCGCGAAAGGATTGCGGGTGACGGGGGCCTTCACCTGCAGCACCATCTTGCGGCCGCCCACCTCGAAGCGCATCGATACAACGTCGGCGGGCTCCTTCTCCTGGATGCGGCCGAGATCAAAAAGCCGGAACAGCGCCCATGCGCCTTCACGGGAGACCGAATTGCGCCTGCCCTCGATCTCAGGTGTTACCGAGAGGGCTACCGGGCTGGCGACCTTTTCCGGCGGCCACTGATAGGGCGTTTCCTCGACCGGACCGTGGGCATAGACGAGGGTTTGTCCGCCGGCGTCGAACTGGAGCGCTCGTGCATTGCTGTCGAGGGTGGCCGGCTTGAGGGTGAACTGCAGCTTCGGCGTTTCGCTTTCACCGAAGAAGACTGTCGTCACCCGGTTCGCGGTTTCGAATGCGGCGAGAACCGTGTCGTCATAGGCAAGCGCCCCCTGCTGGCCCTTGCGCCAGCGCCAGGGCGTCGTCGAGGTGTCGATATAGGGCTTGAGATAGGTATTCTGGAACGTGGCGATCGCCCCTTGCGGCGCGAAAACTCTGGCGAAATCCTCAAGCGAAGTGTCGGCATCGCTCTTCCGATCGAAGGGATAGCGCCCCTCGGTCGTCGCCCGGCACGCGGGCAGCACGGTGGTCGACCAGATCTGCGCGAGGCGTTCGCGGGAAGTGCCGTTCAGCACGTCCGAAATGCGGTCGGTGATGCGGGTCAGGAACGGCTGCAGCACCGGTGGCATGGCGCGGATCCGTTCCGCCGCCGCGTTGAGCAGCGTCTGCGGTTCGGCGCCGAGATCGAGTACATCGCCGCCGGTGGCGACATGATTGAGCTTGGCGTAAAGGGGCTCCAGTTCGGCAATGACCGCATCGATTGGCGCCTGCTTGCCCTCTTCCGCAGTTACCGACCGATGGAAATCGCTGAAGTGGTCGGAGACGGCCTTGGCGACGTTGACCACCCTGCGCGGCGAAAGGGTCGTGAGGCTCACCTGCTCGAAGCCGGTGATACCGGCGGCGCCGGCAGCGCTGCTGACTTCCGAGATGATGGCGGAGCTCGCATCGAGGTCGGTTTCGGCCGCGATCGCGGTGAGGAGTTCGCGTATGGGCGAGGGGCTTCCGGTGATGGTGGCGACCGCGCGCGCGACCTCGTCCGCGGTCGAAACGCCAGCCATGCCGAGGTCTGCCAGGAGGTTGTCCCACTGCCTGATATAGTCGACGCGGTAGAAGTCGAGAATGCCGGAGCGGACGCGCGACCTTTCCTGGTCCAGGACCAGCTTGCTTTCCGTTCCCATCACCCAGATGTCGCTGGAAAGGGTCTCCGCCACCGAACCGGAAGCCTTTTCCATGTGCTTCAAACCGGCTCTGGTGTAGACGCCGCTGATGCCGTCCCAGAGGCTCGTGCCACTGGCGCGGCCGATCGCGTTCGGACCGGAAAGTCCCATATGGTCGACCGGTCGCCATACCGGCAGCTCGCGGGCTTCCGGCTGGAAGAGCGCCATGTCGTAACCAAGGCGGGCGAGAGTATAGTCGACGATCATTGCGCGCGCGGCGTCGACAAGGACGCCGTTTTCCGTCGGCGCCGGCATGTCCGCGGAGGCGAGTGCTGCGAGGTGCGCGCTGACGCGCCGGTCGATTTCGGCACTGCGGTCGTTCAGCCAGCGAGCAGCGAAGTCGGGACCGAGCATCGCCGCGGTTTCAGCGCTGACCGGTCGTGATCCGGTTAGCATAAGGTAGAGCTTGAGTTGCTGGAAGCGCAGCGCCGCTGGCGTCTGCGGATCGGCGAGCCCATCCTTGAGGTAGCTCCATACGAACGGGAACAGCATCGTCGCGACGGCTTTCTCGTAGGCGTCGCCGGAGGCCTGTTCGATCGATCCGGTGCCGTAAAGGCCGAAGGTCGGCCCGTCGGGCTTCGCCACGACAAGCGTACGCAGTTCATCGAGCGTGGCCAGCACCGGTTCGAAATGCAGCGGCACCTTGCCATCCGGGACGGCGAGGCCCACCCGCTCGCGCGCCGACGCGACCGTCTCGGTGATACGGGTTGCATAGCTGCGACCATCGGTGAAGCTGAGCCAGACCAGACCAAGCAGGATGAAGCTGGCGATGAACAGCGCCGCGTTCACGGCAATGTCGCGGCCCTGCATCAACATCCGGGCGGAGCGGGTCAGGCCGCTGAGATGCGCTTCGGGCAGCAGCACGTTGCGGTAGAGCCCGCGCACGAAAAAGCCCTGTCGCCTGTTGGCCGCGCTGTCGCTGTGGGCGGCAAGCGCCGTGCGCGGCTGTCCATACTGGGCGGCGAGCGGGGCAACCAGCATGTCGGCAGCGCCGCCGTTCTGCCGGGTGCTCGTGAAGAATAGTCCCCTCAGGTTCAGGGCCGGGCCAAAGCGCTGCCCGTTTGACAGACCGCGAACGAAAGCCGCGAGCCTTGGCTGCAGAAGGGCGAACTGGCCGGGAAACTCGATCAGCCGGCGATGCCGTCTTTCGTCCGGCTCTTCGCCCATGCGCATGAACTGCTGATGGGCAAGGCCCTGGACAAGGTTGGCGAAGCGACGGTCGAAGATATCACCGTTGCCCGGCGTGGAGTTCTTTTCGAGATCAGTGATCGCGAAGCCGAATGTCGCCGCACGTTCCTCGACGCTCAGCGAATCAAAGAACTCGTCGAAGCCGACGAGCACGTCGAGTTTCGTCACCGCGATATAGACGGGTGCGTGGCTGCGAAGGCGGGCCAGCATGTCATCGATGCGGCGCCTTGTCGTTGCCGCCTCGTCACCGATGTCCTCGGGCGTCATCGTCAGCAGCTTGTCGAGGGAAACCGCGAGCAGGATGCCGTTGATCGGCTGACGCGGTCGCAGGCGGCGCAGATGGTCGAAGATGCGCTGCCAGAGCGGCTGCGAAATCTTGTCCTGCTGCCCCAGGAATGAGCCGGCTATCTCTACGAACACCGCCTCTTCGGCAATGTGGAAGGTCGCGGATTGCGATCCGCCAACGAGGTTGTCGCCATCATCCCCGATGATTGCGGACGTGAGGCCGCTGTCGCAGACAAGGCTCGTCTTGCCGGCGTCGTCACTGCCGAGCACCACGTACCATGGCAGCCTGTAGCGCGCGCTGGCGAACCAGTCGCGGTGCCCCCTGCGCAGGAACTGCATCACGTCCCGGGCGCCCTCGCGGTAGCGCGCGAACTGAAGTTCGAGACCGGCCTGCACCTTGTCGGAGGCTGCTTCTGCTTCGAGTTGCTGCTTGCGCAATGCGGCAAGCAGTGCAGTCTCCTCGCTGCTGCGGCGCAGCCGCAAGAGGTAGCCGCCGATCCCCCAGGCGAGCGCCAGCACGAGCAGTGCCGCCAGTCGCAGGTCGGCGAGCCCGAGAAGCGGAAGGGTGAACCAGACGATCGTTGCAAGAACGATCGTGAAGAGCGTCAGCAGCACGCCCCTGGAACGCAAGGCCCGGCCGGTTTTGCGCAATGTCGTCCGCAGGCTCATCGCGTGCTCTCCCGGAAGGCGAGCAGCCGTCTGGCGGCATCGATGTAGTCGGCTCCGATCGTCAGGCCGCCGGCCGCGCGGATCGCCGCGACACATTCGGCCAGGATGAAGTCGGCATCCTGTGTCGTGATCGCTTCCGCGCGCATCTTCAGCCAGTCGTGAAGCGCGGGCAGGTCCGCATTTGCGGGCGCCTCGGCTATGGCGAGAAGCGTCTTCAGGCTGGCGATGCTGGCCTCGAGATCGACCAGGTCGGTTTCGATGAGGGCGGAAAGATGCGGCATCAGCGCCCGTGTCCGGATCATGCGTCGCGCGTCATCGATTTCCGTGGCGAGGACCCTGTCGTCGGAAAGACCGAACGGGGACAGCAATGTGGGAGCGTGCGATGGCAGCGAGTTCTTCATCGCTTCCAGTTGCCGCAATGCTTCCAGCACATCGGGAAGATCCATATGCCCTGCTGGCGAGACGACCGGGGGCGTGAGGGCTGCCGCTTCGGAAAGCCGGGCCACCGTCGAGACGGCGCGGTCGAAGTCGGTGAACAGCCGGTATCCGCCAAAGGCTCCGGCAAGCGCCAGCGCCGCGACGGCTGTCCATTGCGCGCCCAGGCGGATCCTCGCTCCGCTATTGCGTGTCACGAGCCCGGCTTCCGGGATGATGACCTTCTCCAGCGTGCCATTGATGAAATAGCTCTGGTCTACCTCGTCGAGGCCGAGATCCGGGGGCAAGAGGCCGATACGGGGCATCGCGAACCGGCGTGACAGTTCCGGCAGCAAGGCATCGATCGAGAGTACTTCCTGACGGGCGCTGGTCAGGAATATGCCGCGCAGCAGCCGGCCGCCTTCGGCTCGGTTCTTGTCCGACAGCAGCGCATCGGAAAACGGAGCGATGGTCTGGCGCAGCGCCGCGATCTGTGCGGCAAAGCCCTGCAGGTGGACGTTGCGCACCGCGTCGGTTTCCCGCGTCAGCCATTCTATGTGGCGGAGCCGCATGGCGGCGACGATATCGTGGAAGCCTTTTTCGATTTCGGCTTCGCGCCAGTCGTCACCGGCGCGATCCGCATGCGCCTCGTCGCTCAATGCGAAACCCCAGGGCTGGTTGCGCTCATGGGTTTCGTAGCGATCGAAGAACTCCCGGAAACCGGGTACGAGGTCGGTCTTCGAGAGCAGCAAGTACACCGGCAAGCGCTGTCCGGAAAGCTCGTCCAGCTCCCGCAGGTTCTTCGACACCGCCTGTGCGATCGCCCGCTGCTCGATCTGGTCGGCCAGTACCAGATCGGCCGGGCTCAATACCAGCAGGACACCATTTAGGGGCAACCGTGGCCGGACTGCCTTGACGAGCGCGAAGACCTGGGCCAGCGAGGTGTCGGGCAGACCTCCTGTCGTCTCTATGAAAACGGCCTGCCGGCCCGCCCGCCATACCATGTCGCCGATGACGGTCGGTTCACCCAATTGCTGCTCGGAGCTTTCGAGAATGCTGGACTTGCCGCTGCCGGGCGGGCCGATGACCAGATAGAAAGGCAGCTTGTACCGCCCCCGCCGCCCACCGAGACCGGAGGACGCCAGAAAGCCAAGCAGCGCGCGCCTGTGTCCGGCGGTTACCTGGGCAGCCGTCAGCGCGGCCTTTCCCCCAAGCGTGAGCGCGAATGTGGCGAGCGCCACCGCCCACAGCAGGACCGGGGAGAACGACAGCGCAAAGCGCAGATCCTGGTTGCCAACTCCGGCCAATGTCCAGATCGCCCAGCTCGCCGCCATCGCGACGACGAGACCGATCAGACAGGCTGTCAGCGCCCATCGCCTCATGGCGAGCGTTCCGCCGGAATGCTGACTTCGACGCGACGGTTCCGGGCACGGCCTTCGGCGGTGTCGTTCGTGGCGATCGGGTCGTTCTGTCCGCGGCCCTCGAAGGTGACGCGGCCGGGATCGCCGAGATGGCGCTTGAGCATGTCCGCGGCCGATTTTGCGCGTGCGGCGGAAATCGCGAAATTGTCGCCAAGCCGGCTGCCCGGACCGACGGGAATGTTATCGGTGTGGCCGGTAACCAGGACGGCGCCCGGTTCGCTGTCGAGCGCCGCGCCGATTGCCGCGAGAATCGGCTCTTCGGTCCTGGCAAGCTCGGTGCCGGCGGAGGGGAAGGAGGCGCCGAGCATCCGGATCACGATCCGCTCCCCGGTCCTGGCGACCTCGATGCGGTTGGTCGCGATTTCGTCCTTCAGCGCCGCGCTGATCCGCTCGACCTGTGTCAGCCGGACGGGCGGGGCGGGCTCGGGAATATCGGGAATGCCGGCCCGCTCCACGACCACCGGGATCGTCGGGACAAGGGCACGGATGTGTTCGGCGGCGGTCTCGACGCGTCCACGGAGGCTGATGCTCGAAAACGCCCAGAGGGCGATCAGCAGAGCAAGGATCAATCCGCCGGCAATCCACGGCGCCGAGAGGCTGGCCGGTGGCTTGTAGGGAGCCGAAATGCCGACCCAGGTTGCCGACATGTTTTTCTCGTAGGGGCCGCGGACCCGCCGGATGGTGCGATAGACGTCGTGCCGCAGGCGGGTCAGTTGCGCAAGGCCGCCCTCCATCACGCGGTACTTGCCGCAAAAACCGATGGCCAGGCATATCGCCATCAGTTCAATGGCATCGATCGCGTTTTCCGGCTGATGCAAAAGGTTGGACAACAGGTCGAAGAAGCGTTCGCCGCCCCAGGTCTCGTTGTAGAGCACGCTGACGAGGCTGCCGCTGGCCCAGCCGCTCGCCGCGCCCCAGCTGGTGTTGAGGATGATGTCGTCGATGGTGGCGCAAAGCGCATAGCGGGTGACCCGGACCAGCTGGTCCGGCACGTTCTTGGTCATCGCTGCGGTTTCGAAATGGCGGATCTCATCCACGATCCGATGGCGGAACTCGGTAATGTTGTCCGGCTGTGCGCTTTCGGCAAGCCGCCCGGCGAGCCAGAGAAGCGGCGAGGCGGCGGCGACCAGCGGATTGATCGCAGCGAGGTCGAAGGCCTTGTCGATGCCGGCATCGTTGCGGGAGCGGCTTTCCCGCGGCAGGGACGAAAACGAGCCGAAGTCGAAATCACTGGCGAAGTCGGCCTGCTTGCGGGACTGGCTGGGCGAAAACAAAAGATCGTCGGAGGCGCCGGGCTTTGCCGTCGCCGCGGAGCGCGGTTTCTGACCGCCGCCTGCGAACTCGAAAACGCCGGCCGGCAAGGGCCGGCGGCCATGCGGCAGCGGCTGCCTGATGGTATCGTCGTCGTCGGATAGAAAGGCGGGAAAGTCGGTCAGCTTTCGTCTCCTCAATCCTTGATGGCCCAGAGCTCTAGCTCGAGCCCCGGGAACTCGCCGGCGACGTGGATCGTCAGGCCGTTGCCGCTTGCCACCTGCCGCCAGGCGGCGTTGCCGCGGTCGAGCTCGAAATAAGCCTTGCCGGTATGATAGGGGATCTGGCGCGGGGCGACGGGAAGCGCGCGCGGCATGATGCCGGGCAGGGCGGCGTTCACCAGTTCGGTGATCTGTTCGGCGGCGCCGATCTTGATCTGGCCGACAAGACGGCGGATCAGCGTGTCCGAAGGCATGTCGGCCTTGGCGGCGAGCACGAAGGTGTATTTTCCGTAGATAGAGCGATCCGGAACGTCGGCGACGCGAATGCCGAAGCGATGTTCGGTAAGCGGGATGGCGATGGCGCTCTGTTCCAGCACGGCGCTCAGCGCCTGGCGCACGGCAGCAACTACCGGCGCAAAGGTCAGGTTCAGCCGCTCGTGGTCATAGACCGGGAAGGCGCGCGGCCGTCGGTTGGCGCTGGTGAAGGTCGCCAGCTCACCGGCCAGCGCCACGATGTTCTCGAAAAGCCGTTCGGGGTGCACGCAGGGCGAAGAAGCCACGTGGGCGAACACCGGCTGCCAGCGGTTGATCGTCTGCAGCATCATCATGTCTGTGATCTCGGCGGCCGTGCCGCCATTCGCGCCCGACAATCGTCCGGCCAGTGCTTCGCCGCGGTGGTTGAGCAGGCCGACGATCTCGGTCAGCAAGCCGGAGAGCACCGGCGAGACCGCCGCGTCGAGATGTGGCGGAATGTAGCTCTCGTCGAGGACGACCGAATTGTCCGCGCGCACCTCTATGATCCGCGCG
>JAEWPB010000092.1 GCA_023399465.1 Pseudomonadota bacterium
CGCGTGATCGACGGCTTCATGGCGCAGACCGGCGACGTTCAGTTCGGTAACATGGAGAAGGACTACGAGCCGGAACGCGCCGGTACCGGTGGCTCGAAGCTTCCCGATATTCCGGCAGAGTTTTCGAAGGAGCCGTTCGAACGCGGCACCGTCGGCATGGCCCGCGCGCAGGATCCCAATTCCGCAAACTCGCAGTTTTTCATCATGTTCGCCCCGGGTGACTTCCTGAACGGCCAGTACACGGTCGTCGGCAAGGTCGTCTCCGGCATGGAAAACGTCGACAAGATCAAGCGCGGCGAGGGCTCTAATGGTGAAGTGTCCAATCCCGATCGCATGATGAAGGTCACCGTCGGCAAGCAATAACCAATAAGCAAGGAGAATACTCATGGCCGAGATCAAGGATCCGGAAAACACCATCATCATGGAAACCAGCAAGGGCAAGGTCGTCATTCACCTGATGCCCGAAGTTGCACCGAACCACGTCGCCCGCATCAAGGAACTCGCACGCGAAGGCGCCTATGACGGCGTCGTCTTCCACCGCGTCATTGAGGACTTCATGGCCCAGACCGGTGACGTCCAGTACGGCAAGACCGGTTCGGAGAGCTTCAATCCGGCACGCGCCGGCATGGGCGGCTCCTCCAAGCCCGACCTGCAGGCTGAATTCTCGGCTATCCCGCATGTCCGCGGAACCTGCTCCATGGCCCGTTCGCAGAACCCGAACTCGGCCAACTCGCAGTTCTTCATCTGCTTTACCGACGCCCCCTGGCTCAACAAGCAGTATTCCGTATGGGGCCAGGTCGTCGAAGGCATGGACGTCATCGACAAGATCAAGCGCGGCGAGCCTGTACGCGATCCCGACACGATCATCTCGATGCGCGTTGCTGCCGACGCCTGAGTATGTCCAGTTGACGAAGCCCGCCTCAGCGTTCACGCGCCGGGGCGGGTTTCGCTTTTGCCAGGGTAAGGACCCAGGAATTCCCGATGCGCGTTGATTTGTTTGATTTCGACCTCCCGGAGAAGTGCATTGCGTTGCGGCCGGTAAGTCCGCGCGACAGCGCCCGGATGCTCGTCGTTCGTCCCGATCACGATCCCCAGCTTGCGGATTACCACGTTCGCGATCTCGTCTCCTTCCTGCAACCGGGCGACGCGCTGGTGTTCAACGACACCAAGGTGATCCCGGCGCAACTCGAGGGCAAGCGCCTGCGTGAAGGTGCACAGGAAACACCGGTTTCCGCGACCCTGCACATGCGCACCGCACCGGACCGTTGGAAGGCGTTCGCCCGCCCGGGGAAGCGCATCAAGGTCGGCGACCGCATCGAATTCGGCCATTCCTCCAATGCGTGCCTCATGGGCGCGCTCGGCGCGACCGTCGAGGAGAAAGGCGAGGGCGGCGAGGTGACCCTGCGTTTTGATTTTTCCGGCCCGGCGCTCGACGAGGCGATCATGGCGGTCGGCCACATCCCGTTGCCGCCGTATATCGCATCCAAGCGCCATGAGGACGACAAGGACCGCACCGACTACCAGACCGTCTACGCGCGGGAAGAGGGCGCGGTCGCCGCGCCGACCGCTGGATTGCACTTCACGCCTGACCTGTTCGACCTGCTCGACAAGGCCGGGATCGAACGCCATTTCGTCACGCTGCATGTCGGCGCGGGCACGTTCCTTCCGGTCAAGGCCGACGACACCGACGACCACAAGATGCATTTCGAGATCGGCCACGTCAGCGCCGAAACGGCCGAAAGGCTCAATGCCGCGAAGGCGAGGGGCGGACGCATCGTCTGTGTCGGCACGACGTCGCTGCGGCTGATCGAAAGCGCCGCCGACGAAAGCGGGCGCATTCAGCCCTGGTCCGGCGCGACCGGGATTTTCATCACGCCGGGGTATCGGTTCCGCGCCGTCGACGTGCTAATGACCAATTTCCACCTGCCGAAATCGACGCTGTTCATGCTGGTTTCGGCGTTTTCCGGTCTTGATACCATGCGCGCCGCCTACGGGCACGCGATCGACACCGGTTATCGCTTCTACTCCTATGGCGACGCCAGCCTGCTTTTCCGGAAAGTCTAGATGCAGAAGAACTTCCAGTTCACCCTGAAAGCCACCGATGGCGCGGCGCGCCTCGGCGAAGTCTCCATGCCACGCGGCACGATCCGCACGCCCGCCTTCATGCCGGTCGGCACGGTCGGCACAGTCAAGGCCATGTACCTCGACCAGGTGCGAGAACTCGGCGCCGACATCATCCTCGGCAATACCTACCACCTGATGCTGCGCCCGGGCCCGGAGCGCGTCGCCAGGCTCGGCGGCCTGCACGAACTCATCCGCTGGCCCTATCCGATCCTCACCGACAGCGGCGGCTTCCAGGTGATGTCGCTCTCGGGACTGCGCAAGATCGACGAGCAGGGGGTCACCTTCAAGAGCCATGTCGACGGCAGCACGCACCACATGTCGCCGGAACGCTCGATCGAGATCCAGGGACTGCTCGATTCCGACATCCAGATGCAGCTCGACGAATGCGTGGCGCTGCCGGCCGAACGCAAGCAGATCGAAAAGTCGATGGAGATGTCGTTGCGCTGGGCCGAGCGCTGCCGCGTTGCCTTCGGCGAACAGCCCGGCAAGGCGATGTTCGGCATCGTCCAGGGCGGCGACCTGCATGATCTCCGCATCCGCTCGGCCGAGGGACTGAAGCAGCTTGACCTCAAGGGCTACGCCATCGGCGGCCTTGCCGTGGGTGAGCCGCAGGCGGTGATGCTGGAAATGCTGGAAACGACGCTTCCCGTCCTTCCCAGCGAAAAGCCCCGCTATCTCATGGGGGTCGGAACGCCCGACGACATCCTGAAGTCCGTGGCGCGCGGCGTCGACATGTTCGACTGCGTGATGCCGACCCGTTCCGGCCGGCACGGTCTCGCCTTCACCCGTCGCGGTCGTATCAACATCCGCAACGCCCGCCATGCCGAAGACATGCGCCCGCTTGACGAGGAATCGACCTGCCCGGCGAGCCGTGAATACTCGCGCGCCTATCTCCATCACCTGGTTCGCTCCAACGAGGCGCTTGGCGGCATGCTGCTGTCGTGGAACAACCTGTCCTACTATCAAGACCTGATGAAGGGCATCCGGCTGGCGATCGCCGAAGGTCGTTTCGCCGACTTCTACGCCGAGACGCTGGAAATGTGGGCCAAGGGCGACGTCGATCCGTTGTGATTGACTGCCACGTCCGGGTCACGCCTCAGATTTCGTGACCCGGAGCCGCATGGAAGAGGCGGATGGCATTGACCCGGTAGCTGCCGTCCGGAAGCCTGATCATGTGATAGAACGCCGTCCAATCCTTGCCGTCGGAGGTGGTGACGATCAGTTCCTGGAAAATGTGGCCTTCCAGGATCCGGCTTCGACCGAAGGAAAAGTGCATCGGCCGGTACAGGGGGCCGTAACCCTTTTTCACCATGTCGAAGAAGTCAGTCGGGTTGGGAAACTTTTGCTGGATCCCCGGCGAGGTGAACGAGTAGGCCGCCGCGACGTCATCCTTCATGAATGCTGCCAACTGGCTCTGGATCACGCCTTGTACGCTGTCGAGCGGTTCCGCCGCCCTCGCGGCTGTCGGCATGCCGAGCCCCACCATCACGCAGATCATTGCAGCGTACGTTCGGGACCTCATGACAAGGCCTCCTTCGGTGTCGAACGCCACGTTAGGTAGCGCTCCTCCACGTCAGGCAAAGATCGCCATTGCGGCACGGTTGAACGCCCACGAACTGTCGCCGCCGATTGTTGCGAAAGACCAGAGGGTTAGCGTCTAAGGCCGAAGGATCACAAATCCGTGATGGCGGCGGCACCCCGTCTCCGCTCAACCGGGCGCGAGGTCGCCGAGAAGCGTCGGGATCAGTTCCGAGACGGTAGGATGGATCGGCACGGCCCATTGCAGGACCGGGTAGGGCACCTTGGCGTTCATCGCATCGATGATGCCGTGGATCGCCTCGTCACCCTCGACGCCGAGGATTGCAGCGCCCAGCACCTGCTTCGTCTCGGCATCGGCGACCGCCTTCATGAAGCCTTGCGTTTCGCCCTTCTCCACCGCGCGTCCGACACGCGCCATCGGACGCTTCGCGATCAGCAACGGGCGGCCGCTGGCACGTGCCTCGCGCTCGGTCATTCCGACGCGCCCGAGCGGCGGATCGATATAGAGCGCGTGCGTGGCTATCCTTTCGCTGACCTTGCGGTCGCCTCCGTCCAGGAGATTGGCGGCGACAATCTCGTAGTCGTTGTAGGAGGTGTGAGTGAAGGCGCCGCGGCCGTTGCAGTCGCCGAGTGCCCATATGCCGGAAACATTGGTCTCCAGCCGGTCGTTGACCCTGATGTACCCGCGCTCATCCACCGCCACTCCCGCGGCCTGCAGGCCCAGGTCGTCAGTGTTTGGCATCCGACCCACGGCAAGGAGCACGTGGCTGCCGATCGCTTCAGGTGGCCCTGCGGTGCAATCAACGCTCACCGCCACGCCATCCGCATGGCGGGCAAAACCGATACACTCCGCATTCGTACGGATGGCGATGCCCTCGGCTGCCAGGATTTTTGCTATTTCATCGCTGACATCGTCATCCTCGCGCGCGATCAGGCGGGGGCCGCGCTCGACGATGGTGACGTCGGATCCGAACCGGCGATACATCTGGGCAAATTCGAGTCCGATATAGCTGCCGCCGACCACGACCAGATGGCGGGGAACGTGGTCGAGCGCAAGGATCGAGGTGCTGGTCAGGTAGGCGACTTCGTCGATCCCGTGCAGGCGGGGCCGCACCGGCCTGGCGCCGACATTGATGAAAATTCGCGGCGCCGACAGGCGCTTGCCCTCGACGACGACGCTCTGCGGCCCGTCGAAACAGGCAGAGCCGCGAACAAGCGTCAGTCCCGCCATCCCGGTCAGCCACTGCTCGAGATTTCGCCGTGCATTGGCAATCACCGTATCCGCCCGCGACTTGACCTTCGGCATGTCGATATCGATGCCGCCCCTGACCAGCACGCCGTAGTCCGCGCCTTGCCGGGCGACTTGAGCGGCCCGCGCGGAGGCGACGAGCGTCTTGGTCGGCATGCAGCCGGCATTGACGCAGGTGCCGCCGATGAACTTGCGCTCGATCAGCGCCACCTTCATTCCGGCCCCTGTCAGGCGACCGGCCAGCGATGGGCCGGCTTGTCCGGCACCGATGATGATTGCGTCGAACTTCTTCATGCCAACCTCATGATCACGATCGCGCCGATGACGGCGACCGCGTCCTCTATCAGCGCGGCGGGGGGATCCTTGCCGATGGCCGCCGCCAGTCGTGCCCGGCCGGCCGCGCCGCCATAGGTGCCGAGAACGGCGCCGATGACCCCGGCGACGAGACCGGCGCCCACCACGCCTCCGGTCGTACCCAGGGCCGCGCCTGAAAGGCCGCCGGTAGCGATGCGGGTGGCAAACTGGATCGGTACCTTGCGGCTCGGCGTTGAGGGAAGCTGGTCGGTGAAGAGCTCCACCGCCGCTGCCGCGGTCCACACCCACGGCATCCACATGTTGCCCATGAACGCGAACGGGGTGCCCGCCAGGTTGATGGCGCCGCCATAAGCGGCCCAACTGAGTACCGCGGGCGCGGTCATGGCCCTGAGGCCGGCGACGATGCCGAGAAGAAGCGCGAGTACGATCAGCATCAGGATTGCCCCCGAACCGGGCGTGAAAAATTCGCCCGCTTTTACCCACAAGCCAGCTAGTGTGGGTTGCAATCTGGCAAACGTCAATTCCTTGCCCAATATGGTTGATGGAGATCAATGGCTGCGTACCGCCGATCGGTCAGTATCGACGCACCTTCCATCAGTCAGAGGAGCAGCGACGATGTTCAAGCTGAAACTCGTGTTCGTGCTGATCATCGCGATCGTGACCGCGCTTTGGCTCGCCAGCCTTTCCCCCGGCACGTTCGACGGCAATTTCTGGGCCTTGCGCCGAACGCTGATCTATTATTCCGGGATCCTGGCAATGAGCATGATGTCGGTCGCCGTCATCCTTGCCGCCCGCCCCGTGCTGTTCGAGAGCACCCTTGGCGGACTGGACAAGTTCTATCGCCTGCACAAGTGGCTGGGGATCGGTGGCGTGTCGCTGGCGATCGTGCATTGGATGTTGGAACTGCTGCCGGGCTGGATGGTGGGGCAGGGATGGCTGGTACGCCCGCCGCGCCCGGCTGCGCCCGCTGCAACAGCCGACTTGCCGTTCGATCCGTTTCGCGATCTGCACGGCATCGCCCGGGACCTCGGCGAGTGGGGGATATACCTGCTCATCGCCCTTACCGTGCTGGCGCTGTGGAAGCGCTTTCCCTACCGGTACTTCTTCAAGACCCACCGGGTAATGGCCGCGCTTTACCTCGTCTTCGTCTTCCATGCGGTCGTGCTGATGAAGCCGAGCTACTGGCCTGCACCTATAGGTCCGGCAATGGCGATACTCATGCTTGCAGGATCCATCGGCGCGCTGCTGTCGCTGTTCCACCGGATCGGGTACACTCGCCGCGCGGTCGGCACGATCGATCATCTCGACCATCACACCGGCAACTCGGTGCTGGACGTCGGCGTCCGGTTGCAGACATCCTGGCCCGGACATCTTCCCGGGCAGTTCGCCTTCGTGACGTTCGACAAGAGCGAGGGAGCCCATCCATTCACCATGTCTTCGGGCTGGAAGGGCGATGGAAAACTCGTGTTCAGCATCAAGGGGCTCGGTGACTACACCAAGGCCTTGCCTGACACGCTAAGGGTAGGGGATAGCGTCACTGTCGAGGGGCCCTACGGCCGCTTCCAGTTCGATGACGATGGTAAACGCCAGATCTGGGTTGCCGGTGGCATCGGCATCAGTCCGTTTCTCGCCGGTCTGCGGGAGCTGAAGGGTGGACGCCACGAACGTCCCATCGACCTAGTCTATTGTACCAGTGCGCCGGACAAGCGCTTCATCGGCACGATCCGGCAGTTGGCGAACGACACCGGCGTACGATTGCATCTGCTCGTACAGCAATCCGCCGGAAGGCTGACCGCTTCGCGGCTATGCGAAATGGTGCCGCAATGGGCCGAGGCGCAGGTGTGGTTCTGCGGCCCGCAGAAGTTCGGTGCCGAACTGCGCGACGGTCTCTCCGAGATCGGCCTGCCGCCCGGACGTTTCCATCAGGAACTGTTCGAAATGCGTTAGGGGCGGGGCCCCGGATCGACCCGGCGCGTCAAAGCGGCTTGTACGGGTTCTTCGCATTCCGGTCGGCGGACAGCGTCGGCCGGTTTATCGCGACGAGTACCTCGATGGCATCCGCGAGATGGACTTCGGCGATGTTGTAGTCGCCACGCCCGACCCTGATCCTGTGAGCCTCCATCAACACGTCGGCATGCGTGCATCCGTGCGGCGGCTCGAACCGGTAGGACGCGAGCTCGATCAGCATGCCGAGCGGATCCTCGAAGTAGATCGAATCCATGAAGCCACGGTCCTTCACTCCGCTGTGGCGGATGCCGCGGGCATCGAGCCGGGCGACCGCCTGCAGGAAGGTGACGCGCGACACGGCGAATGCGATGTGGTGGACGCAGCCGATGTCCGTCCCGGTACGGCGCGGATCGGGCAGGCGGCTCTCGTCGGTAAAGACGGTGATGAGCCGACCATCGCCCGGGTCGAAATAGAGATGGCTTTCCGTGGCCCTGTCGAGATTGGGCTGCTCGAACACGAACGGCATGCCGAGCACGCCCTCCCAGAAATCGATCGACGTCTGGCGGTCGGCTCCCACCAGCGTGATGTGATGGACGCCCTGTGACTGGAGCTTTTGCATTGCCATCCTCCCATTTGGCGCTCGAACGCCTCGCTCTACGAATGCCGGCACTGGCACCTACGCGAGCCAGTATCCGGCACGGAATCTCCCACAGGCTTCAATTTACGTCCGATGTCGCGCGGGGACAAATTCCGCCGGCAGCGCGGGCAAGCGCTATGGTTGGACCGGCTGCACTGAGCCAACGGACCCGTTCCATTCAACCACAAATGCACATGAATACGCGATGTCCGAATTCCGTTATGCTGTCTCCGTCGGCAACAGGGAGATGGGCTCACATGGCATCGGAGCCGGTTGAAGTCAGGGAACGCGGCTGGCGCTTCAAGTGTGGCATAGCGCTTTTCATTCTCATGGTGGTGCTGATCCTGCTTATCCCGCTGGCGGCGCTGTCGGGCATGGCGCCGGGACGGCTCGCTGCGGCAACGGGAACGATCTTCGTGGTGAACAAGGTTCTTCTCATCATGGTGATCGCCGTGATGGGCACCTCCGGCTTCCAGGAGTTGAAGACAACGCTCGCCAGTTATATCCCCAGCCTGAAGGACGAGCGACCGGTCGGGCCGGTGCGCCATGCAATCGGCTTGCTGATGTTCTGCATTCCGCTGGCTTCGGCGATGATCGAACCTTATGTCGACCAGATATGGCCGGGGTTGAGGTCGCACCGATGGGAGATGCAGCTCGCGACCGACATAATGCTCGCCGCCAGCATTTTCGTCCTCGGCGGGAATTTCTGGGGCAAGGTCCGCGCCTTGTTCATCCGCACGGCACGCGTGGTCGATACGCGTTAGCGTCACATGGCTTGCTCCGGTCGGAACACGCAATCGCTCGGCGGCCGCGAGATTACGCAGCAAGGTGAACTGCAACCGAACAACCGCGATAAAGATGGAAGCGTTGTCGGCCGAAGTCACGACCATCGGAGAATGGGGGAAGAGGATGTGTCCGGTGTCAAAGCGTGGCAATCGCAGTTCAAACTTGCGCGCACCCCGGCTACAAATTCAAATCACATAAGACAGATTATGGAACATTCTCTCGCTGGCTCACCCGGCTTGCCAAGCTATTGGCAGCGCAGGATTTCGCGGCGCCGGTACGAATTTCCCCCGCGCTCAGCATCCCTGCGGCGTATCGAAGCCTGAGATCTCTTCGGCCTCGAACTCGAAATGCATCTGGTCGTAGGCCGGTTCGACATGCACGGGCGTTTCGCCCATCACCGTTTCATAATCGAGCGGCGTATGCATGTGCGTGAGGATGCCGTGGCGTGCACCCAGCGTGTCGATCCAGCCGAGCGCCTGTTCCACCGAGAAATGGCTCGGATGATGGCGATACTGGAGCGCATCGATGACAAGCACGTCGAGGCCATGCAGCTTGGCGACAGTTTCCGCCGGAAAACCGCTGACGTCGCTGCAATACGCCACGTTCCCGATCCTGAACCCGAGCGAATGGGTCGTGCCGTGCTGTTGCAGCAGCGGCATGAAGCGGACCGGCCCGCCAGCGCCCTCGATGACGACAGGCGTATCCGGCGTTTCGATCACCACCGGCGTGATGATCGGCGGATAACCGCTGCCCGGCGGCGTCTCCAGGCAATAGCCAAATCCGTCCCGGATACGCGCCATCGTCTCGGCATCGGCATGGATCGGAATGCGCTTGTGGTCGCGAACGAAATAGCCGCGCAGATCATCGATGCCATGGATGTGGTCGGCATGCGCATGGGTGTAGAGCACCGCGTCGACATAGACCACCTTCGCGGCGATCATCTGGGCGCGGAAATCCGGACCGGTATCGATGACGACTGTCGTGCGGCCACCGTCCGGCCCGATCTGCTCGACCATGAACGCGGCGCGAGTTCTGCGATTGCGCGGATTGGTCGGATCACAAGCCCCCCAGTCGCCGTTGATACGCGGCACGCCCGGCGAAGACGAGCAACCGAGTATGGTGAAACGGCGCCGGTAGCCCACGGTTCAGATCCTCGGCATCCTGGAAAAGATGCGGAAGGCATTTTCCGTGGTGATCTTCGCGATCTCGTCGTATTCGAGCCCGTGCGTCTCGGCCAGCACCTCGGCAGTATTCACGACGTAGGACGGTTCGTTGCGCTTGCCACGCCAGCGCTTGGGCGCAAGATAAGGCGCATCCGTCTCGACCAGCAACCGGTCGAGCGGAACGGTCTTGGCGATATCCCGCAGTTCGCCGGATTTCGGGAAGGTCAGGATACCGGAAAAGGATATGTAACCGCCGAGCTCGACGCCGGTTCGCGCAAGTTCCGCACCCGAAGAAAAGCAGTGCAGAATAAACGGGAAGGCGCCCTTCCCGGTCTCCTCCGTCAGGATCGCCGCCATGTCCGCATCGGCGTTCCGGCTATGGATCACCAGTGGCAGACCGGTTTGACGGGATGCCGCGATATGGCGCAGAAACCCCGTCTTCTGGTCTTCCGGCTTTACCGTGTCGTAGAAGTAGTCGAGTCCCGCCTCGCCGATCGCGACCACCTTCGGATGGGCAGCGAGACGAACGAGATCCTCCGCCATGACGTCGAGTTCCTCGTCGGCATTGTTCGGATGCGTGCCGACAGAGCAGAAGACGGACGGATATTTTTCAGCAATTTCAAGCAGCTCGTCGAGCTTCTTCACGCGCGTTGAAATCGTCACCATCTGGCCGACGCCGGACGCATGGGCCCGCGCGACGATAGCGTCGCGCTCCTCTGCGAAATCGGCAAAGTCCAGATGGCAATGGGTATCGATCAGCATTTCGGTTCCTCAGGCTTCCGGCGCCACATAGCGCGGGAAGACCGGCTTAGGTGCCTCCAGCGGCGTTCCCGGCTGCAGACGGCCGCTCGGGCCAAGCGATGCAAAGCTGCGCTGGTCTGCCGGAATGGCAAGCAGATCGAGCAGCTTCGCCGCCGACTGCGGCACGAAAGGCTGCAGCAGGATGGCGATCTGGCGCACGACTTCCGCCGTGACGTAAAGTACCGTTGCCATGCGCGCGGGGTCGGTCTTCTTCAAGGCCCACGGCTCCTGGCCGGCGAAATAGCGATCGGCCTCGGATACGATGGCAATGATCGAGGCCAGAGCCCGGTGGATCTGCTGCGCATTCATGTCGTCGCGGGTCGATGCGAGCAGAGCATCGGCGGACGCGAGCATCGCCTTGTCTTCATCGCTGAGCGGGCCGCATTCCGGGATCTGCCCGTCGCAGTTCTTGACGATCATCGACAGCGAACGGCTGGCGAGGTTGCCGATGCCGTTGGCGAGGTCGGCGTTGATACGGGTCGCGATCCCCTCCTCGCTGTAGCTGCCATCCTGGCCGAAGGACACTTCGCGCAGGAAGAAGTAACGTACCGGATCGAGACCGAAATGCTCGACCAGGTTGGCGGGATCGACGACGTTGCCGAGCGACTTCGACATCTTCTCGCCCTTGTTGAGCAGGAAGCCGTGGGCGAA
>JAEWPB010000187.1 GCA_023399465.1 Pseudomonadota bacterium
GGACGGGCGCGGCGTCCGCCTGACCACCGAAGGCGAGAAACTGCTGAACTATGCGCGGCGGATCATCCGCCTGAACAACGAGGCAATCGCCGCCTTCGACGACAACCGCCTCGAGGGATCGCTGAGGATCGGCACGCCCGACGATTATGCCGATCGCTACATGCCTGAAATCATAGGCCGCTTTGCCAAGACCCACCCGAATGTGGAACTCTACATCGTTTGCGAGCCGTCGGTGGATCTTGCCGAGAAGCTGAGCCGTGGCGAACTCGACATCGCGCTGGTCACCCACCATCCAAAGCAGCGCATTTCCGACGTGGTGCGCACCGAGCCGCTGTGCTGGGTCAGCTCGGCCAACCATCCGATACGGGACGACGCACCGGTGCCGCTGGCGGTCGGACGCCGCGATTGCCAATGGCGGCAGCTTGCCTGCTCGGCGCTCGACGCCACCAACCGGGAATATCAGGTCCTCTTCACCAGCTGGTCGTCGACGGTGCTTGCCTCCGCCGTCCTGGCCGGCATGGCGGTATCGGTGCTGCCGGAATCGGCGCTGCGCACGGGCATGAAGATCCTCAACCAGGCCGATGGCTTCCCGCCGCTTCCGCCAGTACAGATCGGCATCATGAAGCGCCCGGGCGCACCGACCTCGCTGATCAACGCGATCAGCACCCATATCACCGCCTGCCTCGACAACATCACCCCTGCCGCGGTCGAGGACGAGCTCGATGCCGACGTCAAGGCGTTTCCACGGCTGCCGCGCCTGCGAGCCGGCCACATGCTTCCGGGCTGGTAGGCGGCCGTACCGCCCTCATGCTGACGACAAGACAGCCCGGAACCGCAAGAGCCCGGGCTGTCTTGAGAACTTTCGAAAGCGGTTCCCTACTGAAGGGTACCGTCCCCGCTGCGATCGGCGACCGCGAAATCCGCCATCACCTGCTTCATGAACTCATCCCGGCTGACATTGCCGTCGCGATCGGTGTCGATCGCGGTGACCTGTGCCGGCTTGAGCACCTGTTTCGCTTCATTGGGCTGTAGTTCGCCATCCTTGTTGGTATCGAGCCTGGAAAAGGCCGATCTCATGAAGGACTGATACTCCGAGCGACTGACCTTGCCGTTTCCGTCCCGGTCAATCCTGTCCATCTGGCCCTGATACATCGAGTTCGACTGCGCCCCGGCCATGGCATTAAGAAATAGAAGCATTGCACTTGCGACGAATAGCCTCTTCATCGGCCAATACCCTCTCTGAACACTAACGCGCAGTATAGACGCAGGTCAGCCGGTTACCGAGCACGCCGCCGAGGCCGACGCCGCCGGCGATGGCAGCGATCTGCCCGGTACCGGCACCGATCGTACTGCCGATCAGGCCTCCGACGACGGCGCCGCCGATGGTCCCGGCGATACATCCGAACTCGGCATTATGGTCAATCACCGATTGCGACACGGGCTGCTGGCAGGCAGACAGGCCGAGGCACGCGGCGAGAACAACAGTCACGGCACGTTTGTTCATATTTCCCTCCAAGAAATATCCATCCAACCCCCAAACAGATCGGTGAATGCGCTATCTGTAGCCCCGGACGAAAATCGGTTGTTGAATTATGGCCAGCGAATTTGGCTTGATCTCGAGCTGCGGTCGCAGCATCCAAATTCAATATGCAGCCGAATACTGAGGACGCACGCATACATGCGAAACCTGCAGCCGCTTTCACGAAGGAGAACGGCTTGGGGATAGTACAGCCGCGCCCCTCCTATGGCAACTCTTCGCGGCGCACTCATACCAATGCGGTAGGCGGCAGGCGCCTTACACCCCTTGCTTTCAAATGCAAAATGCCGGGGCAGGTGCCCCGGCATTGAAACGTAGAACCTGCGCCGATGTTACTCGGCGGCAGCGCTGATCGTCTTCGCCTCATAGCCGTGGGCAGCCTGCAGGGCGGCGCGCACACCGGCCTCGTAGTCCGGATGGACGCGCCGGAAATGCGCAAGCTGGCGCTCGATGATCTCGCCCGGCACGCCCCCCATGGCGGCGGCGATATTGGAGAACAGGCGAGCCTTCTGGCCGGCATCGAACAGGTTGAAGAGCGCACGCGGCTGGCTGTAGTCGTCGTTGCCTTCGCGGTGGTCGTAGCGCTCCATGTCGCCGGAGATCCTGAGCGGCGGCTCCTTGGCGGACGGCTGCTCCACGGCGCCGTTCATGCTGTTCGGCTCGTAATAGGCGTCGACATTGCCGGTCCTCTGGCCGAAGAAGTTCATCTGGCCATCCTTGTGATAGTGATGAACCGGGCATTTCGGCGCATTGACCGGCAACGCCTCATAATGCGTGCCGAGACGATAGCGATGGGCATCGGCATAGGAAAACAGCCGGGCCTGCAGCATCTTGTCCGGCGAATAGCTGATGCCGGGAACGATGTTGGACGGCGAGAACGCCGCCTGCTCGATCTCGGCGAAGTAGTTTTCCGGATTGCGGTTCAGTTCCATCACGCCGACATCGATCGGCGGATAGTCCGCATGCGGCCAGACCTTGGTCAGGTCGAACGGATTGTAGTTGGTCTTGTCGGCATCGGCTTCCGGCATGATCTGCACCTGCAGCTTCCAGCGCGGGAACTGACCGCGCTCGATCATCCCGAAAAGAGCCTCCTGGTAGCTTTCGCGGTTCTTGCCGATGACGCTTTCCGCTTCCTCGTTGGTGTAGTGGGCGTGGCCCTGCTCTGTCTTGAAGTGGAACTTCACCCAGTAGCGCTCGCCGGCATCGTTCCAGAAGGAGTAGGTGTGCGAGCCATAGCCGTTCATTCGGGTCGGATCGACCGGCAGGCCGCGGTCGGACATCAGGATCGTCACCTGGTGCAGACTTTCCGGCGACAGTGACCAGAAATCCCACATGGCGGTGGCGGAGCGCATGTTGGTCCTGGGATGACGCTTCTGGGTGTGGATGAAATCCGGGAACTTGTAGGCGTCACGTATGAAGAACACCGGCGTATTGTTGCCGACGAGATCCCAGTTGCCTTCCGGGGTATAGAATTTCAGCGCGAAACCGCGGACGTCACGCTCTGCGTCGGCGGCGCCCATTTCGCCGGCCACGGTCGAGAAACGCGCCAGCATCGGGGTGACGGCGCCCGGCTGCAGCACCTTGGCCCTGGTGTACCTGGAAATGTCACCGGTGATCGTCAGCGTGCCGAATGCACCCCAACCTTTGGCGTGGACTACGCGTTCCGGGATGCGCTCGCGGTTCTGATGGGCCAGTTTCTCCAGCAGCTGATAATCCTGCAACATGACGCCGCCGCGCGGACCCGCAGTCAGGGAATTCTGGTTGTCGGGCACCGGCGCACCGGCTGTCGTCGTCAGGATGGGGCGATCGGACATGACTTGCTCCTCTTGCGAATGGCGTTGGTCGCCCGATGGGCGGGCGGCGCTGAACGGTGTGTCACCCGGAGGCAATAATTTCCAATTGTATTTACTTTAGCGTTCGATAATATGCAGTTATCATGATTACCATTCGTCAAATGCGTTACTTTGACGCGCTGGCGACGACGTTGCACTTCGGCCGTGCCGCAGAGATGGTGCATGTCAGCCAGCCCGCCCTGTCCGCCCAGATCATGGAGATGGAGGCCCATCTCGGCGTCACCCTGATCGAGCGTACCCGCAACCACACGCTTCTGACCCGCAAGGGCGAGGAAGTGCTGAAGCATGTCCGCACCGTGCTCGACGAGGTCGACCGGCTGGAACAGACCGCACGCGCCCATGGCGGGCCGTTCGAGGGGCTGCTGCGTATCGGTGTCATTCCGACCGTCGCGCCTTATCTCGTCCCCCGGCTGATCCCCTATCTGCGCGAGCGCTATCCGACCGTCGTGTTCGAACTGAAAGAAGCGGTGACCGACAGGCTGCTTGCGGACCTGAACGAGGGGCGCCTCGACGCCGTGATCGCCGCGCTCCCCATCGAAGCCGAGGCAATCCGTACGCGGTCGCTGTTCACCGACCGTTTTTTCATGGCGGTCGCCAGAAACCAAAAGGAGGTGCCGCCTTCCTCGCTCACCGACATCGATGAGGCAGACCTCGAGCGCCTGCTGCTGCTCGAGGAGGGCCATTGCCTGCGCGATCAGGCGCTGGCCGTCTGCGGCGTCGCCGACAAGCGCAGTCTCGGCAATTTCGGGGCGACGTCGATGGCCACGCTGCTGCAGATGGTCTCCCATGACATGGGAATGACCCTGATCCCCGAAATCGCGATCCCAACGGAAACCGCCCGCAATGCCATTCGCATCCTGCCGTTCGCCGATCCGCCACCGTCGCGGGAAATCGGCCTCGCCTGGCGCAAGGGCATGCCCCGTCCGCAGGACATGGAATCGCTCGCCGAGGCAGTGATCGCCACGATCCCCGAAATGGCGACCGCCGCCTAGGCCGAGTTACCCGAGGTTCTTCTTCAGGAAGGCGACGGTGCGCGACCAGGCGAGATCCGCGGCCTCCTTGTTATAGCGGGCCTGCGAGGTATCGTTGTTGAAGGCGTGGTTGACGCCGGGATAGACGAAGATCTCGAAGTTCTTGCCATCGGCCTCGAGCGCCTTGCGGAACTCCTCGATGCCGGCGTTGATACGGTCGTCGAGCCCGGCATAATGCAACAGCAAGGGCGCCTTGATGGCCGCTACATCCTTCGTTGCCGGCTGCATGCCGTAATAGGCGACACCGGCATTCAGGGCCGGTTCGGCTACTGCGAGACTGTTGACCAAGCCGCCGCCCCAGCAGAAGCCGATTGCTCCCACCTTGCCATTGGTAAGGTCCGGATTGGCGAGATAGGCGCGCGCCGCTTCCGCATCGGCGACGGCCTGCTGGCGGTTGAGGCCGCCGATCAATTCCCGCGCCTTGTCCTCATCCTGCGGCGTGCCGCCGGCAGGCGAAAGGAAATCGGGTGCCAGCACGACGAAGCCTTCGAGCGCCAGACGCCGGGCGACATCACGAATGTGCGGATTGAGGCCGCGGTTCTCATGGATGACGATCACGCCGGGAAGCTTGCCGGCCGCATCCTTCGGACGGACGAGATAGCCTTTGATCTGCCCTTTCGGCCCGGGAAAACTGACCTCCTCGCCGACGATCCGGTCGTCATTGGCGGCAACGGTTTCGGCGCGCGCGGCACTGGCGCCGAGAAGCGGAGCGATGGCCGCCGCACTTGCGGCCGATCCGGCAAGCGCAGTCAGTCTCTCCATGAAGGCACGGCGGTCGAGGGTCAGGTGGGTGTATTCGTCATAGGCATCGATCATCGCCTGGGTAATCTGCGGCTTATCCATGATGAACCTCCGTTGTCGACGAGTTCCTCCGGCGCAACCGCACATGCGGACACGGCCTGCAGGCAGGATATGCCAGCAGGCCGCGAATGGACTACACAACTTCGTGACCGCCGGGGCGCGCTATCCCGGGCATTGCCCGGTTACACGCGGGGCTATCTGCCGGCTCCGGCGCCTACTTGCTCAGATCGAGAACAATCCGGCCGTCGATCTTGCCCTCTTCCATGCGCTCGAAGATGGCATTTATGTTGTCGAGCCTGTCCCAGGAGAAATGCGCGGCGACCTTGCCCTCGCCGGCGAACTCCAGCGACTCCTCGAGGTCCTGCCTGGTTCCGACGATAGATCCGCGCACCGTGATGCGTTTCAGCACGGTGTCGAAGACCGGCAGCGAGATGAAGCCGGGCGGTAGGCCGACCAGCGCCATCGTACCCTTGGAGCGAAGGAAGCCGAAGGCCTGTTCCATCGCCTTCGGCGACACCGCCGTCACCAATGCGCCATGGACGCCACCCGTCGCCTTCTGCACCTGCTCGACCGCATCGGCCGCCGTGCTGTCGACCACGAGGTCAGCGCCGAGTTTCTTTGCCAGATCGAGCTTCTCGTCGAAGATGTCGGCCGCGACGACATGCATGCCCATGGCCTTGGCGTATTGGACCGCCATGTGCCCGAGCCCGCCGATGCCGGAGATCACCACCCATTCGCCGGGATTGACCTCTGTTTCCTTCAAGCCCTTGTAGACCGTAACCCCGGCGCAAAGCACGGGCGCCGCCGGGCCGAACTCCAGCTTGTCCGGCAGGCTGCCCACGAATTTCGGATCGGCGAGACCATATTCGGCAAAAGTGCCGTTGACGGAGTATCCGGTGTTCTGCTGGAGGGCGCAAAGCGTTTCCCAGCCGGTCCGGCACGGCGTGCAGTAGCCGCAGGCCGTGTGCAGCCAGGCGACCCCGACACGATCGCCTTCCTTGTGGGTGGTGACGCCGGGACCGAGCTTGGCGACATAGCCGACGCCCTCATGCCCGGGGATGAAGGGAGGATTGGGCTTGACCGGCCAGTCGCCCTGGGCGGCGTGCAGGTCGGTGTGACATACGCCGGTCGCCTCATACTTGACCAGCACCTGACCGGGGCCGGGATCCGGTACGTCCACCTCCTCGATCACCAGGGGCTTTCGAAACTCGCGGACGACAGCGGCCTTCATCTTCTCTGCCATGGGATTCTCCTGTCCAGTGTTCTGCCGCTCAGCCGTCCTACGGCCCGGGCGAAGACATGCGGAGGGACCGGCGGATCCGGTTCCCAGCAACAAAAGCTAAAACCGAAGATGACAGCCTTGATTGATCCGAGTCAACGAAACCGTTGCCCGGCAGGACGAGAAGTGAATGGTGGCAATGGCGCGGCAGCCGCTCCCCCGCTCAGTCGAGCAGCATCCACAGCGCCAGCCAGGCCCACATCGCGCCAAGTGCGAGGAAACCGACGCCGAAGGCGAGGCCGCGATGGCGGAGGCGATTGCTGGTCACATGGATCAAGGCATGCACCCAGCGCGACAGCACGAAGATCCAGGCGAGCGCAATCGCCGGAAACGTGTCTGCATCGACGAGATAGGTGACTATGGTGCAGGCATAGAAAAGCACCGGCAGTTCGAACTGGTTGGCGAGGCTGTTGCGCGCGAACAGACTGTCCACCGGCTCATCCCGATTTTCGCGAAACTGGCCGGTCGTCGCATTGCCGCCCGCGACCGCAGCCTTGCGGCGGAGCGCCAACAGGACATAGAGGCCGAAGACCAGCACCACATGCGCGATCATCGGCCAGAAAATGGCGTTGTCAGTCATTCAATCCCCCGCTGGAACCAACCGCTCAGTCGGACCCGTGCCTGTCCGTATGAGCCGTATAACGGAGAACCGAGAAGCGCACCACCAGGATGAACGTCACGGTAAGGAGCGCCAGCTTGATGGCGGACAGCCAGGGAAGAATTTCCGGTGCCGCGTCCGCGAGCCATGGGCCCGGTTGCGCCGGCGGGAAATAGGCAAGCGCCACGAAGTTCTCGAGATAATCGACGACACCGTAGCCGATCGGCAGCAGGCAGAAGGCGCGAACCATGCCGGGGCTCACCGGGCGGCCGAAGATCATGTTTCCGGGCGCAAACCGCAGCATCAGCAGCACGCCGAGCAGGCTTGCTGCCAGCGGCAGGATCATGTCCGGAACGGTATAATAGAAACGGAGGACGTCCCTCGCCTCCGCCATGTCGCTTTTCGCCAGCAGGTCGTGCAGGCCGCGCACCGTCGCCGGTTCATAGCCGGAAAAGCGGACATCGAGCAGGCTTCCGGCGCGGCTCAGGCGGGCGAATTCAGGATCGATGGCGAGGAACATCCACGCCACCAATGCGCCGCAAAGGGCGAGCAAAAACCAGATGACGGCAGTCGTGAGCCGGTTTCCGTTCGCCCCCATATCAGTATCCTCAGACGCCACCCGGATAGTTCGGGCTCTCGCGGGTGATCGTCACGTCGTGGGCATGGCTTTCGCGCAGGCCCGCGCCCGAGATCCGGACGAAGGTGGCGCGCTGCTGGAAGTCCTTGATATCCTTGCCGCCGACATAGCCCATCGCCGCCCTGAGGCCGCCGGCGAGCTGGTGCAGGACGCCCGACACCGGGCCCTTGTAGGGAACCTGGCCCTCGATACCCTCAGGCACGAGTTTCAGCGTGTCGCGCACTTCCGCCTGGAAGTAGCGGTCGGCCGAGCCGCGCGCCATCGCGCCGACCGAGCCCATGCCGCGATAGGCCTTGAAGGAACGGCCCTGGTAGAGATAGACCTCGCCCGGGCTTTCGTCGGTGCCGGCCAGCAGCGAGCCGACCATACAGGCCGAGGCGCCGGCGGCAATCGCCTTCGCCAGGTCGCCCGAGAACTTGATGCCGCCGTCGGCGATCACCGGAATGTCGGCGCTGGCTGCGGCTTCGACCGCTGCCATGATGGCGGCGAGCTGCGGTACGCCGACACCTGCGACGATACGGGTGGTGCAGATCGAGCCCGGGCCGATACCGACCTTGACGGCATCCGCGCCGGCATCGATCAGCGCCAGCGTACCTTCGGCGGTCGCGACGTTGCCGGCGATGATGCGGACCGTGCTGGAGAGCTTCTTCACGCGGGCGACGGCATCGAGAACGCGCTGCGAGTGACCGTGGGCCGTATCGACCACCAGCACGTCGACGCCGGCATCGATCAGGCGCTCGGCACGCTCGAAACCATCGTCGCCAACACTGATGGCGGCAGCGGCGCGAAGACGGCCCTGCGCATCCTTCGACGCATTCGGATTGAGCTGCGACTTCTCGATGTCCTTGACCGTGATCAGGCCGACGCAGCGGCTGTCGCTGTCGACCACGAGAAGCTTTTCGATGCGGTGCTTGTGCAGCAGGCGCTTGGCTTCCTGCTGGTCGACGCTTTCCTTGACCGTCACGAGGTTCTCGCGGGTCATCAGTTCGTAGATCTTCTGCCCAGGATCGGATGCGAAACGCACGTCGCGGTTGGTCAGGATGCCGACGAGACGGCCAGCCTTGCCGGCGCCGCCATTTTCAACGACCGGAATACCGGAAATGCCATGTGCCTTCATCAGGCTCTTGGCTTCGGCCAACGTCGCGTCGGGGCCGATCGTCACAGGATTGACGACCATGCCGCTTTCGAACTTCTTGACCTGACGGACCTCTTCGGCCTGCTCGACCGGCGTCAGGTTGCGATGGATGACGCCGATGCCGCCAGCCTGGGCCATGGCGATCGCCAGCCGGCTTTCGGTAACCGTGTCCATGGCGGACGAGAGGATCGGCAGGTTGAGTTCGATATCGCCGGCAATGCGCGTTGCGATGTTCGTCTGGCCGGGCATCACTTCGGAGTGCCCCGGCTGCAAGAGGACGTCGTCGAAAGTCAGGGCCTCAAGCCCGGTTGCCGTTTGAATGATGCGCGCCATGGCCAAAATCCTTATATGCGCCGTCTACCGGGGATTTCGGAACAATTCGTCCGCCCGGCTCCGTGCTGAAGTTTCATGGAAGTTGGCGAGGGCTGGTACCACGACTTGCGGCAGAAGGGAATAGCAAAAGCCCGAGAATCACTCCCGGGCTCCTGTTAATGCATAGCTGCCATGATCAGAGCTCAAACTGATAGGCCTTGGGCACGTAGCGGAAGCCGGTGCCGGCCTTCTCGACATAGCCGACCGCCGGAAACGGCATGTGATAGCCGAGGAAGGCGAGCTTGTCGGTGGCGATCATGTCGAACACCTTGCGGCGGGTTTGCGCGGCCGCGGTCTTGTCCATGTCGAAGCGCACTTCCCAATCCGGCTGCTGCAGCGACAGCACGAAATGGTTGGCGGTATCGGCCGTCAGCACGAGTTTGCGCCCTTCGGATTCGATCAGGTAGATCATGTGGCCGGGCGAATGCCCGGCGGCCAGCATCGAGGTGATGCCGCCGGTCACATCGGCGCCATCGCCGACGAAGGTGGCCTTTTCTGCGAGTGGCACCACGTTCGACAGCACCAGCTTGTGGCCGTTTTCGGCCGGGGTGCCGACACGGGCGCCGTCCTTCCAGAAATCATATTCGGCCTGGCCGATGACGTAGCGCGCCTTCGGGAACGCGGGCGCGCCCATTTCCATCAGGCCGCCGATATGATCGCCGTGCATATGGGTGATGACGACGATGGAAACGTCTTCCGGCGCATAACCGGCAGCCGCGAGCCCCTCGATCAGCCGGCCCATGCCGTCCTTTCGCGCCCCCTCGCCGAGACCCGCGTCGAACAGCACGACTTCGCTGCCGGTGTTGATGAGCGTCGGTGCGAAGCTGTTGACCAGCGACGCGGTCGGCAGGAAATTCGCCTCGAGCAGTGCAGAGACATCCTCCGGCTTCTGGTTCGTGCCGAAGATCTGACCGGGGTTTTCCGAGACCCGGGCCCCGTCCTTGATGACCACGACCTCGAACGCGCCAACCTTGAAGCGATGCGTTTCCGGCGGCATGGCGCGATCCGGGCTCGTCGTCTGCGCATTTGTCTGGGCTGCTACGGTTGTCGTCAATGCCATGGAGCCTACAAGGCCCGCGCCGACCGATGCCAGCAATGTGCGACGGTCTATTCCTGAGATGTTGGACATGGCTCTCCCCCACTGGTTGCGACCTTGCAATCGCCGGCATCATCCGGGACAACCCGCCCGTTGTGCAAGTGCTGACCCCGCCACCTCACACAGACGTGATCCGCTTGCGATCGACGGTTGGCAAAAATCGGCGGCCGGGTCTACAGACCACGCCTGAACCGCAAGCGTCGCCGGCGACCAACCAGAGCCATCCTTTCATGAACCGCATCGTCCCTCTCATCCTTGCCGTCGCCCTGTTCATGGAGCAGATGGATTCGACGGTAATCGCCACCGCGCTTCCCGCAATCGCCGAGGATCTCGGGGTCGGGCCGATCACGCTCAAGCTGGCGCTCACCGCCTACATGGTGGCTTTGGCGATCTTCATTCCGGTCAGCGGCTGGATGGCCGACCGCTTCGGCGCCAAGCGCGTCTTTCGCCTGGCGATCGTCGTCTTCATGATCGGGTCGCTGCTGTGCGCCTTCTCCGGCAGCCTCGTCACCTTCGTCCTTTCCCGCTTTCTCCAGGGCATGGGCGGGGCGATGATGACGCCGATCGGCCGCCTCGTGCTGTTGCGCACGACGAAGCGCAGCGAACTGGTCTCCGCGATGGCGCTGTTGACCATCCCGGCGCTGATCGGGCCGCTGGCGGGACCGCCGCTCGGCGGCTTCATCACCACCTTCTTCTCCTGGCACTGGATCTTCCTGATCAACATTCCGGTCGGCATCGTCGGGCTCTGGCTTTCCGCCATCTACCTTCCCGAGATCGAGGCGCATGCGCCGCCGCCGATCGACGTCAAGGGCTTCCTGCTGCTGGCCTTCGCCGCTTCCGGCACGGTCTTCGGGTTGTCGGTCATCAGCATGCCTGCGCTGCCGCCCGCCGTCGGCATCACTGCCACGCTTGCCGGGCTTGTCTCAGGCGCGCTCTACATCCCCCATGCGCGCCGGCACCGGACGCCGATCCTGAGCCTCACGCTGTTCGCCAACGCGTCGTTCCGCGCCGCATCGATCGGCGGCAGCATTTTCCGTGTTTCGACCGGCGCAATTCCTTTCCTGATGCCGCTGATGCTGCAGATCGGCTTCGGCCTCAACCCGTTTCAGTCCGGCCTCATCACCTTTGCCGGGGCGATCGGGGCGATCACCACCAAGTTCCTCGCCAAGCGGATCTTCGCCGCGATCGGCTTTCGCACGACGCTGATCTCCGCGTCCATCGCAGCAACGCTCGCAACGATTGCCAACGGCTATTTCACCCCTGAAACGCCGCATCTGGTGATCATCACCTTCCTGGTCGCCGCAGGCTTTGCGCGGTCGTTCTTCTTCACCGGCGTCAATGCGCTGTCCTATTCCGAGATTGGAGACCGCGAAGCAAGCCAGGCAACCTCGATGAGTTCGGTGCTGCAGCAGATCAGCCTGGCGCTCGGTGTCGCCGTCGCCGCCGCGATCCTCGAGGCGTCCGCGATGATCAGCGGCACGCATCTCCAACTTGCCGACTTCCACCTTGCCTTCTTCATCGTCGCCGGCCTGTCGCTGCTGGCGGCGATCCCCTTCATCGTCATGCCGCGTCATGCCGGCGCGGCCGTTTCCGGCCACAAGCAATCCGCGGAAGTGCAGGCCGAGCGCGGGGAGTAAGCGGAGACTACTCCGCGCGTTCGCAGACAGCCGACAGCTTGTTTCCGTCCGGATCGCGCACGTAGCACGCATAGAAATTGGCGTGATAGGGTCGCAGCCCCGGCTTGCCCTCATCCGTGCCGCCAAAGGCAAGTGCCGCCGCATGAAAGGTATCGACAGCAGCCCGGCTCGGGGCATCGAGCGCCACCATCGAGCCGTTGCCGATCGTCGCCGCGCGTTTGTCGTACGGCTTCGTCACCCAGAGGCGGGTGCGGCTGTCACCTTCGCCGCTGTAGCCGATCTCGACCTCGTCCGCGCGCCGGCAACTGTAGCCGAGGGGCGCTAATACCGCATCGTAGAACGCGCGGGAGCGCAGAAGATCGTTGGTGCCAAGGGTGACGTAGAGGAGCATGGATGGATACCGCGGATTGAGACTTTGGGATGGGTGATGCCCATCAACAACTCAAACCATGGCGACAATCAAGCGTCAGTGTCAGCGTCGGCATTCTCCGGGCGCCTGCCCTTGAAGCCCTTGGCAAGCAGGAACATCTCCACCGATTCCGCACGCGACGATGCCGGCTTGACGTGGATGACCTGCTTGAAGTTCTGCTTCAGCATGTTGAGCAGGTCGCGTTCGGTGCCGCCCTGGAAGGTCTTGGCGAGGAAGTGCCCGCCTTCGGCCAGAACCTCGACCGCGAAATGCGCCGCCACCTCGCACAGGTGCATGGTGCGCAGGTGGTCGGTCTTCTGGTGGCCGGTGGTGGGCGCCGCCATGTCGGAGATCACCAGGTCCGGCTCGCCGCCGACCGCCTCGATCAGCAGCCGCGGGGCTTCTGGGTCGAGGAAGTCGAGCTGCAGGATGTTGACCCCCGGCAGCGGCGCCATCTCGAGAAAATCGATCGCCGCGACGCGCACGTCGGCATCGGTGGAATCGGTGACCTTGGCGGCGATCTGCGACCAGCTGCCGGGTGCCGCGCCGAGGTCGATGATGCGGCGCGCGCCCTTGAGGATCTGGTGCTTCTCGTCGATCTCCAAAAGCTTGAAGGCAGCGCGGGCGCGATACCCCTCAAGCTTGGCGCGCTGGACATAGGGATCGTTGATGTGGCGCTCGATCCAGCGCCGCGACGAGGCCTTGAGCTTGCCCTTCTTCACCTTCTGGCCGAGTTTACGGCCCGTGCGGTTTCCGCCGATCGGTGGCTTGGTCATTCATACCGTCCTGAAATTGTCATCGTTGGCTGCCGCGGCCGGGTCGGCGCGCGCGTCCGCGCCGCCAGACGCCGTCATTGGCCATCATGTCGGTCAACAGCCCTTCCCGCAAGCCGCGGTCGGCGACCCGCATGCGGGTCGAGGGCCAGCGCCGGCGGATCGATTCGAGAATGGCGCAGCCTGCCAGCACCAGATCGGCGCGATCCGGCCCGATGCAGGGGTTGGCCGCCCGGCCGGCGAAATCCCACGACAGCAGCTTGGCCTGCATGGCCGAGACTTCCGCGTCCGAGAGCCACAGGCCGTCCACCTTACGGCGATCGTAGCGCGGCAGGTCGAGATGCACGCCGGCAAGGGTGGTGACGGTACCGGAGGTTCCGATCAGGTGGAAATCCTCGGGCACCTCGTCGCGCCCGCCGGCGCTCAGCGGCGGGCAATGGAACTTGCTGAGCATGCCGTCCACCTCGTCGACCATGGCGGCGAAGACCTCAGGCGTCACGTCGCGTCCGCCATGGCGTTCCGACAGGGTGACGACGCCGACCGGCAGCGACGTCCAATGGGTAATGTGATTGGCGAGGCGACTGGAGCGATTGTCGCCAATGCGAATCACCGCGATCTCCGACGACCCGCCACCGATATCGAACAGCACCACCGAACGCGCCTCGCGCCCGACCAGCGACGAGCAGCCGGAGACCGCCAGACGCGCCTCGGTCTCGCGGTTGATGACTTCCAGATTCAACCCGGTCTCTTCGGTCACCCGGTTGAGGAAGATCTCGCCGTTTTCGGCCGCGCGGCAGGCTTCCGTCGCAATCAGCCGCATGCGCCGGATCTCGCGGCTCTTCAGCTTGCCGGCGCAGATGCGCAGCGCCTCCACCGCCCGGTCCATCGCCTCCGCCGAAAGCCTTCCGCTGGCCCCAAGCCCCTCGCCGAGACGGACGATGCGCGAGAACGCATCGACCACCCTGAACTGGCCCGGGCGCGTCGGCTGGGCGATCAGCAGGCGGCAGTTGTTGGTGCCGAGATCGAGCGCGGCGTAGAGATCGCTGGAACCGCTGTCGCGATCGACAGCGGGTGCGGCCAGGCGTTCGCCGCGCGCCGCCCCGCGGCCGTCCGCCGCGATTGCGCCATGCGGGTGCTGGCGCGCCGACGGGGTCGAGGCCGCAGGCGTAGACGTCCGTCCGCCGCCGCCGCTGCCCTGTCCGGGCACGAGCGGACGCCCCTGCAGGCTGCGCTTGTTGCGGCTCTTGCGACGGTTCTTCCTGGGCTTGGTTGAAGTGTCGGCTGCGGGCGACTGATTCGTTGCTGCGGATGCGGTGCGCAAGGTCTCCGGCAAAGCGCCCTTTGGCGCATCCGGATGAGTTGCGCGCGCTCGCCGCCGCTTACGCTTGCGTACCGGCCCGCCAGATTCGGCGTCTTGAGGGCGTCCGGCTGGCGCCGCTTCAGCGGGTTGGCCAGCATGGGCAGCCGAGCCCGCAGGACGGGAATGCCCGTTCCGCTTGGCCTTGCCGCGCCGGGAGGCTTTTCTCCCCTTGCGGACCGCTGCCGACGCCCCGTTTTCAGGCGGCTTGATGCCGCTGTCGGGGTCACTCACGTGTATGGTCCATCGCGCCGCGCGAAGCCCTGACGGGACGCTGCAGGCGCTCTCTCGATTTTCGTTGGCGCGAAGATACCAGCGGCGAGGCAGTTCGCCAACTTCTTTTTGCGAAACGCTAAAAGGCGGGAGCCGGGAGCCGGGAGCCGGGAGCCGGGAGCCGGGAGCCGGGAGCCGGGAGCCGGGAGCCGGGAGCCGGGAGCCGGGAGCCGGGAGCCGGGAGCCGGGAGCCGGGAGCCGGGAGCCGGGA
>JAEWPB010000189.1 GCA_023399465.1 Pseudomonadota bacterium
GGCACGCGCACGGCATCCGTCAACAGCAGGTCGATCCGCGAATTGCGGCCGTATTTGCGTTCGCGTTCCACGGTCTCGTAAGTTGCGAGGTCCGAGACCAGGCCGGCGCGGATCGCCTCTTCCGCCAGGCGATTGGGAAGGCCGGTGTTGATGCCGACGACCGTGTCGTGTGCTTCGATCATCTCGAACCTGTAGCGATACTTTCGCGTACCGCCGTCCTGGGCGGAGAGCCAGATGCGCGAGCCGGGCGTCGTCAGGCCATGCATGGAGCCGGTATTGGGGCAGGAGCCGGTGATGGTCTCACCGCTTTCCAGTTCGGCATCGAACAGGAAACGCTTGTAACGCTGGACAAGGCGGGCAGGAACCAGTGGACTTTCGAATTTCATGACCGTGTTAATGGCCCGCCACACGCTCATTGGCAAGTGCCGGGGTGCGGTTGTGACCGGCACCGCGGCAATGATCGGGCAGGGAGTAGCGTCCTGTCGCCTAGCCCCTGACGTAAGAGCCGGGCGCCTCCTCGATCGCATTCAGCGCGCCGCCGCCGGGAATGCGCGCCGGCACGCGCCTGTCGTTGTGGCGCTCGACCCAGGCATGCCAATGCGGCCACCAGGAGCCGGGCGTTTCCTTGGCGCCGACCAGCCAGTCCTCGTAGTCACCATCCGGTGACCCGTCGGCCCAGAACTGATATTTCTGCTTGTCCGGCGGATTGACGACGCCCGCGATGTGGCCGGAACCACTCAGCACGAACTCGACCGGCCCGCCGAAGCACTTGCCGCCGAGGAAAACCGATTTCGGCGGGGCGATGTGGTCCTCGCGGGTGGCGAGATTATAGACCGGGATCTTGATGTCCTTGAGCGAGATGGTCTTGCCGGCAAGCACCATCTTGCCCTGGCTCAGCGTGTTCTCGAGATAGCAGTTGCGCAGATAGAAGGAGTGGTTCGCCGCCGCCATCCGGGTGGAATCGGAGTTCCAGAACAGCAGGTCGAAGGGCAGGGGTTCCTGACCCTTGAGGTAGCTGTTGATGACGTAGGGCCAGATCAGTTCGTTGGCGCGCAGCAGGTTGAAGGCCGTCGCCATCTTCGATCCATCGAGATAGCCGCGCGTCTGCATCCGCTCCTCGAGCGATGTCAGCTGGTCGTCGTCGACGAACACCTTGAGATCGCCCGCATGGGTGAAGTCGACCTGGGTGGTGAACAGCGTCGCGGTGCGGATGCGGGTGTTCTTTTCCTTCGCGTGCAGCGCCAGCGTTGCCGCGAGCAGCGTGCCGCCGACGCAATAGCCGATGGCGTTGACCTGTTTCTCGCCGGTAGCCTTCTCGACGACTTCGAGGGCGAAGTCGATGCCTTCGCGGGCATAGGCCTCCCAGTCCTTGGCGGCATGGCGCTCGTCGGGATTGACCCACGATATCACGAAGACGGTATGCCCCTGGTCGACGCACCATTTGATGAAGGATTTCTGCGGGTTGAGGTCGAGGACGTAGAACTTGTTGATCCACGGCGGGCAGATGAGAAGCGGCCGCTTCAGCACTTTTTCGGTGCTGCTCTCGTACTGGATCACCTGGCAGACGTCGCTCTGCGCAATCACCTTGCCGGGGGTGAGCGCAAGGTTCTGGCCGACGGCGAACTTGGTCTTGTCCGTCTGGCGAAGACGCAGTTCGCCGTTGCCCGCCTCGATGTCCTCCGCCAGCATTTCCATGCCGCGCACCAGATTGGCGCCGCTGGTGGCGACGGTCTCGCGATAGACCTGCGGATTGGTTGCCATGAAATTGGTCGGCGACAGCGCCGAGGTGATCTGCTTCACGTAGAAACCGGCCTTGTGGCGGGTGTGCTCGTCGAGGCCTTCCGCATCGGTGACCATCTTGTCGGCCCAGTCGGCGGCGATGAAGTAGGTCTGTCGCAGGAACTGGAAGAACGGATTGCGCTGCCAGTCCTCGTCGGCGAAGCGCTTGTCGGTGCGGGCGGACTGGGGATCGTCGGCAACCTCCTCGCCAGCGAGCCGCTGCATGCTGCGCGACCAGGCGGCGAACATGCTGGCCATCAGGTAGGTCTGCGCCTCCATGGTGCGGCGCGGATCGGAAAGCCAGTATTCGGAAACCTTGGAGAGGGTCCTGACCAGATCGGTGACCGGTTCGGCCACGACATCGACGACTTCGCCCCGTTCCCTGGGCCCGAGCCATGCGGAGGCGGCCTTGCCGAGGTTCTCCAGCGCCCGGGCGAAGTTCTTCGCCATCGATTCCGGGTCTTTGACGATGTAGGGCTCCGCCAGCTTCGGATCGAACCCCTTGAATGCGTCGCCGGCTTCCTTGCCTTCCTGTCTGGTGTCGGACACGCACTTTCCTCCCGGCACGCTTCCCCAATCGCCGCAACCTCCGATCGGCCGTAGGTCAGGCTCTTTTGTTCTTTGTTCGCATATGGAATCGGAGTTCGCAATCCTCCGAAGAGACGCCTCCCGCTATGCGATCCCTGTTATTCTGCATGAAATGGAACGTAAGTGCCAGCGATCCATTACAACGCGCTTGCATTGGCGGTGTGACAAATTTAACTGTCATGCAGCGCAATCACGAGCGGTGATCTGGATGGGGCACATGGGCGACAGCACGCAGGAAACGAAGTCGATGCCGGTACGGGCGCTTTGCGTCGCATTGGTCGCAACCCTGGCCGGCTGCGCCGCCTCCCGTCAGGGCGAGGTTGCCCAGACCGAAGGGACGCCGTCTCCTGTCGTTACCGTCAGCCGCGATGCCGCGCCGATGCCGACCGAGACTGGACCGCGCCGCACGGGGGTCTATCCGACCTTCGCCAAGCCGCTGACGGCGGCGAACGTCCAGATGAGTGACGCCGAGGCCGCCAATATCGAAGGCCAGATGCGCGCGCTGACCGCCGCCAAGCGCGCCGGCAATGTCTCGGAAGCCGAGTATCAGCGTCGTCTGGCGGAATTGCGCAAGCTAGCCCAGCAGCACGGCCAGGATACGCTTTCCGAGATCGCCAATTAAAGCTTGCCTTTCTGCTAATTTGTCCGCAAAGCACGAGGCGGACGCGTATTTCAGGGATGCTGACGGATCGTGAACAGCACTGATCTGCAAGTGTCAAAAAAATACCGCATCCACCAGATGTAACCTTGTTTGGTGACCCGGGATCCGGAGTTCGTGCCGGGACGCCACGAAGATTGAACGGACTTCGCTTGCTGCCGCCGCAAGGCGGTGGCGTCCATGGGGATAATGATGGAAGAGTTTCACAAAGTTCGGCGTTTGCCGCCATATGTTTTCGAACAGGTCAACCGTTTGAAAGCAAGCGCGCGAGCGGGTGGCGCCGACATCATCGACCTCGGCATGGGCAACCCCGACCTGCCGACGCCCCAGGCGATCGTCGACAAGCTCTGCGAAGTGGTCCAGGACCCGCGCACCCATCGCTATTCGTCGTCCAAGGGCATTCCCGGCCTTCGTCGCGCCCAGGCTGCCTACTACGCCCGCCGTTTCGGCGTGAAGCTCAATCCCGACACCCAGGTGGTCGCCACCCTCGGTTCGAAGGAAGGCTTCGCCAACATGGCGCAGGCAATCACCGCGCCGGGCGATGTCATCCTGTGCCCGAACCCGACCTATCCGATCCATGCTTTCGGCTTCCTGATGGCCGGCGGCGTGATCCGCTCGATCTCGGTCGAGCCGGATGACAGCTTCTTCGGGCCGCTTGAGCGGGCCGTGCGGCATTCGATCCCGAAGCCGCTGGCACTGATCCTCAACTACCCGTCCAATCCGACCGCGCAGGTCGCCAGCCTCGATTTCTACAAGGAAGTCGTGGCGTTCGCGAAGAAGCACGAACTGATCGTGCTTTCCGACCTTGCCTATTCGGAAATCTATTTCGACGACACGCCGCCGCCATCGGTTCTCGAAGTGCCGGGTGCGATCGACATCACCGTCGAGTTCACCTCGATGTCGAAGACCTTCTCCATGCCCGGCTGGCGCATGGGCTTTGCCGTCGGCAACGAGCGGCTGATCGCGGCATTGACCCGCGTGAAGTCCTATCTCGACTACGGCGCCTTCACGCCGATCCAGGTGGCTGCGACCCACGCACTGAACGGCGACGGCTCCGACATCGCGGAAGTGCGCAATGTCTACAAGCGCCGGCGCGACGTGATGGTCGAGAGCTTCGGCAAGGCCGGCTTCGAAGTGCCGCCGCCTCCGGCGACCATGTTCGCCTGGGCGAAGATCCCGGAAAAGTTCCGCCATCTCGGCTCGCTGGAGTTTTCCAAGCTCCTGGTGGAGAAGGCCGACGTTGCCGTGGCGCCGGGTATCGGCTTCGGCGAGCAGGGCGACGAATATGTTCGCCTGGCGCTCGTCGAGAACGAACACCGCATCCGTCAGGCGGCGCGCAGCATCAAGCGCTTCCTCTCGACGGCCGACGACACCATGCATAATGTGGTGTCCCTCAACGCACACCGTTAATCTCCCATGACGGCCGCAGCCGCGGCCGTCTTTTCTTTCAGACATAGTCAGGATTGTTTCATGGCAGATGCCCTCAAAATCGGCATTGCGGGCTTGGGTACCGTCGGTGCTTCGCTTGTCCGCATCATTCAGGAGCGCAGGGAACAGCTTGCGGTTACCTGCGGCCGGACGATCGAGATCACGGCGGTCACGGCGCGCGACCGTAATCGCGACCGCGGCATCGACATGAGCGGCATTACCTGGTTCGACAGCGCCGAAGACCTGGCGGCGAATGGCGATATCGACGTCTTCGTCGAACTGATGGGCGGCGACAACGGTCCGGCTGACGCCTCGGTTCGCGCAGCCCTCAAGCGCGGTCTCCATGTGGTGACAGCCAACAAGGCGCTGCTCGCCCGACATGGCGTGGAACTCGCGGCGCTCGCCGAGGAAAAGGGCGCGCTGCTGAATTTCGAAGCGGCCGTCGCCGGCGGCATCCCCGTCATCAAGGCGCTTCGTGAATCCCTGACCGGCAACACGGTCTCGCGCGTCTACGGCATCATGAACGGCACTTGCAACTACATCCTCACCAAGATGGAGAAGGAAGGGCTGTCCTTCGACGCCTGCCTCAAGGAGGCGCAGCGCCTTGGATACGCCGAAGCTGATCCGGCGTTCGACATCGAAGGCAACGATACCGCCCACAAGCTGTCGATCCTGTCGACGCTTGCCTTCGGCAACCAGATTTCTGCCGACGACATCTATCTCGAAGGCATTACGAACATCTCCATCGAGGATATCCGCGCCGCTGCCGATCTCGGCTACCGCATTAAGCTTCTTGGCGTCGCGCAGCGCACCGATACCGGCATCGAGCAGCGCGTGCATCCGACGATGGTGCCGCAGGAAAGCGTCATCGCCCAGGTGGACGGCGTCACCAACGCGGTTGCGATCGAATCCGACATCCTCGGCGAACTGCTGATGGTCGGACCGGGGGCTGGTGGCAACGCCACGGCTTCCGCGGTTCTCGGCGACATCGCCGATATCGCCAAGAGCCGTCCGGGCGCGCAGCGCGTTCCCGCACTCGGCCGTCCGGCGCTGAAGCTCGAGCCCTACAAGCGCGCCCAGATGCGCAAGCACGAAGGCGGCTATTTCATCCGCATCACGGTCGAGGACCGGGCAGGGGTGTTCGCCAACATCGCCAGCCACATGGCCGAGAACCGGATCTCGCTGGAATCGATCGTGCAGCGTTCCAACCGGCATGTGGATTCGAGCGAGCCGAAGACCATCATCCTCGTCACCCATGCGACGATGGAAGCCTCGATCCGCGATGCGGTCGAAGCCATCAAGGGCGAGGGCTACCTGATCGGAGAGCCGCAGGTGATCCGCATCGAGCGGCCGCGTCCCTGAGCGGGGAACAAACCTTTGTCGGCAGCGGCCGGTTGCGGCCCGCTGCCGTTCATGCTTCAGAGGGGAAGCAATCCACTGTACCGTGATGGAGCCCGATGAACGAGCAGCAACCTGATCCCGTGCAACGCGCATTCCTGAATGTCGAGCAGTCCGTTTCCGGGCAGCGGTGGATCGCCCGTCTCGATCAGGCCGGTCTGAACCGGGCCCTTGCCATGTCGCAACTGCACGGGCTGCCCGACCTCATTTCCCGGGTGCTGGCCGGGCGCGGCGTCGGCGTCGACGAAGCGATGCAGTTTCTCGATCCGACCATCCGCCAGCTGATGCCCGACCCGGCAAGCCTCGTCGATTGCCACAAGGCGGCCGAGCGCCTCGCCATGGCGATCGCGCGGCGCGAAAAGGTGGCGATCTTCGGCGACTACGACGTCGATGGCGCAGCCTCCTCGGCACTCCTCTATCGGTTCCTCAGGCATTTCGGCGTCGAGGCCGAAATCTATATCCCCGACCGGATCTTCGAGGGCTACGGCCCCAATCCGAATGCGATCGGCCAGCTGATCGATGGCGGTGCGCGGTTGATCGTCACCGTCGACTGCGGCTCCACGAGCCATGAGGCGCTCGCTGTCGCACGCGATCGCGGCATCGATGTCGTGGTCATCGACCACCATCAGATGAGCCACGAGCTTCCGCCCTGCCATGCCCTCGTCAACCCGAACCGGGAGGACGATCTTTCCGGCCAGGGCCATCTGTGCGCAGCCGGCGTCGTCTTCCTCGTGCTGGTGGCAACGGCCAAGGTCTTGCGGGAACGCGGCGACAGCAGGGTGCGCGATCTCGACCTGCTCGCCTGGCTCGACATCGTGGCGCTAGCGACGGTCTGCGATGTCGTTCCGCTGAAGGGGCTGAACCGCGCCTATGTGGTCAAGGGCCTGATCGCAGCCCGGCATATGGGCAATGCCGGCCTTGCCGCGCTTTTCCGCATAGCAGGCCTTGGCGGGCCGGTGTCTCCCTATCATTTCGGTTTCCTGATCGGTCCGCGCATCAATGCCGGCGGCCGGATCGGCGATGCGGCGCTTGGCAGCCGCCTGCTGACGCTCGAGGACGCGAATGAGGCGGTCGCCATTGCCCAGCGCCTCGACGAACTCAATCGCGAACGCCAGGCGATGGAAGCGGCGATGCTGGAGCAGGCCGAGGCCGAGGCGCTGGCTGAATATGGCAACGGCGAGGGCGCTGCGGTCATCGTCACCGCACAGGAGGGCTGGCATCCCGGTATCGTCGGGTTGCTGGCGGCACGGCTGAAGGAACGGTTCAAGCGCCCGGCATTCGCCATCGCCTTCGATCCATCCGGCAAGGGAACGGGATCGGGGCGATCGATCGCCGGGTTCGACCTCGGACGCATGGTGCGTGCTGCGGTCGATGCCGGGCTGCTGGTCAAGGGCGGCGGTCACGCGATGGCTGCCGGTCTCACCGTCGAGCGCGGCAATCTCGGTCGGCTCAGAACCTTCTTCGACGAGAAGGCGCAGAAGACCGTTTCCGGGCTGGTGGCCAACCAGACGCTGAAGATCGACGGGGCGCTCGGCGCGTCAGGCGCGACGCTTGCGCTGGTCGATCAACTGGAGGCGGCCGGTCCCTATGGATCCGGCCATTCGCAGCCGATCTTCGCGATACCGGCCCACCGGTTGCGCGACTCGCGCATGGTCGGCACGGCGCATGTCAAGGTGACGCTGGAGGCGCCCGATGGTTCGCGACTGGATGGGATTGCCTTCCGCGCCGGCGAGACACCGCTCGGTGACTTCCTGCTGAATTCACGCGGCAACCTGATCCATGTGGCCGGGACGGTGAGCGCGGATCACTGGCAGGGAAGCCGCCGGGTGCAGGTCCGCATCCTCGATGCCGCTCGGGCGCTGTAAGGCTCGCCGACAAGCGGCGGCACAATCCTCACGGTCCGCCTGACCTGATAAAGCGTGTGAGTGCCGGGAGCGTATTGGCGCCAGAGGCTTCGCGTACCCCGGCGCCCGCGTCAGGAAATGGCGATAAGCTCGATTTCCTGATTGCCCACGTTCGCCACGTCGCCCACGGACTTGCCCATCAGGATCCGTGCCACCGGGGAGACATAGGAAATCGTGCCGGCTTTCGGATCGGACTCGTCCTCGCCGACGATCCGATACTTCTGCACCCGCCCGTCGTCGCGACTGAAGGTGACCGTGCTGCCGAAGGCTACCGTTTCGGCGGATGTCGGATGCGGGATGACCTGGGCGGTACGGACGCGCTCGGCGAAATAGCGCACGTCACGCATCGGGTTCGCCGCCTGCCGCCGCCGTTCGTTCACGTCCTCGATCCCGGCCGCGGCGGCATAGGCATCGCGCGCCTGCTGAAGCTGCTCTTCGAGCGCGCGCAGCCCTTCCTCGGTGACGAGGTTCGGGTGAGGGGAAATCGGGCGGTCGGGCAGAAGGGTTTCCGAAGCGGTTTCGGCACTTTCTTCCTTGGTAAAGGCAACGCTCAAGATCGAACTCCATTCAGGCGTGGTGCGCCCTTAAAGCGCGTCGGACGAAATTTGCAAGAGAACAGTCGGCGATGCCGGGTTCGCGGCGTCGATCGGCAGTCGCGACCGATCCGCCTGCCGGGGATCATAGAGCAGAAGCCGGATTTTCGCATTCATGAATGTGGATGAGGGCGCCGGGCATCCAGGGCGAACAGGCGATTGCGATGATCGCGTGATGGCCCGTTGCGGTGTTTTCAGGCTTGCCGTTCGATGCAGGGAACAGCCCCACGCCGCGTCGCCGCGCAATATTGCCAAACTATTGATTTTCTGAAGGAAAGTGGCACGCCCTAGGGGAGTCGAACCCCTCCAGTGGGGGGCTTGTTTCTATTGGGTTAATTGCCGCTATTTGTCTCACTTTTTTCCACCCGTCCGACCGGTGAGACAATTTCGTCCGCCTTTTGTTCGCGGGCGAGATAGCCGATCCCCTTGGCCGCGAGGCGGCGGCGGTTGGCCTTTTCGGTGTAAAGCGTCGCCTGCTCCATCGTCGTCCAGCCGAAGATAGCCATCAGCTGGTTTTCGGTCGCACCGTTCTCGGCGGCGCGGGCCGCACCCGCCTTCCGCAGGCCGTGCATGCTGCAATGGGGCAGGCCGGCGGCATCGCACCACTTGCGCATCCGGTTGGAGAGCCCCTTGCTCGAGAACGGCTTGCCGTGCGTGGTGACGAGGAAGGTGAGGTCGCCGGTCGGACCGGCAGCCAGCGCCTGCTGCAGTTCCGGCAGCACCGGGATCTCCACCGTCACCCCGCTCGAGCGGCTGGTCTTGCCGGGACGGATGCTCAGCCAGCCGTCGCGCACATGCTGGCGGCCGACGATCGCCAGTTCCTGGACGCGCAGGCCGGTGAACATGGCGAGATTGAGGGCGAGCCGCGCCCTCGAGCCCGGTCCGTGGCAGGCCTCAAAGCGCTCGACCTCGCCGGCGGTCCAGGTGTGGAAGCCGTCGCCGGAATAGAGCCGGGCAATGCCGGCGCAGGGGTTGGTCGTGGCGAGGCCGGCCGACTTGACCGCCCAGTGGAACATCGCGCTGATCGCCTTGACGATGTCGTTGCGGGCGCCGGGGGTCTGGCGAAGCTCGTCGCGGATGTCGGTGACGTGCTTCATTTCGATCAGCGCATAAGGCAGATCGCCGCGCCGGCGCCTGGTGCCGCTCAGGCAGATCTCCTCGAGGATGCGCGCGCGGCTCGCCATCAGCCGGTCGCTGACCGTGCCGGCGGCGCGACGGCGATATTCGTGCACCAGCCAGCGCAGCGAGCCCGGCAGCGGCGGCGGCGAGACGATCGACTGGGCCGATGTGCCGGCCTGCGGCTGCCTGCCCGCGGCATGCGGGATGCCGAGCCTGGCGGCGGCGACCTCGTCGTCGAAGGCGGGCGTGCCCGGCGTCTCGCGCAGCCTGACCTTGGGCCGGCCGCTGGCGCGAAAATAGTAGCGCGGATTGCCGTGACGATCGGGATCGAAGGTCACGCCTTTCGGCAGCTTCTCGGGTCGGGTCGGCCTAGGCATCGTCCCAAGGATTGCCGGAGCCGGCGTTCGCGTCAAGGCCGGGGGCGGCGGACGCCTGCCCGCGGTGGGGGATTTCCCTGAAGGCATTGGTGACCTCGTTCACATCCCAGATCAGCCGGCCGCCGAGTTCGCGCGGCTGCGGCATGCTGCCGTTTTCTACCGCCCGGTCGAACAGGAACACGCTGACGCCGATCAACGCCGCGGCCTGATCGCGGTTGACGCCGAGCGGTGGCAGCGAGACCGGCAGGCTGGCGTGGCGGTTGGCGGTCATTGCTTCCTCCAGGCGTCGAAGTCGCTGCGCAGCGCCTTCCAGCGCTCGGCCGCGGCAGGGTCGGAGTTCAGCTCGGCGCGCGAGCTGATGGCGAGCAGCGAGCGCACGCGGGTTCCGACGCGCTCGTCGGTCAATGGCCGCTCGAGGCCGTGGCGCTCCTCGAGAAATTTCTTGAAGGCCGGTTCGGCGCAGAGCATGGCGCAATTGGCGGCGTAGTTCTTCGCCTCGGCCTCGGCATGGTGCTGGCGCTCCAGCCTTTTGATTTCCGCCCGCTGCTCGCGGATGAGGTCGAAGGCATGTTCGGCGACCATGATCGCCGCGCGCAGATAATCCGCCGCGTTGAACAGCAGTTCCTCGTCATCATGGGGCACGCCGCGGGCAAGGGTGGCGATGTCGATGACCTCGTCGCCATATCGGGCGCCGAGCTGGGGGCGGCCGACAGCGGTGTCGTAGAGCCGTACCCATTCCGGCGATGCCAGATCGGCGGTGATCTTGGCCTTCTTGTAGATCGCGCGGGCCTCGTCGAGGGTCATTCTTGATGGCCCTCGATGGCGGGAACCTCGCGAGCGTTGCCCGACAAGAACTTTTGCGCCTGCACGACGAGGCGCAGTCCGTTGAAGATCTGCTTCGCCAGATCCGCGCGCACCTGCGCATCCTTCGCGGTGATCTTGCCGCTCCTGAGGTCGGCGAGATCGGCGTGAAGCCCGCGGATAATCGCCGGGACGTCGAAGTCGTTACCGATGTCGGCGTTGTCCATTCCGGATCTCCCATCTGAGCATGTTGATGATCGCAGACAGTTGCTTGAGCGTGTGATAGTTCTACCGCATCGACAGCGACCTCGCCGGCAATGCCTTCTCCAAATCGGTGCAGGTCTCCTGCGTCGGCAATTCCGTTTCCCCGCCCGTCGCGGCGGCGCTGGTGGCGGCCAACTGCGGCCACCTGGCGGTCATTCGGGAGGCGGCGGAATGAGCATCATGCTGATGAGCCGGATCTTCCGAATGAACATCGGCGGCTGCAATCGCAAGCTGCTTGCCGTGCGCCTCGCCGACTTTGCCGACGACGACGGTCGCGGCATCTATCCCGGCGTGGAGCGGCTGTCGCTCGAGACCGAGCTTTCCGAGCGGACCGTGCAGCGCATCCTCGCCGATTTCGAAAAGGAGGGCATCCTGATCTGCCGCCAGCGGGCGAGCGGGCGACCCGGTGTTGCCAACCGATACGACTTCGATCTGGAACGACTGTTTGCCTGCGACGCAGCAGCGGCAAAGGCCGGTTCAAAGCCGCAGACGGGTGACAGCGTGTCACCCGTCACGGATGCCGAAACGGGTGACAATCCGGACGAGAGGGGTGACAACGGCGACATAGAGGGGTGTCACGGTGACACCCGAACCGTAATAGAACCACCATTAGAACCATTATCTGAGAGAGAGGGCGCGAGCGAGCGCGAGGAAGGGGAAGATCGGAAGGCGATCGAGCGGGCTTACTGGGCGTTGGTGAAGGACTGGCCGGGTTTTGCCGGCATGCCCAAGGAACCGGCGCTGAAAGACTGGATGCGCCTGACGGCTGAGGAGCGGCAGGAGGCGGCGGAACGCTTTCGCCAGCCGGCGCATTCCGGCAGACGATATCGCCCATGTCTACCGGATCGACCGGCCGGGACAGGTGCGCGGCATCACCTGGTTCTCGCCCGTCATCCTGAAGATGCGCGACCTTGCCGATTATGCCGACGCGCAGCTGGTGCGGCAAAAGGTGGCGGCCTGCTTTGCCGCCTTCGTCACCGCCGACGAGGAGATCTCGGGCGGCGGCGCGGTCGACCCGAAGGACGGCCTCTATCCGGTCGAGGAACTGCAGCCGGGGATGATCCAGCGACTGAAGCCCGGCGAGGAGGTCAGCTTCGGCACGCCGCCCTCGGTCGGCGAATATGACGGCTACAAGCGCGCCGAACTGCAGGAGATCGCCGTCGGTCTCGGCATGTCCTACGAGGCGCTGTCCGGCGACCTTCGCGGGGTCAACTTCTCCTCGGGGCGCATGGGCTGGCTGGAGTTCCAGCGGACGATATCGGGAGCCCAGACCCGGATGCTGCTGCCGCAGCTGTGCGTGCCGGTCGGGCGCTGGTTTCTCGAAGGCGCCAGCCTGGTTTCCGCTCGCCGCTTGTTCCTGATCGGCGGCGGGCCGTCGCTTCGCGGCTTCGATTTCGACCGGCTGAAGGGCCGGGGGATCGTGGTGGCGATCAACGACGCGATGCTGCATGCGGGTTTCGCCGATGCCGTCGTTACCGTCGACACGGTCTGGCTCGATCGCCGACACGCGGCGCTGGAGAAGTTTGCCGGCGAGATCGTGGCGGCCGTGCCGCAGCACTACCGGCCACCGCCGCTCGAACGGCTGCGGCTGCTACGGCGGGTGACGGCGGGCGGCCAGCCGAAACCGCTCCAGGCGCTGATGGCCGGGGCGCACTGGATCCGGGACGAATGGGGATTCGCCGGCGCGGGGGTATGCCGACGTGTTCGAGAACGGCGCGACCATCCGCGGCAAGCCGACGCTCTGGCTGCCGTTGTCGACGACGCCGAAGACCATCGGCGGCAAGCGGACGACGGCGCGGCGGATGCGGCAGGAACTCGGCAAGCTCACCTATGTGAAGCAACCCGGAAAGCTGCCGCTGCTCGCCGCTCCGATCAGCGCGACAAAGGCGCAGGCCGCCTCCGGCCAGCCCGGCAGGGTCACCCTTGCGCGGCTGCGCAAGGGCCGAGCGGCCAAGTCGGGTCGCCGCATGTCCGTGCCGCTGTTCGTCGGCATCGACAAGGTGAAGATCGACAAGCGCCTGTCGCTGACCGCAATCATCGAGAAGCAGGCCGGCCATCTCGGCGCCGTCTTCGAGAAACGGCTGGCGGGCAAGGATATCGACTGAGCTAGCGCGGAATGATCAGGTTCCTGACGGTGCGGCCCTCGGGGCCGTAGTCGGCGAGGATGACGCTGCAGGCAAAGCGCGATGGCGGAACCCTTGCGGCGCGGATCACCGCCTGGGCGCGGTCGAGCACGTCGCTGATCGCCTGCGCGTGATCGAGGCCGGTCAAAAGCAGGATCTCTGCGGCGAGCCGGTAGTTGAGGGTGCCGTTCGCGCATAACTGCGAACCGGCAAGCGCAGCGACGATGCCGGTCATGACGCCTTCCTGGCGTTCGCTGTATGCGAGTGCCGGCCCGGCCGACAGCGCCGCGAGCGATGAAACAAGCAGGATTGCCGACAACTTCATGATGCCCCTCCCGTGACGGGCGCATCATCCACCCATTTCCCGCCAGAGTCGAGACAGGCCGGCCGCTCGCGCCGGATGCGGCTCCCTGGTGCCTCCCGATCGGTCCTCCCCGCAAAAGGGAAACGCAATGGCCCGCAAGACCATCAAGCAGCGCATCGCCCTCGATGGCGGCAAGGAGATCCAGCGCGAACTGGAGCAGCTCGGTGAAAAGGGGGCGCGCGCCTTCAAGCTGCTGCAGGAGGCCGCGAACGAGGTCAAGGGGCCGCAGAGCGGCTTCGTCAAGTCGCTCGAGGACGCCGCCCGCAAGCTCGACAGCCTCGGCAGGAAGTTCCAGTCGGTCGGCCGGCAGATGCAGGACGTCGGCAAGGCATTCAGCACCAGGGTCACGCTGCCGATCGCAGGGCTCGGCGCGGGCATTCTGAAACTGTCGGGCGATTTCGAGGCGGCGATGAACCGCATCGAGGCGGTATCCGGGGCGACGGGCGACGAAATCGGCAAGGTCCGCGACCTGGCGCTGCAGCTTGGCGCCGACACGGCGTTTTCGGCCAGCGAGGCGGCCGGCGGCATCGAGATGCTGCTGAAGAACGGCCTCGACCTCTCCCAGGCGCTCGGCGGTGCCACCGACGCGGCGCTGAAGCTGGCGGCGGCGACCGGCAGCGATCTTGCCGGCGCGGCGGATGTCGCGACCGATGTGCTGCAGAGTTTTCGCCTGCAGGCTGGCGAGATGGGCGGTGCGGTCAACCAGATCGTCGGCACGCTGACGGCGAGCAAGTTCGGGTTCGACGACTACCGGCTGGCGATCGGCCAGGTCGGCGGCGTCGCCGGCGGTCTCGGCGTGAAGTTCGAGGACCTGAATGCGGCGCTGGCGTCAACCTCCAGCCTCTTTGCATCCGGCTCCGATGCGGGCACCAGCTTCAAGAGCTTCCTTGTCAGCCTGGTGCCGCGCTCGAAGGAGGCGGCGGCGGCGATCGAGCAATACGGCCTCCGGTTTTTCGATGCCTCCGGCAACATGCGCTCGATGGGCGAGATTGCCGAGGAACTGCGCGTCAATCTCGGCGGTCTCAGCGACCGGGCACTCAGCGACGCGATGAAGACGATCTTCGGTGTCGACGCCATGCGCACGGCCATCGGGCTGATGCGGCAGGGCGCGGCCGGGGTGCAGAATTTCCGCGCGCAGATTGCCGAAGGCGACGCCGAAGCGCAGGCGACGGCGCGGATGAAGGGTTTCAACGGCGCGGTCGAGCAGCTGATGGGCTCGCTGGAAACGCTGGCAAACCGGGTCGCCGACGCCGGACTGCTGCAATGGGCGACCGATCTGGTGAAGACGCTCGACGGCATGGTCGACAGCTTTTCCAAGTCCAACCCGGAAACTTTCAAGTTCGGGACCGTGCTTGCCGGCGTTGCGGCGGCGATCGGCCCGGTGGTCTACGGCATCGGTTCGCTGGTGGCGCAGATCGGCTTCGCCTCGCTCGGCTTTGCCCAGATCGGACGGATGATCGCCGGCGTGCGCGCCGGGCTGATCTCGCTCGGCGCGCTTTTGGCAACCGCCGGATGGGTGGGGGCAATCGCGGTGATCGGCGGCGGCATCGCTGCCTGGGCGATGAGCACCGACAGCGCCACGGCGGCGATGCAGCAGCACGAGGGTGTCGTCGGCCGGGTCGAGGAAGCCTATCGCAAGGCCGGCCTCGAGGTCGCCAAGATGACGCAGGAGGTGCGCGACCGGCTGCTGATCGAGGCGCGCGATTCGCTGAACAAGACATCGAAGGAACTGGCGAGTGCACTTGAGGATGCCCGTGCCGAACTGCTGCAGTGGGACGGAAGCATCAATGCGATAGCCGCTCCGATGTTCGCCCTCGTGCGTCAGTTCGCCAACGGCACGATCACAGTCGCGGAATTCCAGAGCACGGTGCTGCGGCTTGGCGCCCTCGATCCCCGCCTCGGCAAACTCGCCGGGCAGATGGCCGAGGTCACCGACAATGCGGCGAAACTCAGCCTTGCGGTGACCAAGGACGCCGACAGCATCGCGTGGCTCGAAGGCCGGATGAGCGATGCGCAGTTTCGGGCGAAGTATTTTGCCGACGAGCAGCGCGTGGCGGCGGCGGAAACGACCAGGGCAGGCGCTGCGGCGAACGAGACGGCAAGGCAGGTCGAGGAACTCGGCAAGACCATCACCGTTCATTCGAGCGGCGCCAGCGGCCCGGTCAAGCAGACCTTCGAACTGGTCGACGGCGTTGCCCGGGCGACGGCGGAAAGCAGGAAGCAACTCGACGAACTCGGCGGCGGCGCCGACCAGACGGCGGCCCGGATCGGCGCTCTGGCCGATGGCATCGTCCAGGTGCCGGAGGCGCTGAAGGGGCAGCCGGCGCCGGCCGAAGTGCTGACCCGCGGCATGGACGAGGCGGCGGCCGGGTTGCAGCAGACATTTACCGCCGTGCCGGAACAGGCGCGGGCGGCGATCGACGGGGTGATTTCCGAGGTCGGGCGCATCCAGCCGGCGATCGCCGGCGCGCTTGCCGGCGGGACCAGCGACGGCCCGAAGGGCGAGGAACGGCAGCAGGGCGGCATTGCCGAGGCGCTGGCGGCACCCTTCCAGGAGGCAAGGGACCGGATTTCCGTCATCCTCGCCGAAATCCCGACACTGGTCGGCGCGGTCGTGAACTGGATTGCGCAATCCGCGTCGGAAGCAGGTGGCGGGCTCGGCGAGGCGCTGGTGGCGCCGTTCGCCGACGCCGGCGAGCGGATTACCGATATCCTCGAGCGGATGACCGCGACGGTCGCACGGCAGTTCGAGGCGATGCTCGCCTCGGTGCGGGCGATGGTCCAGGAGATGCGCTCGCAGGTGGCGAACCTCGAGGCGCTGGCGGCGCGGGCGGCTGCGGCAAGGGCGGAGGCCGGCAGCGGTGGCGGCAGTGGCAGCGGGCGGCGCTTTGCCGGCGGCGGACAGGTGTCCGGACCGGGCACCGCGACCAGCGACAGCATCCTCGCCTGGCTTTCCGACGGCGAATACGTGATCCGCGCGGCGGCGGTGCAGAAATACGGATCCGGGCTGCTTGCGGCGCTGAACGGGCTGCGGCTGCCGAAGGACTTCTTCAAGGGCTTTGCGCTCGGCGGGCCGGTCGACCTCTCCGGCATCGCCGCGCGGCTGACCGGCGGCATGCACGTTTCCTCCCGGCTGCCGGCGCTGGCCGCGGGCGGGGCGGTGACGGCCACCGGCGGCCGGCCGATCATGCTCAGTTTCGACGGCGCGAGCTATCCGATGATCGCGCCGGAGGATGTTGCCGACCGGCTGGCGAAACATGCCGGGCGCGTCAGCCTGCGCAGGGCCGGCGGGAAACCGGGATGGAGATGAAATGGCCAACGAGACCCTGCTGGTGTTGAGCGGCGTCGGCGTCGCGCCCTATTCGGCGCGCGGGCTGGAGCAGACGCTGCAGCCGATCGCCGCTTCGGGCGAACTGCGGCGCACGATCAACGGCACTCTGACCGACCTTTCGGAAACGCAGCTCCGGAAGTTCACATCGACGATCTCGGGCGAGGACCAGCTGTCGCCGGCGCTGAACGGTGTCTGGGTGGGCAAGACGGTGACGGTCGATTGCATCGTCGAGCTTTGCTACCCGACATCGGGCGGCTCGGCCGCCCGCACCGTGGTGCCCGGCTCGTCGCGGGTCGAGGGCGACTACACCTACTACCGGCCGCGGCTGTCGATGATGGTCGCCGACTGGCGGGTGAGCGAAGACGAATGGGGCCGGACGGTGTCCTGGTCGCTGCAACTCGAGGAAGTGTGAGTGACCATCTACCATTTCGCCTGGGTCGACGCCGACGCCACCAGCTTCCTTCCCTCCCATGTGCGCGAGGACGAGGCGGTGCTTGCCTTCGAACTGTCGCATTCGGAGGGCGAGTTCGCGACGCTGTCGATCGAGATCCGCAATCCCCGCAAGGGGCTCCTCAACGCCTCGCGCAAGCAGTGGGCGTGGTTCTCCGCCGATTTCGGTTCCGGCGCCGAGGCGCTGTTCTTCGGCCGGCTGGTCGCCATGCCGGAGGACATCATCGGCAACGCCGTGCGCCTGACCTTCCGGGCGCGGCCGGACGATTTCGCCGATGCCCGGCAGGCGGTCGCCGACGCGCTCAAGGTCGCGCCCTACTGGGATCCGGTGTGGATCATGCCCGACGTTCTCGACGATGCCGACGCGGTGCTCGAAAGCCGCTCGGCGCTCTGGCACATCGACCGGGTCAGCCATCAGGTGACGATCTCCGACGTGCTGACCGCCGAGGACGGGGTGATCGACCTCGGCGGCAACGTCATTCGCGATTCGCTCGAGCTTGCCTATGGCGCGCCGCCGGCCTCCAGCATCAGCTGCGAGGCGGTGGTCGGCTGGGAGCAGTCGCTGACCGGCAGCTTCGACCTGGTGCCGGCGCTGCTCGCCGCCTTCAAGGCGGCGGGAACAGATACCGCCAACGTCATCTCTTCCTTCACCGGGCAGGGGCTGATGGAGGACTGGCCCAAGCCCGGCACCCGCATCGGCGGCGGCTGGTCGTTCGGCAAGTCGGCGATCAGCCGGGTCGACGGCTTTACCGTGCCAAAGGACTTCGAGACCCAGGTGTTCACCACAAACGGGCTTTGGGGGCAGAAAGCCGAGTGGCCGTGCTGGAAGATGAAGCCGGTGCTGCGGGCCCGCTACGACGCCAGCCGCGGCCGCACCGAGGTGCTGCGCTTCACCCTTGTTGCCGATACCCAGGCCTTCGTCGCCGATCCCGACGACAGCGAACCGCTGACGCTGACGCTGTCCTCCGACCTGGTCGGCGCGCCGGTCGATTCCGGCGACAAGCTGCCGATCGGCTCGCGCCGCAACCGCGCCTATTTCCCGACCGAACGCGGGTTACGCTCGGTCGCCTATCTCGTGGCGGTGTGCCGGGCGCGGCTTCGGGCGCGGGCGCGCTCGGTGGAGATCAAGGGCGAGACCAGCCTGGCGCGCGGGCGCAACTTCTCCTGCCGCAAGGCGATCCGCATCGAGGACCCGCGGCTGCCGGGCGGTGCGGCCACCGGCAAGATCATCTCCTATACCCTGTCGATGTCCGGCGACGGCGGCGAGGCGATCGCCGGCTTCGTTATCGGCTGTTCGCTCGGCAAGGGCAATTCGATTGCGGCTGCAATCGGCACCCCGGCCTATGTCGCGGGCGGCTATGTCGAAACCGGCTGGCAGCGCTACGCCGGCGCCAGCACCGCGGTGGTGGCGGGCGAGGTGACGGTCGCCGATTTTTCCGACATCGCCCCTGATGACGACGGCATCGACTTCGACCACCTGACCGAGGCCGACGTGATCGACGCAATCACGGTGATCAACGGCGAGCGCGACCAGCGGGCGCTGATCCGCGCCTACAATTCCTCCTACAAGGAAGTGGCCGAGGCCTTTGACCAGGCATTCACCGAGATCATCCTGAAACTGAAGCCGATCGCCAAGGGGCCGTTCGAGACGGTCTACGACATCACGGTCAGCCGCCTGGCGCTGCCGAAGACCATCGACCTGGAGGCGGCGTGAAATGGCGGCGTTCGGCGGGACCTACAGTTTCGGCGGCAGCGACGACGGCGGCGACCGCTTTCTTGCCCGCCTGCTCGCAAGGCGGCTGCCGGAGGACGCGGATGCCGAGGCAGAGGTGCGCTGGGGCAAGGCGTCCAACTTCATCGCCCAGATGGAGGGGCAGGCCTACCTGCCGACCGTCACCATCATCAACCTGCCAGGCTATCCTACCGACGACGACGAACCGGAGGATCTGCCGGTTCTCGACTGGTACGAGCAGGAGCGCACCATCTCCGAGGTGCGGGTCGAGAACCCCGACGACGAGGACCAGTATGTCATCGTCGAGCGGATCGAGACCATCACCTTCCAGACGGCGGAGGGCCGGCGCGTGCGGCTCAACTTCCGCAACGAGGATAGCGGGGAGGCGGTCTGATGCCGGGCTCGGCCGGCGATCCCGTCCGCCTCGATCCGTTCCGCCGGATCGTCGAGGTCGGGTGGGGAGCGATGACGCATCTGGCGTTTTCGATTGCGATCGATGTGAACTACAGCAGGGACGCGGTCTTTGATCCGCCGCCGGATCCCGGCCTCGGCAATCGTCCGGTGATAACTGCGGAGCAATACGTTTCGGGCTGGGCTCAACAGTTCTTCACCGCCGGCAGTGAGACCTATGATTTCCAGAAATCGGCAACATCACCCGTCGAGGTTCGTGCATTCCGTTCCGGCAGGTGGGTGGCGATTTCGGCGGCGAGCATGGTGATCGATGGCGGCTTGCCACCGTTTTCGCATACCAGCACCAGCGACATTGTGTCGGTGTTCACCAACGACTATTTCCCGCTTCATTCGAGCCCGCATGGGCTGTGGACGTTGACGCCAGGTGGCGCAGGCGGTGGCCTTCATGTGCCGGGAAGGCCTGACAAGCCGTTTGCCTACGGCACCTCTCCGAAGGTCTACATGGAGTACAACGCGATCCGCACGGAGGGTGACTACTGGGCCTCGACACCAGGGCTCGGTGTGCAATTCGGCTCCATGAGCGCCCATCAGGTGACGCCGATAATCGACAAGGTTTATCCGGTCTCCGGGATGCTGGTGCGGTACAGGGGCAAGGCCTTTCGCGGTGTCGCGACCGCTGTGGCCAACGCTGATGATTTGTGGATTTTGTGCGAGCGCTCCGCCGCCGACGAATGAGAGGACACCATGATCACCTATCGCACCACCGGCGCCTGGGGCAGCGGCAAGGGCTCGAACCTGACCGCCGCCGAGGTCGACGGCAATTTCCACGATCTCGCAAGCCGGCTCGAGGATCTCGAGGGCGATCCGCCGGCGCCGAACCAGATCGCCAACATCACCCAGTCCGGCAACACCATCACCATCCATCTCGAGGGTGGCGAAAGCTTCGGCCCGTTCACCCTGCCGCGCCCGGTGCAGCGGCCGACGCTGGCGAAGAACGTGACGGCGACGACGCTGACGCCGGTCGTTGCCGAGGCGATGCACTATTTCCGCTGTTCGCATGCGATCGGCTGCGCCATCACCATTCCCGCCAATGCGGCGCAGGCGTTCCTCGTCGATACCGAACTGCATTTCCGCCAGGCCGGCGCCGGGCCGCTGACCTTCAGCGGCGGGATCGGCGTAACGCTGAACGTCGTCGAAGGCTATGTCGCCGGGACAGCGGTCGAGGGCGCGGTGGTGACGGCGAAGAAGGTCGGCACCAACGAGTGGGACCTGTTCGGCCTGCTGGCGGCGGAGACCACGGCCTGATGTACGGCGCGATTTCCTCCATGGTGCTGAACGCGGTTGGCGGCCCTTATGTCCCCGTCGATGGCGACGCGCTCGTCCATGCCGATTTCGTCGCCGAAGTCTACGAGGTCGGCGGCGCGCCGTCCTCGCTGGCGGCGATGTTCTCCGGCACCGATCCGACCGGCTTTTCCGCCTCCGGGATGACGGTCGGCTATGACAGCGCCAACCGGCCGATGCTGGCCGGGGCGGCGTTTGCCGCGATCGCCGAGGGGCTTTCCGACGGCATCACCCTGCTGTTCGAACTCGACGGCCTGCCCGGCGACACCATCCTGTTCGTTGGCGATCATGACGAGATCGGCGAGGAGACCGAATATCTCTGGCTGACCTCGCAGCCGGGGGCGGAAAACCGCACGACGCTCTCCTTCGGCTCGAACACCCTGCCGACCAACGATTTCGGCATCAACCGCATCGCCTTCAGCTTCTCGCGCGACCTCGGCGGCGGGACGTGGCGCCACGCGCTCTCGGTCAACGGCTCGACGGTTTCGACCAGCGGCGACCACTACCAGGAGGTCGCCTATTCGATCGGCGCCTATCTCGAGCATGTCGGCACCATCGAGATCGGCGGCTCGCAGAGCTGGGGCTACACCAACGACAACGAGGCGTTCCGCAAGTTCATTGCCTATCCCGCGATGGACGATGCCGCACTTTCCGCCCTGACCGCCCTTTGACCCCAAATCCACGAGAGGAGAGACCATCATGGCCACCCTGACCGTCACCTACATGCGCGCCTTTCCGAATGTCTATGGGACCCAGGCTGCGGCGATCGGCTGCGGCTTCGGCGCCAGAAGCGAGGTGCTGACCCTGCCGGCAACGGGCACGCTTGTCGCCGGCAATGGCGAGAACGCCGTCGAGCTGCTCGCCGATGCCGACTGCTGGGTGGCGATCGGCCCGTCGCCCTCGACCTCGGAGAGCGGCGGCGTGCGCGCCGCCCACCGGCTGAAGGCGGGGATCCCCTACCAGTATCAGGTCGACGGCGGCCACACGGTCGCGGCCTCGGCGGTGGCCTGAGCGATGGCGGCCCTGCGCCTGCGCCTCGGGCTCGGCCCCGCCGTCACCGCCTCCGGCCCGCCTCCCGCCGATCCGGTCGATGTCGCGGTGCTGGCCTCGGCAATCTTCATCCGCCCGGCCAATACCCAGGTTTCCGCCGCGGTGCTGGCGGCGGCGATCTTCATCAAGCCGCAATAGGAGGACCCATGTCCATTCTCGCCTTCGGCACTTCGCTTGCCGCATTCATAACCGGGTCCGTGCCTTCCGGCCTGTCGGTATCCACCTCCAGCGCCGAGCTGGCGGCCGAAGCGGGCGAGGGCGTGGCTATTGCCACAAATAGTGCGCAGGTCCTCAGGTTGCCTTTCGCGGCGGCCTCCGATGTCTGGGTGGATTTCAGCTATTACCAGAACGGTTCATGGCCCTCGGCGGTGGCGCCGATCCTGGTGCTTTCCAGCGGCGGCACCGACCTGTTCCGCCTTAACGTGGTGGCTTCAAGCGGCTCGATGTTCCGGGCGTCCTACTGGAACGGCTCCGGCTGGACCTATGCGGCAGCGGCAGCAGGCACCGCTGGCAGCAGCTCAAGGGTGCGCTTCGCCCTGCATGTCAGGATATCCGACAGCGGCGGCGTGATCGACCTCTACAAGGACGGCGCGCTGGTCGCCTCGTTCGAGGGCGACACGCAGCTGACGGCGGCGACCACCGTCGACAGCGCCAGGTTCTCCAGTATGGTAAGTGCCCGCGCCACCCTGTCGGCCATGATGGTTGCCGACGAGGACACGCGGGCGATCACCTACATCCACCGCCGCGTCAACGGTGCCGGCGCGGTCAGCGACTGGGGCGGCGCCAGCACCGCCGTCGACGAGACCGGCATCGACGACACCGACCTGATCCAGTCGGATACCGCGGACGAGGTCAGCACCTTCGCAAAGGCGGCGCTGCCGACCGCCTATGCCAGCGGCTACGACGTCGTCGGCGTCGGCGTGGTGGCGCGGGCGCGAAAGGGGGCGAGCGGGCCGGACAGGCTGCAGCTCGTCGCCCGTTCCGGCTCAACGAACGGCTTTTCCGGCGACAGGACGCTCGACGGCGCCTTCGCGCCTGCCAGCCACGTGTTCCACCAGAACCCCGCCACCTCGGCCGCCTGGACCTATGCCGAGGCCGACGCCGCCCAGCCGGGGGTGAAGAGCATCAAGGCCGCGTGATCGCGGCATAGAGGAGATTTCCATGATCGTCGCCAACTGGCGGACGGTGCTGCGCCGCGCGTGGTCCGTCCGGCTGATGCTGCTTGCCGGGCTGCTGTCCGGCCTCGAGGTGGCGCTGCCCTTGTTCGGCGAGCGCCTGCCGGTCGCGCCGGGGGTGCTTGCCGCGCTCTCCGGCCTTGTCGTTGCCGCCGCCTTCATCGCGCGGCTGATCGTCCAGAAGGGGATATCCGAATGAGCAGGCTGCACAAGGGCGGGGCTGTCCTCGCCGCCGCGATCGCACTGGTCGGCGCATGGGAGGGGCTGCGCACCGTCGCCTATCGCGACGTCGTAGGCATTCCGACGGTCTGCTTCGGCGAGACCCGCGGGGTGAAGATGGGCGACCGCTACGGCGTCGAGGAATGCCGGGCGATGCTCGGCGATGCGCTTGCCGAATTCGAGGCCGGCATGCGCCGCTGCCTGAAGAAGCCGGACGCGCTGCCCGACAAGGTCTATGTCGCCTTCCTCTCGGCAAGCTACAACATCGGCACGGGCGCCTTCTGCGGCTCGTCGATGGCCCGGCGGGCCAATGGCGGCGATCTTTCCGGCGCCTGCAACGCGCTGCTTGCCTGGAACCGCGCCGGCGGCAAGGTGATCCCCGGCCTCGTCAACCGCAGGCGCGAGGAAAACCGCATCTGCCTCGAGGGGCTGGGGCGATGACCGTCGTCTCCGCCATCACCGCCATTCTGCGGGCGCTCGGGCTACCCTGCGTCATCATCCTTGCCGGACTCGGCTTCTACGAGGGCGTGCCGCTCGTCCGCGAGCTGCCGCTCGTCGGCGTGCTTCCGGTGATCGGCGAGCTTGCCGTCGGCCGGGTGCGGGCGGAGGCGGCGCGCGCCGCGAGCGAAGCCCGTGCCGGCTATGTCAGCCTGGCGGAAAAGCTTTCGCTTGCCGCCGAGCTTGCCGAGATCCGCCGCCAGCGCGACGCCGGCGCAAGGGTGATCAGCGACTACCGCGAACGCCTCGCGCTTGCCGAGGCCGCCGAACACGACGCCATCGAACAGCTCGAACGGGAGATTTCCGACCATGAGAGGCAACTGGATCTGGCGGGCCGCGCCTGCCGTCTTGATGCTGGCGACATCGGCTGGCTGCGCCGCAACTGACGCCCGCCTCGCCGATGCCGCCGGCGCGATGGGCAGGACCGGCACCGGGATCGCGCTTGCCGACCTGCCCGACGACTGCCGCCGCACCGAGCCGCACGCGCCGCTCGTCGCCGGCGCCGAGATGCGCTCGACGCTGGCGCGCGAACGCGCCGCGCTCGACCGCCAGAACGCCCGGGCGATCCGCTGCGCCGGGTTCCATGACCAGCTGCGGCGCAACCTCGCGCAAGCGCCGCAACAAGTGACGACAACCGACGGCAACTGACAGCAACCGAGCGCACCCGGGAGGGCAGGGCGATGGCAGCAGTGGAAGCAAGCCTGCATCAGCAGATCGGCAGACTGATCGCCACGGTCGAGGGCCTCCAGCAGGACTTTCGCCGCTCCGAGCAGAAGTCCGACGCCAGCCGCGCGGCGATGCACCGCCGCCTCGACGAGGTGGTCGAGCGCGTCGGCCGGCAGGAAGGCGAGATCGCCACCGCCCGCATCGAGATCGACCAGATGCGGCCGGTGACCGACGACGTGAGGAAATGGAAGCTGATGGGGCTGGGCGCGCTCGGCGTCGTCGGCATCGGCGGCACCGCCTTCGGCGTCAGCATTGCCGGCGTGCTCGAGCGCATGGCGCATTTCCTGCGCACCGGATAGGCGGCAAGGGTGCCGGGGGCAAGAGGGAACCGCCGTTCTCACCACCAGCCGGCAAACCGTCCGGCATGGATGACGAGCCCGCCGAGATTGGTCGCCACGATGATGGCGAACAGCAGGACGATGGTGATGCGCAGCGCAGTCTCGCTCATGCGGCTCCGGCCTCCGGCTTTCGACGTCCATCCTGCCCGATTGCATGGCCACCTGCAAAGGCCCGGTCATTCGACCCGACAGATCCGGGCACTCGGTCCGGCCTGTCAGTCCGGCCGGTGCTGGCCGCACCACCATTCCGTCTGGCCGCGGCCGCGCTCGTGGCCGAACGAGCCCCAGCGCTTGCAGCCTGGGTGTTGGCAATAGTGCTCGGTGTGGACGGGTTCCTCCGGTTTCGAGCCGGCCCTGGTGGCGCGTTCGTCGCTCATGTCGACATCCTTTCAAGCATTAAGCGCTCGTCCTCGAGCATGCGCTCGATCATCGAAGCCGTGATCCCCGGCCATTTGCCGGCCATCACGGCGTCGTAGCAATCCTCGCAGGCCCTTGCGGCGTTGCGGGGGCTGTCAGCGGTTCCGCGCACGGCGGTTGCCTGGAGGCCGAGGGCGTGGTTGAAGGTCATGAACCAGAACCAGTATCCGAGATGGTGCCGTTCGATCCGGCCCATCTGGCGCCGGCCGTCATAGCCGGCGAAGACCGTTTCGCTGTAGCGGTCCTTCTGCCAGTGGTAGCGCGGGCGCGGTCCCGGTGCTGCATCCGGTCCGGCTCCCGCTCCGGCCATCTGATCATTGTCTTCCATCGCTGATGCCTCTGCCTCATGCGCGCGTGATCGCATGCCGCTTTCATTAGAGAAAGTGCGGGCGCAAGGGAAGCGGGGAAGGCGGGATATACCCTCGGATCATGCAGCGGAAGGTGGCTGTCTCTCTCACGATGGTGAGCGTCCCCGCGGCTTCGGAGTGAGACAATCGAAACTAAAAACATATTGAAATCAATGCGGGACATTTGTCCCACTTTATTTCTAAGCTATTGATTTTGCGATATTTTGGCACGCCCTAGGGGAGTCGAACCC
>JAEWPB010000190.1 GCA_023399465.1 Pseudomonadota bacterium
TTCCACTCCTGCTCCACAAGGAGATCATGGGATTTGGCGAGGGCTGCAATCCGGTATTGAATTTGCTGTTGGAACTGCTCGCTGCTTTCCGAATGTTTCAGGGTTTCGCGCACCATCGCGAGAATGACGGCGTATTGGTTTTTTACACGATGATTTATCTCACGTAGAAGCAGACGAATCCGACGTTCGTTTTCTCTCGTGGCGGTAATGTCACGAGCGATTTTCGATGCTCCAATGATACTTCCGTCCTCGTCGTGAATGGGCGAGATTGTGAGTGAGACCTCAACGATCGAGCCATTTTTCCGTTTCCTCACCGTCTCGAAGCTATCTACCTTCTCGCCTCGCCGCACGCGACCGAGGATTTGCTCCTCTTCGTCTTGCCGGTCGGTCGGGATCAGCATTCGAACAGTTTGCCCGATAGCCTCACTTGATGAATAACCGAACAGGATCTCGGCAGCCCTGTTCCAGCTGGTAATCACACCATTAAGGTCTTTGCTGACAATTGCGTCATAGGACGAGTCGACTATTGCTGCCAGCCAGGCGCGGGCGTGCTGGTTCTGCAAGTCTATACCGATGCCGCTGTTGGATGACTGCATGTGAGACACTCGCGATCGTTTCCTGAAACATTCGGAATCCATTGGCGTCAACGAAGATTCCGGCTGGAGCCACAAGCAAAGCGCGAATGGCTACCACAGTCAAGCTTACCGGTGGGGGGCGCAAAATTGGCGGTGGGAGATGGAGGCTGCGTGCTGGTTCAGTAGCATTAATGGTAACTGTTGTCCGTACCTTATCGCTATCAAAGGACGCCTGAGCAGTATCAAAGCCCATCGCTTCTGATTAAAGGTCGCAACGCGCAACTCCATAACGCCAGCGGTAGCCCGTTCCTTCGGTGGGTGATGCGTCCGAGCCGCAATAACCGCTGAGAAGTGGTCGCTATCTGCGATAAGCTCTCTTCATCCTCCATCCAATACTGTACCAAGCACTTTGTTTGTGGTTCCCGACAATTCTTCCAGAATCCTTGTAATTGTGCAGCGCAGCATTATTTCAACGTGCAGGCGGCCGAATTCTTCCGTCGAGGAGGATTTTCCATGCGATCGATCTCAGACACCATTGAACGGCTCACCCGGAACCGGACACGCTTCGCAGCGACAGCGCCCAGCACAACATCCCTCTCGAAACTCGCAGAGGCCGGGAAAAATCCGGGCGGTCTGGCTGGCTGGTTCCAAGTTCCAAAGGCCTCTGAAGAGCCACCCGCCCTGGTCGTCGTCCTTCACGGATGCACTCAGACGGCGGCTGGCTACGATTACGGATCGGGCTGGTCGAAATTGGCAGAAGACTACGGCTTCGCGGTCCTCTTGCCGGAGCAGTCTCGTCAGAACAATCCCAACCTGTGCTTCAACTGGTTCCAACCCGAGGACATCACGCGCGGCAAAGGCGAGGTTCGGTCGATCATCGAGATGGTCGGCCGAATGATCGCAGACCACGGTGTCGATCCCAAACGAATTTACGTAACGGGACTGTCGGCAGGCGGTGCGATGGCGAATGCCCTCCTAGCCGCCTATCCAGAGGTTTTCGCGGGCGGAGCAGTCATCGCAGGCCTACCTTATGGTGTGGCATACTCGGTCCCCGAAGCATTCGACCGCATGCGCGGGCACGGAATTCCCGCCGCGACTACACTTGACGCCAAGCTTCGTTCCGCATCGGCGCATAGCGGGCCATGGCCGACCGTGTCGGTGTGGCACGGCACATCGGACAACACGGTTGTGGCGGAGAATGCCCGCGCGATCGTTGACCAATGGCGAGGTGTGCACCAACTCGAAAAGAAGCCCACATCGTCTCAACATGATGACCGGCATTTGTGTGAGATTTGGGAAGACGACTACGGACGGGAAGTGATCGAACTTCATTGCGTCACGGGCATGGCTCACGGAACTCCACTCGACGTGGCGACGGGATACGGCCGCAGCGCACCGTATATGCTTGACGTCGGTATCTCATCGACCGTTCAGATCGCACGGAACTGGGGATTGACGCCTTCATTTCAGCGGCGCGTCGACTTTTCGGAACATGCCAAGACAACTCGCGGCGGACCGACGCGACCTATGGCTGCCGCAGACGGAATTCATGACGTCATCGAAAACGCGCTGAGGTCGGCTGGGTTGATGAAGTAGAGGACCAGGATCTGTGCCTCAAGACGGTGTCCGACTTCCTCCGGGAGTTCGATTCACAAGCGGACGGTCCGCTCACGGCCCCTAATCAGACATTCTTTGCGTAGGGCGGATACTCGGCGGTCTGGGATCCTGGGCGCAAGGGCCAGCAGGCGGCGGCACTACCATCCCGATCTTGTGCTGGCCAACCGCCGAACGGCCGAAGCCATCGTCATTGACGTCAAACGAAGCTTGGCTGGTTACCTCGGAGGATCGAAGCTCAGTGAGCTCAAGAACCGGCGCGAAAGTCGATGTTCTCGACGTGCGCATCATAGCGTAGCCTGGCGAAACGGGCTCTCGCCTCGAAAGGCTTCTGGCGGCGTAGCGCGCTGGCGACCATGGTGTCGATCCCATTTTCCGTTGCCTGCGCTGCCGTTCCATCACGATCTCGCGATTGACGATCAGGTCGCTTGTTGGCGTGCAGGCGTGGTCTAATTTGCCGTTGCAGCCTAATTCGCATAACATCGGTTCCTCGCCAGCCTAACGACACCTGATAGCAAGCGGAAACATGAGGAGAGTAGCCATGGTCGCATTCACCCTCAATGGCGAAGCGAAAACACTCGACGTCGACCCCGAAATGCCGCTGCTTTGGGCGATCCGGGACGTCATCGGGTTGACGGGAACGAAATTTGGCTGCGGCATGGCCCAGTGTGGAGCCTGCACGGTCCATATCGACGGCACGCCGACACGCTCGTGCCAGACAAGCGTCGGCGACATAGAAGGTGCTTCGATCATCACCATCGAAGGTATTTCCGGCAAGGTCGGCGAGACGGTTCAGGCCGTTTGGGCTGAGATGGACGTGCCCCAATGCGGCTACTGCCAGTCCGGCCAGATCATGTCGGCAACCGCCCTTCTGACCGAGACGCCGAAGCCCACCGACGACGACATCAATTCGGCTATGAGCGGCAATCTCTGCCGTTGCGCTACCTATCACCGCATTCGCGCGGCGATCCACGAAGCCGCGCACCGTCTGGAGGCCTGAGCCATGTTGCCGTTCCGAATGAAGAAAGAAGCCGTCCAGCCCACGCGTCGCCAATTCCTCATCGGCACAGCGGCCGCTGCCGGACTTGCCATCGGCTACCGGCTCATCGCCGCCCAACCGGCGATGGCGCAGTCCGCGTCCGCCGCCGCGGTGGCCAACCCGTTCCAAGCCTATGTCGAGATCACACCGGAAAACAAGGTCGTCATCCATTCCTCGCAGTTCGAAATGGGGCAAGGCTCCTATTTCGGCATCGCCACGCTGGTGATGGAAGAACTCGACGGCGACTGGGCGCAGGTCGATGTGGTCGGCGGTGCCGGCAACCCCGCGCTCTACGGCAACCTCGCCTGGGGCGGCGCCATGCAGGGCACAGGCGGCTCCACCTCCATGACCTCGTCATGGGAACGCTACCGCAAGGCAGGCGCTGCGGCGCGGACCATGCTGGTGGCGGCGGCAGCGAAGAACTGGAACGTTCCGGCAGACGAGATCACGGTTGCCGGCGGTGTCGTCTCGGGCACGGGCAAGCGCGCCACCTTCGGTGAGCTGGCGCGGGCCGCCGCTGAAATGCCGGTCCCGAACGATGTGGAACTGAAGCCGCGTGACAAGTGGACCAAGATCGGCGCGCACGATCTCAAGCGCTACGACTCGCACGACAAGACCAACGGCACCCAAGCCTACACGATCGATCTGAAATTGGATGGTCTTGTGACCGCCGTCATGATCCACCCGCCGAAATTCGGCGCGGAAGTCGAAAGCTTTAACGCGGGCAAGGCCAAGGCGCTTGACGGCGTCGTCGACGTTGTCCAGACGCCGCGCGGCATCGCCGTCATCGGTACCAATATGTGGACAGCCCTGAAAGGCCGCGATCTGGTCGAGGTGAAGTGGAACGAGGCCAACGCTGAGAACCGCGGCACTGCCGAGATCATAGCCGAATACAACAAGGCCGCCGACGGTCAGGGAGCCGCCACCGCCCGCAATGATGGCGACGTCGACGGTGCGCTGGCGAGCGCGCACAAGGTGATCGAAGGACATTATGAGTTTCCCTATCTCGTTCATGCCTCGATCGAACCGCTCAACGCGGTCGCCCGCGTCAACGATGACGGCACCATCGACGTTTGGGGTGGGCACCAGATGCCCGACATCTATCAGGCGGCCGCAGCCCTGGTGGGCGGTACGACGCCGGACAAGGTGAAGCTGCATGTGATGAAGACCGGCGGCAGTTTCGGCCGCCGCGCGGTCTCGGATGCCGACCTCGTGGTCGAGGCGGTCGCGACCGCGCGCGCGCTCGGCCCCGGCAAGCCGGTGAAGGTACAGTGGACGCGCGAGAACGACATGCGCGGCGGGCGATACCGCCCGGCCTATGTCCACGCAATCAAGGCGGGTCTGGACAAGGACGGCAGGATCGTCGGTCTCTACGATCATATCGTCGGCCAGTCGATCATGAACGGTTCACCCTTCGCGGCGATGATAAAGGACGGCGTCGACCCTACCTCGGTCGAGGGCGCATCGGACCTGCCCTACGCCATCCCAAATCTCAAGGTCGACTTGACGACGAGCGACGTGAAGATCCCCGTCCTGTGGTGGCGCTCAGTCGGCTCCACTCACACGGCCTATGTGATGGAGACCTTCATCGACGAACTAGCCGCCGCCGCCAATCGCGACCAGGTCGAGTTCCGCCTGTCGATGCTGGAAGACCACCCGCGTCATGCCGCCGTGTTGAAGCTGGCGGCAGAGAAGGCAGATTGGGGCAAGCCGTTGCCGGAAGGCCACTTCCGCGGCGTGGCGCTCCATGAAAGCTTCTCGACCTTTGTCGCCGAGGTGGTCGAGATCACCTACAAGGGCGGCAGCGACTTCACCGTTGACCGCGTCGTCTGCGCGGTGGATTGCGGCACGGCGATCAATCCCGACCAGATCCGCGCACAGATGGAGGGGGGCATCGGCTTCGGGTTGGGCGCGATTCTGCAGGAGGAGTTGACGCTGACAGGCGGTGTGGTCGATCAGGAGAACTACGACACCTACACGCCACTGCGTATCGGCCAGATGCCGCGCGTGGAGGTGCATATCGTGCCCTCGGAGGAGCCGCCCACCGGCGTTGGAGAACCCGGCGTGCCACCGATCGGACCAGCCGTCGCCAATGCACTGCGCGCGGCGACCGGCAAGACCATTCGCAAGCTGCCGCTGATCAAGAACCTATCAGCGTAAAACCCGCGCATTGGCCTTCGCCTCCACCAGGATGGGCGGAGGAGTGCCTACGGCACGCCGCCTCGTTTTGCGCTTACGGACCGAAAGGCCTTCCTCGCGATAAAGCCGGTAGATGCGGTTGACACGGCTCGCTCCCGCCGAAGCAGGATGAACAGAGCGTCGTCGCTCGTTGGCGAGATCGCGCAGCCTCGACCGCAGGGGTCTTGAGACGGCGGTCGCAGTTATATGTGTCAATGAAGCTTTGAAGATGGCTTCGGAGCTTTCATGGTCTTCATAGTGGAAGCGCTTGACCGTCGCTTCCTTTATGGTGCGGTTCATGCGCTCGACCGGGATGTTGGTCTATAGATGCCTCGGCTTTGTCAGCCTGTGTTCGATGTGTGGACCTGGCATGCGCGATCGAAGGGACGAGCGGTTTTTCGGCAGATCGGCAAACTGGAGGATCTGGATCTTGTAGGGAACGGCGGCCAGTCGGCGTCAGGGGAACCTGCCGCCCCCAAAATATCGAGTCGCCTTGCGAAAACGAATCCTAGGCGTGCAGTTGCCAGCATGTCGCATCCATGTCGCACGGATTCGTCGTACGAGGCGCACCGGATTGCGCGGCAAGCCTGCCTTGTTGTTCTGGAGGGAAAAGATCCGCCGGACGTCGCACGATCCGCGTTCATGGCCGCGTGCGAAGAGGCCGGCATGCAGGTAATCCCCGAAGAGGTCTTCATGCGAAACGATCCGGGCCCGAGGAAGAAGAAGCGGCGCCGCTGAGCGCCGACCCGCTGGGTCGTGAGTTGAGAAAGGGGGACAGGTCACGATGGGCTGGAAGCCCCCTCTGATCGACGGATCGCCCGGAACAAACTCGAACGTCCAGCATTCACCCGGTGACAGGAGATGCGGCTAAGTGGTGGACGCGTCCTATGAGCGACAAGAATATTCAACGCGAACGCGCTGCTGAGAAAGGCAAGATCCTGAAGCAAGTAGGCGCGCTTGCCTATCGCCAGGACGAGGGCTGCCTGGAAGTTCTGTTGATCACAACTCGCCAGACACGCCGGTTCACCCTCCCCAAAGGGTGGCGGATGAAGGGGAAGAGTAATCACAAAGCGGCGCGGATCGAAGCGATGGAGGAGGCGGGGGTCACCGGGAAAATTGCGGCAAAACCTATTGGCAGTTACTTCTATTGGAAACGCACAGCGCGGTGCTTTATTCCGATCAAGGTCATCGTCTATCCGCTGGAGGCAAAACGAACCTTCCCCCACTGGAAAGAACGTCGGGTACGTCTCAGAAAGTGGCTCCGCCCCTCCGACGCGGCGCTCCTTGTCGATGAACCGGAACTCATAACGCTCCTGGAGCGTGTCGAGGCACAGCGTGATCTCTTGTGATCTGTATTTCGGACAAGGCGTGGAACAATGTGGAGCGAAATAGGAAACTGGAGACACGTCTGCGTTGATATGCAACGTATTTTCTGGGAGGACACGCCGTGGTACGCGCCGTCCATACGCGAAGTGTTGCCGCAAGTGATCGAGCTGGCCTCCTTTTATCCTGAGCGAACTATTTTCACCCGTTTCATTCCTCCGAATTCCGCCGACCAGGCATTTGGCGCGTGGCAGGATTATTATCAAAAATGGTGGATGATGACCCGTGACCAGATGCCCGCCGAGCAACTTCGGCTGGTCCCTTCCCTCGCCGCACTTGTCCCACCCGCGCAACTGCTGGACAAGCATATCTACTCTCCGTGGCTGGAAACCAAGCTGCATCAGACCTTGCGGTCATGGGAGGTGTCGACACTTGTCATCAGTGGTGGCGAAACTGACGTGTGCGTGCTCGCGACAGTGATCGGAGCTATCGATTTCGGCTATCGGGTCATAGTTATGAGCGACGCGGTGTATAGCGGTGATGACAGCTCGTATGGGGCTGCAATGGAACTCTTTGCTCGTCGCTTTTCGGTTCAATTGTCCATGATGACCACGGAGGATTTCCTCCGACAAGCATCGCAACAGCCGCGAAAATATTACAGTTAGCCGCCGAACGAACATTTCGGATTGCGCCATGGCACAATCGCCATGGCGCAGTCCACAAACCCACCGGTCAGATTTTTTCAGCCTCGAGGTTTTCATCCGGTTTCCTGGCGCCGAGGACACCACCGATCCATCCGGCTATAGCGCCCGCCAAGAGAGACACGAAGGCAGTGATAGCGGCAGTCGAAATGGCAGTCGCTGCGACGTTCGCGGCTTCAAGAGCCTGCTTTTCAGCATCATCCACGGCTTTCCGATAGGCCTGTTCATACTGCTGCACCTGGGACTGGGCCTGATCGACGGGAATGTTCTGCGCTCGGGCAATGGCTTCGGCCGCGCGGGTGCGCGCTGCGTTGGCTGAGGCCTCGTCTCCCGTAACGACGGCGCGAACGGCATCAACCGCCGAGGCGCGCAGCGCTTCCGGATCGGCGCCACCCGTGGTTTCGCGAATCTGACCTTCAATGGCTCGGAAGGGATCGCCGATAGTGGCCATCGCCGGGGTGGCGGTCGTCACTACCGCTGCCGCCGTTTGTGCCGCGCCGCCAACGACGTTGGACAGAGCGGAAAATGCGCCGCCGACAATCGCCCCCGCAGTCGTCGTCAACAGATAAGCGATGAAGAGCGTTGTTGTCGCCCATGTAATGAGGCCCTGATAGCCACCCGTGGACCGGCTCGAGCCGCCTGTCATGCGGCTCGCTACAAAGCCTCCGGCAAACGCCGCTACCAGACCGGCCACCACCGCCCAAATCGCGCCAATCATGGACAGGGTGCCCGCGTTCGGGTTGCCGGTCCCGGCCGGATCGAGAGTGGCGAAACCGACGCCCACCCCGAGTAAGTTGAGAAGGACCTGTATGGAAAGAGCCACCGCCACGCCGGCAAAGATCGCCCCCCAGCAAACCCGATAAAAACCCGGCGCGAGCAGATGCCCACGATAGTTCAATTCCGCAGTGCGGGAAACAACATAGGGATCCGCCATAATCATAATCCTTTCATCGGAGCCTTGCGCTGAACGAAGTTCCAGGAACTTCCCTCGTCGCCTGCTCATGGGCGACCAGAGAAGGAGAAACAGCGGCCTAACAGGTGAGTTCCCAAAATAGTGGCGTCATCGCTACTTCAGGGTTCGAGAAGGATCCTATCGTTCAGCTGTTCTGCCCCAGCGGGTTCCAATCGGCAAACTCTCAAGAATATCGGCGTCCGCGTGCCGTGCGATATAGTAAAACCAGCCGCGCAATCTGCAGCAGTAATTAGCATACCGCTTTATCTGCGTCGCTCCTCCCATCCTCGACGGGCCGCCTCGGCGTGTCGGCGTGAATCTCCGTACCACCCGCGTCCGTCGTCATCATCATTGCGAGATGATCCACGGCGATCCTGGTCTCGGGAACTCACGAACCGGCCACGTTCATCGCGGTCACGATCTCGTCGCGATAACCCGAGCGCCGACGGTCATCGTAGTCATCGTTGCGGGAACTCACGAACCGGCCACGATCGTCGCGGTCGCGATCATCGTCGCGATAACCCGAGCCGACGGTCATCGTAGTCATCGTTGCGGGAACTCACGAACCGGCCGCGATCGTCGCGGTCGCGATCATCGTCGCGATAACCCGGATTTGGCGCTGTTTTGCGACGGTGTCTGACGTTTTCACGATCTGTTCCTCCTGTTTTCCCGCATAAACCCGCGCACCACATTAGAATGCCCGCACCTACAGTGCGGGCACATGAGCAACTCCTGGGCTTGTTTACTTGTCGTTCTTGTGACTCTGCTGACCGGCCTTCACGTGCTGTTCGTGGGTACCGCCCTGGGACTTGCGGTCGTCGCTCTTGTTCTCAGAGGCCGAGTGCTTTTTGTCGTCAGCTTTTTCGTTTTGTTTCTTGGGATCAGGCATCTTCTTATCTCCTAGTCACGAGAAACTCGGAATGAGCTTCCTAATTTGAAAACCGATAGGCGTGAGAGGAGTTCCGATATTTTGAACGAAAGGCTCATTTTTTATCGGTGCGTCGTCGCCGTTCACAGGCATTGTCAAAAGCGGACCGGGAAAAAAGATAGAATGCGCGAGGTTGCACCCGTCAACTGAACGAAATTGAAACCTGCGCCACAGGAGGGGACGCGAAGACCTTTAGAGACGTGCCTCTAGGATGGGGTCAATGGCTGAAAGATTGCGCCCCCGTAGCAAGCCAGGATGATTGCGACATAAACTCTCGAACCTCTCGGACGATCCAGTTCCTGAAGGTCTTGACCTTTGGCTGATCTTGATGGCCAATGCGGTAGACAAGGTCGTAGCCCCACTCCACCTCCAGTCTTGATTCCGGGAAAAGCGACACAAGACGTCCGGCGGCAAGGTCTTCGGCAACGAGAACGCTCCGGCCGAGTGCTACACCCGCTCCCTGTATGGCTGCCTCGATAGACATGCTGCCGTGGCTGTAGCCGGGGCCGCGCATGCCGGCATAGGGCAACTGCATCACGGCAAACCATCGCTCCCATGTGGTAGGCATACCGATCTCATGGATTAGCTGGCATGCGGCAAGGTCCTGAATCTCGTTTATGCCTCCCATTTTTCTTCGATACTCGGGTGAGCAGACGGGAGAGACCATTTCATTCATTATGCGCTCAGCGCTGGCAAACGGATACTGCCCGTTCCAGTATCGCAAGGCGACATCGACATGGCCCGACACGAAATCAACCTGCGCATCGGTTACCTCTAAATGAACATCAAGATCGGGAGCATCCGCCATCAGTCGATGCAGACGCGGCGTCAGCCATTTGCTGGCGAAGGAAACGCTGCAGTTGACAACCAGGCGTTTGCTGTCGTTGCGGCGTCGGATTTCTTCGGCCTCGCGTGACAGTTCCGAAAGCATCCGTGTAACGGTGCTGAAGAAGTGTTGTCCCGCCTCGGTCAGTTCGATCCGGCGCGTCAAGCGGCGAAAGAGTGGCACGCCGAGATGCTCTTCGAGCGCCTTGATCTGCCGGCTGACAGCCCCATGGGTCAGGTGAAGTTCGTTCGCGGCAAGCGTCATGCTCATGCGCCTTCCGGTCGCTTCGAAGGCACGCAGGGTCTGCAGCGGAGGCAAGTGGTCGATCATGTGAGGTCATGCATGATATGTCTTCACGCGTCTTGTGAGAACAAATGGTTTGTCCGGCCAGCGTTCCGGTCGCTAGACATGACATGAAAACACAGTTCTTGCCAATGCCACAGGCTCTCACCATGTCATGCACACCTTCTGCCCCTCATGCGCCTGCGATTGCGCCGTCGGGCTCGCTCTCGTCGAAAAGCCTTGCCGCCATGTTGCTGCTGGCGCTGATGTGGGGCCTTTCGATTCCGATCACCAAGCTTGGCCTGGGCACCATTCCACCAATGACCTTTACCATGCTGCGCTTCATGGTGGCGGTGCCGCTCTTCATGATCCTGGCACGGCATGAGCTTCGGGTGCCGAGGAGGGCCATTCCCGGCATCATAGGGCTCGGGGTGATGGGGATCACGCTCGGGAATGTCGCCCAATCCTTCGGCGTGCAGGACACATCGGCCTCGCTTGCGACGATCCTCTCCGCGACCATCCCGATCTTCATGGTGATCCTCGCGGCCATCCGATTCCGGCAAAAGGTGACGCCGCTGCAGTGGACCGGGCTGCTTGCCGCCTTCTTTGGCATTGCGCTGGTGGCCATCGGCAGCAGTTCCGGAGACGACATGGACAAAACCACGCTCTCTGGTATCGCATGGATGCTTGTCTCCGCCGTCGGCATCGCAACATATTACATCTGGAGCGCGGAACTGACTGAGAGATATGGCCTCAAGCCGGTGGCAGCCTGGAACATGCTGGTCGGCCTCATCACCGTTGCTCCGATGGCCGGATGGGAAATGGCGCACCAGCGGGTCGAGATCACGATCGAGGCACTTTTCGCCATCACCTATCTGGGCGTCATGGTCACCGTCATCGGCCTGATTCTCTGGCTTTATCTCCTCAAGGAGGTACCCGCCCGCATCGCTGCAAGCGTTCAATATCTTCAGCCGGTCTTCGGCATCAGTGCCAGTGCCTTGCTGTTCGGGGACACGCTCGGGCTCATGTTCGCCGGAGGTGTCGGGCTGGTGCTTGTAGGCCTTGGCCTGGCTGCCACCGGAAAGCGGACGGGTGACTGATTGGAGACTGCCGAGCAGCCTCAATTTGAACGGATCGAAACGTCCGCAACAAGCCAACACAGACGTCGGCGGCACTGCAGACATTGCCCGCCTCTGGAGATCACCGATAAGGTACTATGAATGATAAGTCTGCGGCTTCTCGGCCGCGCGCCGGGCAGCGACTTCTTCAGCCTCGGTAATCGCCATCGCGATCAGGTAGATCAGCATATCCTCGCCCTCTTTTTCTGCCATTTCCAGCAGAACTCTGAGGCTCTCCGTTATGACTCCAATGTTGTCGCCCCGCCCCTAGAGTCTGAAAATGCGTTATGGGGGAATTTGAAAGATCTGGCGTTCTGCCCATGCGATCGGCGGCGCGCGTGGGAGCGGCGGGAGGCTGCCCCGGCCAGTGGTGAGATGGAAGTGGCGCACCGCGTTATGATCGCGTGCGAAGGGGCGGGATGCGCATGATCCCCGAAGAGGTCATCATGCGGAGTGATCCGGGGCCGAGAAAGAAGGATCGCCGCCGCGGAGTGCAAGTCTTTTCCGAAGCATCCTCGATCAACGAGCACACGGCAGGCTGTGCCGGTGCACTACCAGGCTAGGTAGCAAATGCAGCACTACCCGTTCACCCGCTTGACTCCCGCCTCTACTCAGGCACGGTGGTTGCATCATGAGGGGGGAGAGATGATCGAGAGTTACAATGCGATAATCAACAACCTGCAGCGCATGATTGACGAGGCGGAAAACAGCATCGCGGCAATGGACGCCGGCAACTTCAAGTTGTTCCGCATTGAAGACGGGAAACAGATCGACGAAACAGATCTGATCATTAAGAAGGATCGGCTCAACATTGTCGAACTCAAGGTCCTAGTTAAAGTGATCGAGGATAAGAGGGATAACGGCTGACCAGGGAGATGCCCCTAGCGACCATGCCTTTTGGGCTTTTCGAGCAAGTTGGGTTCACCGACAGTTAATAGAAAGATCCCCTAAAGGCTTGGTCGCGCTGTCCTTGCGGAACACAGCGTGCTGCTGGAATATCGCGCTGCTGTGGGTAGCAGCTGCCGTATTGGTACGGCCGGGCCGGCCGCCCCCCAACGTAGGCCGGCCCCACCCAGCCTTCACATAGTGCTGCCTGCTGCAATCGGGGTTGGCTTTGAAGCCTATCAGACGATCGTCGATAGGAAGATCAGAAGAGCGCCGATCGCCATCATAACAATACCGACCCAATGTTGCCTCGCCCCCAGAAAGCGGAGCCCCTGACGCGGCGGTTCAAGACTATCGCCCGTATGCATCCAGCGATTGGGGCCGGTACTCAATTGACGGTAAATTAGCGTCCTCCGAGCCATAACGAAGATGCCCGCAAGCATGAGAAATGCACCAAGGATAATTCCCCACATGTGACGACCTCCTTGTTTTGACTGAAACGTTAGGATCTAGCTAGCTCGCAACTTATAAGGACCGGCTCGCACCCAGCCGGCCCGCCCCTTTTCACCTCCGCGATGAACTGGACTCATAGGCTCCCTTGCGAGATTGCGAGGCACCCTAGATCCAGTAAGGCGGGATGCCATAGTAGTCATAGACTTCCCGGCCTCGCTGAGCCGACCAATCCACGTCAGCGTTCTCAGCGTAGTGTGGAGCCCGTTCGATTTGCTCCTTTGTGACATCGATCCTGAAGCCGCCAAGATTCTCATCATATGTCAGCTTCGCCCAGGGCAATGGATAGTAGTCACTCCCGATCCCCCATAGCCCGCCAAAGCTCAGTACGGCGTAAGAAACGCGACCGCTTTTCTTTTCGAGAATCAGTCGCTCGACTTGTCCGACGTGGTTTCGATTGGCGTCATAGACATCCGTTCCGACCACTTTGTCGCTGGCAATCAGGTCGTGGGTTTCCTTAATATTTGCATCATAGCTCATCATCATCTCCTTAGGTGTTGGAGTACCCATAAAGAGCTAACGGCCGCACTTGGTAATTGTTCCGCGTTTCAGGCGCCGGTTTGTGAGTTCGATGCGGCAAGCGGTTTTGATTCAGGCGAACCGCGAAAGCGCAGAAAGATGGAAAGTATCACCAGGATCATGGTTGAGAGGAACTCCGATTGCCAATTCTGGAAGGACTCGAACCAGAACTGCGCATCGCCTACATGCCACCACCATGTGACCGGTTGTGCATGTTCAGCTGCCTCCGTGGTAGCCGCCTGGGCACTGAAGAGCAGGTGCAGGATAAAGGAGAGCACGAACAGCGCCGCAAGCGTGATCCCCAAGGAATAGGCATAGAGAGTGCGAAGGACCTTCCCGCGCCGAAGCGGCCAGGGAACGCCGGTTTCCGTTCTTCGGGTCAGACTTTCCGCTGGGGAGGGTTCTTCCGGATCTCTCGATTCCGCTGATCCTTTCTGAAACAGAAAAGCCGTGAGGCAGACGTAAGCGCTCATCTGCAGAAACTCACTTTCCCAATTCTCGAAAAGCGCCGACAGAAAGTGACCCGACGCAAGATAGGCCCAAAATCCAATCGTGGCGGCGTGATGCGCGACTGCGTTCTGGTTATAAGCCGACCACCCTGCCACCGACATGGCAGCGATTGTCGCCATGGTCGCCGTCACAAGCACGATGCTCAGTCCATTGTCTCTCCAGATTCTTCGAATGTTCATGACACCCTCCTGCGTCTAGCCTCGTGAATGCCCACACCGGGTGAAAGTTCCGAGACCTCGTGATGCGCGACGTTTGGCTGAGGTGAAAAATTGCCGCCGCCGGGGTGCATTTCCTCCTGAATTACACCCGGCTCCTCGGTTCTCACGCGGATGCGTGATCGACAAGGCCGGTGAATTCACTGCCAGTCATCGGGGAGGCAGCCAACAGTCCTCGTCCATGGGTTGTTTTTAGGGTTGTCTAATTCGCGAAATTGGCGTATAGTATTTTATCACCGACAAATTTTAAGGGCGTCGACGACAGGGAGGTAGCAACTTCCGCCCCAATTGGGAGGAAGCACTTATGTCTGCTGCTTTCGACCGCGCACTCGATCCTTCGGAAGTCGAGTACCTCCACAGCACCTACCATCGCATCGCCAGCAAGCCATGGTTCACCGACGATCCGAAACGTGCCGAAGTGTTTGCTTCGCGGCTGGTGACGTTCTTCCAGCAATTGGATATTCCGCAGGACCGGCTTGCTGACTTCGCCGAAGTTCACGCGAGGAAAAACTTCCGCCGCCGGGTACGATTTGAAGAGGATATCGCCAGCCGGGATCATTAGTCCCGGCTGAAGCCGCATGCGAATGGCGCTAGCAGCCTAATTGCGGGCGGTCTCCGGCCGGGGCCGCATCCAGATGTTGACCAGGAATGCCCCCGCCAGCACCCAGCGGTGATACTCGGCCGGGATCAGCGCGCGAGGATCTCCGGCGAGTGCACCACCTCGGGCGCGACGATCAGCAAGGCAAAGGCGAGATTGACTAGCCAGGTGCGCAGCCGGATGACATGTTCGATGATCCGTTTCATTGGCACATCACCCCGAATAGTGAACACGGAACGCTTGCCAGCCACGCCGCGGCGCCGACAATCGCAACAAGCGCGGCGGCGATGCTTCGGTTGGATGCGGCTGGCGCGGCGACGGTCAGGATTTCGGGTACAGGCGTGAGCTGCGGCCTCGCCGCGTAAAGAACCTTCGCCGCGCCAGGAGGTACGGACTTGTCCATTTGTTGCACCTATTGTTCGGGGAATGGTCAGGTCGAGCCGGCAATCGTGTGTGTCCATAAAAATGAGTATTGGCTGGAACCGGCATTGACCCTGTGTGTTTCTCCAGCGCCGGATGAAAATGCGGTTAGGTCTCTCGCTACGATCCGACCATACGCAGGGGCCTAACCAGCTTGCATCGACCCGCCGACAGAAGCGGGCGGGTTAATGTTGAGCTGGTGTTCCCTAGCTTCTCAGCAGGGATCGGAGACCCGGCGCCACGACATGTGCGTGGGCGCCGGGTCCTCCTAAAAACTCCTACGCTCGTCCTTTCCTGGCTGCTTCAGATGAAGCGGGTAACGCTGACGATGCGATAGGTACCGTGGACGCCGGCCGAGCGCCGGAAAGTTTGAACAGCGCTTCCGCTTGCGCTTCCCCGCACAGATCGATCAATACCGTGCCCCTTCCTCATCGATAACTTCAGGCACTGCCGATAGACCTCAGGGAGAAGTACGTAGGGAAGAACATGCAGACGCAGGACGCCGCCATTTTTTAGGCAGCGGCAAAGCGGGCCGACAAGCTGCGCGCCAAGGGCAAGACCGTCGACTTCGATGAACTGCTGAAGATGAAGCCTGACGGCGGCACCACGAACATCCGCAACACGACGAGCAGACACTGGACCCGATGGCTCGGGGTCGAGCAGCGCTGCGTCGTGCCGGTTACGCGCTTTGCCGAACCGGATCCGGCAAACAAGATAGAAGGCGGGCGAACACCGAATGCCTGGTTTGCCGCGAACCGGGACCAGCCGCTGATGTGCTTCGCCGGTATCTGGCTGCCGCAATGGACCGGCGTGCGAAAAATCAGGGAAGGCGTGGTGACGATCGACCTCTTCGCTTTCCTGACGACCGATGCGAACAGCGTGGTCGCGCCCGTTCACCCGAAGGCAATGCCGGTACTGCTTACAACTCCGGAGGAAGTCGAAATCTGGATGGGTGCGCCATGGGAGGAAGCCAAGGCCCTGCAGTGTCCCTTGCCCGATGCTCGCCTCGCCTTGTTGCCGACATGAGCGAAACCGCGCTGCTTGCCATCATCGTGGCGCCCTGGTGGGCTGATTGTGCAGGTCGGGCGTTTTGTCGGATGGTGGCGACGTTACACAAAATAGCGCCCCACGGCCCACCGCCGGTGGGGGTCGCGAAACGCTGTTTGATCGGTCCCAGTCACTGTTTTGGCACTTGTAAAGTTGCCAACAGAAATCGGCGGAGCACGGATTGGGAGCGGAAGGAAAGCGGTCCATCTAACGGTGTAAGCTCGGCGGTTATGTAGCCAGCCTTCTTGAGCATTTTCTGAAGAACCGCGACGTCAGTCGGACGGAAATCGATGTGAGGGGCATTCGAAGGCAATTCGCTTTCCTTTCATGTCGAGGCAAGGCTCAACATCCGAAGGGCCTGATTGGCTTTGTCGTTTCCAACACCTTCAAAATATCGAGCAGCTCAGCTGCTATTCCCTGACCCTGACTGCGGTCGTCGCAATCCAGCTCGATTGCCGAATACCCACCCCGGTACTGTCCCCCTGCCGGGCAGCTGGACTTGCCAAGATCGCACGATCTCATCCTGACCAATCCTTCGTTCAAAGTTTTCACTTTGAAAGCGCACCCTGTATCGGGCGAGACCATTCAATTCCGGTAGGGTAGACACTATCTCGCCCGGGCCTTCCGGCTGCGCCACGCTCAGCGCTCGGGATTTCAGGACGATGACGTCCCCCGATCGATACAGGTGTTTACGCATGACTCTAATGAAAAAACAAAAGGCCGGGTGTGAACCCGACCTCTCACAGTCAATCTTCACTACTGCCAGTACATCCGTGGTCAGCAAGTGGGAATGACAAATCAAAGCGCCTGAAGAATGTCAGTCACCCTCTGCTGCCAGTACATCCGTGGTCAGCGAGGTGGAAAAACGATCAGGCCGCCTGAAGATTTTCAGCGGAGCTCTTCCCCGACTTGCGGTCCTGCACGATCTCGTAGCTGACCTTCTGGCCATCGCTCAGAGAACGTATACCGGAGCGCTCGACGGCGGAGATGTGAACGAAAACGTCCGAACTGCCGTCATCAGGCTGGATAAAACCGAAGCCCTTGGTCGTATTGAACCACTTTACGGTTCCAGTGTTCATAACGATTTCCTTTCGAAACAATCGTTGCAGTTCCCGCGATTCCTTGCAGGATTAGGTCGATTTTTTGAGAGGAAATCCGTCGGGAGCAGCTGGCTCAGGAGCGACGTCACAAGCAATGGTCGATGCGCTTAATGTAGTCTCAATTTCTAATTTTGCAATGCCGGCGGACTTCCTTTAGGTCACGCCGCCCTGAATCTGGGGTAAGGGCTTGGTTTCGCACCGAAGTATTTTCTGCTGGCAATGCCCCGGGTCCCATAGTCTGTATCGCGAGCTCATCTGCTGAAAGACTCGGGGGGCTTCCAGAGACGCGGAGCCGACCATGCAGTTCCTACAATTGAGGAACGCTGCCGAATTCGCTCGACTTACCACCGATTGACGCGCATGTTGGGGAATGAAAAACGCTCTCAACATTACCTGGTGGATGTCCGTCCTGGCTCTCAGCGGGGTTTTTTGCTTTATGATTTTCGTGGTGCTGGACAACATGAACTGGTGATCCTGGCCGTGATCTAGATGCCGAGCTCTTTCCTGCGGCTAAGGTCTTTGGCATTAAGGATGGCGCAGTACGTATTCGACTCGTCAAACGTCAGGTCCACCAATTTCCAGCTCGAAGGTTTTGCCGGATCGCCTGTGAAAACGTCATAGACCGTCCATGACTGATCGGCTTCGCGGCAAACCGCATATCGTATCGTAGAGGCCGCCATAGCCATCTCCAGAAGGATGGCGACGGCTAATCCTCGGCATCGATCAAATTAAGTCTAACAGCGCTGCAAGACGCCAACAACGGCACACGCGGATTAAAATGGCCGGGGCGAAACGCGCGAAAAAGCAACCTGCGGCTTGAAGACTCTGCGTAAAGACAGGTGCGAAGCTTGTCCCTGCGAGCTTGGGAAGCTTCGAGAACTCAAGGCGGTGTTGCACTGACAGAGACCCCCGAGATTGCCGGCGAGCGGATCCGGTTTAACGGCATCGATGCGCCAAGGCGCGCTTTGACGTCCCTTGCAAGGCGCGAGCGAAGAGGGCTGAGCGGAAGGCTAGAGGGAGGAAGCCAAGGCCCTGCAGCGTCCCCTGCCCGATGACCGGCTGGTGTTGCTGCGCGAACGACACGTGCCGCTGGCCACATGAAGAGCACAATCACTGAAAGACTGCTTCGCGCACCATGTCGGTCATAGACGCCGTCATGTTATGCATCTCAATGCAGACATCATTCGGCTTCGCTGCGTCACCTGTGCGTTCTTTCCGTGGGGCGATAACGGAGACGACACATCCGGAAGCTGCAAGCGATCAAATTCGAAAACTAAACGTTGACTCAGCTATATGGAACCCGTATGTACCAGTTATCGATCTTTTGCTTGCCGAGCTTTGTCTACTTCGCGATTGGCACCGCGTTTTAAGCGATCTTCTCTTTCAAAAATATTCGGTTTCATCTGCGGGGCGTCTGCCACGCGGTTCCTCATTCTATGCTTTGAAAGGGTTCATCATGACCACTGGCACAGTTAAATGGTTCAATTCCACCAAGGGCTTCGGCTTTATTCAACCTGACAACGGCGGCGCAGACGCCTTCGTTCATATCT
>JAEWPB010000062.1 GCA_023399465.1 Pseudomonadota bacterium
AACGCCACGGCGTTGTTGTGGCGCTCGTCCCGGGCGGCATAGAGAAGCGTGACCGGCTTTTGCGCCAGGTGCTCTCGTAATTCGTCCACCGCTGCCTGCGCGCGCGGCTCGGCGAGTTCGCTGGCATAGGCGGAGCAGAACGCCTCCCACTGGTCGGGATGGCCGTGAAACTGCTTGCGCAGTTCATCGCTCGGCGCGATGTCCTTCAGCCAGATGTCGATATGGGCCTTGTCCCTGGAGAGACCGCGCGGCCACAGACGATCGACGAGAACGCGGGTCCCGTCGTCATCGCTGGCCGGTTCGTAGACGCGCTTGAGCATGAGCATAGGCACTATGATATCCTTGTCACGCGGCACGCGCGATCATCTGGGTCGGGGCAATGAGGCCGTTTCTGAGGGCGGCGATCACGTTGGCAAAGCGCTCGGCCGTCGACTCTCGCATGATGAGGTGCATGCCGAGCGGCGGTGGACCGTCCCTGTCGATGGCTTCGCGCATCTCATCGGCGAGTTTCAGGGCCACAGCGCTGCGGTCGTGTTCCTGCTCGACGGTGAAGCCGGCGTCGCGCAGCAGGCGTCGGTAGGCATCGGTCGTTTCGACGAAGCTTGTCTCTGGCGTCAGCGCCCAGGGCAGCGGATAGGGGAGTTCGTCGTCGGAGATCTTCATGATGTCGTAGACGCCAAGGGGCGCGCCTTGCTTCATTACCCGTCGCGCCTCGGCAAAGAGCGACGCCTTGTCCTTCACGTTCATGCCGACATGAATCAGTATCGCGGCATCGAAATTGCCCACCGGGAACGGCATCAACAGGCCGCTGGCGCGTTGGAAGGAGGCGCGATCGTCGAGGCCGCAGCGACGCGTCAGTGCGTTGGCGACCGCGACAAACTCCTCCGTCACATCGACGCCGGTGACCCGGCATCCGCATTCTTCCACCATGGTGCGAGCCGGGCCACCGATGCCGGAACCGATGTCGAGCACATGGGCGCTGTCGGGGATCTTCAGGTCATGGACGAGCTCGAGCGTTGCGACATGCCAGCCGAGATGGAATTCGTCGACGCCGCGCAGGTCGCTGGCGTGCAGCCGATCGACATCCTTTCCGCTGCGGCGAAGTGCTTCCAGGATTGCCTGCTCAAGCGAACCGTGGGTGTAGTGACTGGCAACACGCTCTTCAATGGCCATGGCCGCCCCCCTGATCGTGCCTTTCAGGCGCCCAAGCGCACTACAGGCACCGTTGGTTGGTGAACATGTGTCTCAGCCTGCGCCGGCCCTTCGGTGCAGTCAAGATAGGGTATCGGGGTATGCCCGTCCCGTTCCGTTCATGGCCTTGTCCGAAGGCAATGTCACCCGATCGCCACAAGGGTTGGCGATTGCATCCTATGGGCGCAATTGCGATGGACGGCGGCTGGCCGATGGCGGTATAGCTCCGCGGCAAAGCGCATATATGTCATGCCTCGAGTTTCGTCCGTCCGGACCGAAAGCGTATCGCATCCATTCAGACATCGCGCCCGGATGGGATCACCCGGATGCGAACCGCATCAGTCGAATTTGAGCGGCTATCGCGGGAAGCGAGGCCGGGGAGGGCAGTCCGTGTCAACGGCGTATTCCGGCAGCAGCCGTTTCGAGAAAACTTCGTTTTCAATCCTGGTCGCGGTCAGCTTCTGCCACATGCTGAACGATATCATGCAGTCGTTGCTCGCCTCGCTCTACCCGCTGCTCAAGGCAAACTACGATCTGGATTTCGTGCAGATCGGTCTCCTGACCATGACATTCCAGGTAACGGCGTCGCTGCTCCAGCCGGCAGTCGGCATGGTGACGGATCGCTGGCCGATGCCGTTTTCGCTGCCGGTGGGCATGGCGAGCACGATGGTCGGGCTGGGGCTGCTTGCCCATGCCGGAAGCTTCCCGCTGCTGCTCGTCGCGGCGAGCCTCATCGGCTTCGGATCGGCGGTCTTCCACCCGGAGTCGTCGCGGGTAGCGCGCCTTGCTTCTGGCGGGCGGCACGGCTTGGCGCAGTCGCTGTTCCAGGTCGGCGGCAATGCCGGCTCGGCGATCGGCCCCTTGCTTGCCGCCTTCATCGTCTTGCCGTTCGGCCAGTCGAGCATCGCGTGGTTCACCGCAATCGCGCTTCTTGGCATGGTCATCCTTGCACGGGTCGGCAACTGGTATGCGGGCCAGCGGCAGGCGATGGCGAGCCGTCCAGCGCCGAGCCGGGCGCTGCCCTTGCCCGGCAATCGGGTGATCTGGGCGTTCCTGATCCTGGTGCTGCTGACGGCCACCAAGAACGTCTACATGGCCAGCATCTCCAGCTATTTCACCTTCTATGTGATCGAGCGCTTCGGGCTTTCGGTACGTGATGCGCAACTGATGCTGTTCCTGTTCCTCGGAGCCGCTGCCGCTGGAACCTTCCTCGGCGGGCCGATCGGCGATCGCTACGGTGCGCGCTTCGTCATCTGGTTCTCGATCCTCGGCGTCATTCCCTTCGCGCTGATGCTGCCCTATGCCGATCTCTTCTGGACGGCGGTGCTGTGCGTCGTCATCGGGCTGATCTTCGCATCGGCTTTCTCGGCGATCGTGGTTTTCGCCCAGGAACTCATTCCCGGCCGCGTCGGGTTGATCGCCGGGGTATTCTTCGGCTTTGCATTCGGCGCCGGCGGGCTGGGGGCTGCGGCGCTCGGCGTTTTCGCCGATTCCCACGGCATCGAGTTTGTCTACCGCGTCTGCTCCTACCTGCCGCTGCTCGGCCTGTTGACAGTGTTGCTGCCGAAGATCCCGCGATATTGAACAGCAGATCCTGTCGGATAAGCTACTGGAATCGGGCGCTATATTGGCGTATGACAGTAGCAGGCTTCTGCCTGGTGCAACTGAAAAGGGATTGTGCAATGTATAAATTCGAAGTCTACAAGGATAAGGCAGGCGAGTTCCGGTTCCGCTTCAAGGCCTCCAACGGCGAGACCATGTTCAGCTCGGAAGGCTACAAGGCGAAGGCGTCCGCATTGAACGCGATCGAATCGATCAAGAAGAATGCGCCGGGCGCCACCACGGTCGACCAGACTGTCGCCGAAGCCTAAACGGCAGAATCCCCGGTATCAGGCCCGGCAGCGATGCCGGGCTTTTTGTTGCAAGCGAGAGATTTCACTCGACCTTGCCGGTCTTGCCCGCCTTGCGCTGGGCGTCCTCCTCCATCAGTTCGTACCACATGGCGTTCAGCACGGCGAAGGCCGCGGCGAGAGGCAATCCGAGAAGCCAGGCGAAATACCACATCGTTGTCTTCCTCGCGTGTTTCGTCAGTAGGCGTGACTGTCCGGATCGGTGATATCGGCTTCCTCCACCTTGCCCCACAGCACGTGATAGACCCAGGTGGTGTAGGCCGCGATCATCGGCAGGAAGATGACGGTCGCCACCAGCATGATGAACAATGTCACATGGCTGGAAGAGGCGTCCCACACCGTCAGGCTGGCATTTGGTTCCGTCGACGAGGGCAGCAGGAACGGAAACATCGAGACGCCGACCGACGAGATGATGCCGAAGATCGAAACGCCGCTGCACAGAATGGGAATGAGTTCGCGTCGGAGCAGCATGGCAAGCAGCGCGCAGGCGGCGCCGAGGAAGCCGAGAATCGGTGCGATCAGCATCCACTGGTATTTGGTGTAGTTGGTGAACCAGTCGCCGCCGGCAACCTCCACGGTCTTCAGCAGCGGATTGGAGGGGCCGGCCACATTGATCGTGCTGGTGATGCGATAGCCATCGATGCTGGCCCAGAGAAACAGCCCGCCAAGGGCGAACAGCACGATGGTGACAAGGGCGGCGATGACGCCGTAGCTGCGCGCTCGTTCGAATACCGGGCCTTCGGTCTTGAGCATCAGCCAGCCGGCGCCGTGCATCACCAGCATCGCGACCGACAGCAGGCCGCACAGCAGGCCGTAGGGATTCAGCAGTCCGAAGAACGTCCCGTCGTAATAGATGCTGAGCTGGGAATCGAGGTGGAACGGGACGCCCTGCAGGACGTTGCCGACCGCGACGCCGAAAATCAGCGAGGGCACGAAACTGCCGATGAAAAGTGCCCAGTCCCAGTTTTTGCGCCACTGCTCGCTCTCGCGCTTGGAACGATACTTGAACCCGACCGGGCGCAGGATCAGCGCGGCAAGAATGGCGAACATCGCGATGTAGAACCCGGAGAAGGATACCGCGTAGAGGGTTGGCCAGGCAGCGAAGATCGCGCCGCCGCCAAGGATCAGCCAGACCTGGTTGCCTTCCCAGACCGGGCCGACGGTATTGATGGCGATGCGCCGCTCGACATCGTTCTTGGCCACGAACGGCAGCAGCATGCCGACGCCGAGGTCGAAGCCGTCCATGATGGCGAAACCGATCAGCAGGACGCCGAGCAGCAGCCACCAGATCAGGCGCAGTATTTCGTAGCTGATGAGGTCATGCAGGATCATGGCTCTTACTCCGCTGCGATGAGGTGGGTCTTGATCAGCCGCGCATCCGGTCCGGTATCCGGTTCCGGGCCATGGCGGATCGCTCTCAGAAGCAGGTACACTTCGATGATGATCAGCACGGTGTAGATCAGCGCGAAACAGACCAGCGTCAGCAGGACGGTCGAGGCGCCGAGATTGGAGACGGCAACCGCAGTCGGCAGCACGCCCTCGATGCTCCAGGGCTGGCGCCCGACCTCGGCGACGATCCAGCCGCACTCGGCTGCTATCCATGGGAACGGAATGGCGAAGACGGCCACCCATAGCAGTGCCGGATGACGGTCGAGCCGGCGGCGGGCCGACAACCAGAAGAAAATGATCATCAGCACGATGAAGCACATGCCGAGACCGACCATGATGCGGAAACTCCAGAACAGCAGCGGCACGTTCGGCACGGTGTCGGCCGCCGCGAGTGCGATCTGCTCTTCGGTCGCCAGGCGCGGATCGTCGACGTAGCGCTTCAGCAGCAGCGCGTAGCCGAGATCACGGCCGTTATACTCGAAGGCGGTGCGCAGTTCCGGGGTTATGACCGGGGTGCCGCCGCCTTCGCGGATCTTCTGCAATGCGTCGTAGGCGATGATGCCATCGCGGATGCGCACCTTGGCGTGCTCGATCAGTTGGTCGATGCCGGGGATTTCCGTGGTCAGCGAGCGCGTGCCGATGAAACCCAGGAGCCAGGGAATGCGCACCGCAAAGTAGGTTTCGCGCGTTTGCTGGTCGGGGATGCCGATGAGCGTGAAGGATGCCGGTGCCGGTTCGGTCTCCCACATCGCCTCTATCGCGGCGAGCTTCATCTTCTGGTGCTCGGTCGACAGGTAGCCGCTTTCGTCACCGAGGACGACCACGGACAAGCTGGAGGCCAGGCCGAACGAGGCGGCGACCGTCATCGAACGCTTGGCAAGTTCGACATGACGACCCTTGAGCAGATACCAGGCGGAGACCCCGAGGACGAAGACCGATGCCACCACGTAACCTGCCGAGACCGTGTGCACGAATTTCGCCTGCGCGACTGTGTTGAACACCACGTCGAAGAAATCGGTGATCTCCATCCGCATCGTATAGGGATTGAAGGCGCTGCCGGCAGGATTCTGCATCCAGCCATTGGCGATCAGGATCCACAAGGCGGAAAAGTTGGAGCCGGCCGCGACCGCCCAGGTGGCGACCAGATGCCCGACCTTGGAGAGCCTGTCCCAGCCGAAGAAGAAGAGGCCCACGAAAGTCGCCTCGAGGAAGAAGGCCATCAGCCCCTCGATTGCCAGCGGCGCCCCGAAGACATCGCCGACATAGTGGCTGTAGTAGCTCCAGTTCATGCCGAACTGAAACTCCATGACGATGCCCGTCGCCACGCCCATCACGAAGTTGATCCCGAACAGCGTGCCCCAGAACTTCGTCATCTGCCGCCAGATCGTGCGGCCAGTCATGACGTAGACCGTTTCCATGATGGCAAGCAGCAGGGAGAGGCCGAGCGTCAGCGGGACGAAAAGGAAATGATAAAGGGCGGTCAGGGCGAACTGCATGCGCGATAGCGCCACGATATCCAGTTCCATTGACGATCTCCCATTGGTTTAACGGTTGAGAGCATGTCTCGACGGCGCCTTTCGGCGACGCCGGTAGTCGAAACGGATTTCAGTCCGGCCGGAGCCGGGACAAGATGTCGTCGAACGCGTTATCGCCGCGTCGGGCGGTCGCCACGACCTGCCCTCGGTCGAGCATGACGATGCGATCGGCGATCGTCGCTTCACGGCGGATATGGGTGGCGATGACGAGTGTGCGTCCGCCCGCCCGCTCCGATAGGCGGCGGATGACGTCGCGGGCGGTCTCGCCATCAAGGCCCTCGGTCGGCTCGTCGAGCAGCCAGACCGGCGTATCGCGGAGAAAGAGACGTGCCAGCGCCAGGCGACGCGATTGCCCGCCGGAAAGGCCCATGCCCCCTTCGCCGAGGCGAAGGTCCAGCCCCTCCGGTCGGGCATCGATGTCATCGGCAAGGCCGGCAGCGGCGAGGGCCGCCTGCAGTTGCCTGTCATCGGCGTCCGGACTGGCAAGCTTGAGGTTGTCACGCAGGCTGTCCTGGAAGAGTTCCGTGCGCTGTGTCAGCAGCGTCGCCGGAAGGCTGGACGCCCGGCCCTCGGACGGCTCGATCTCGCCGGCGACCAGTGCCATCAGTGCCGACTTTCCGGCGCCGCTGGCTCCGACAAGCGCAATGCGTTCGCCCGCCCGCACGTCGAGCGAGATATCAGTGAGCGCCGGATAGCAGGAGCGCTCGTGGTGGACGCTCACCGCGTCGAGGCGGATCGCCAGCCCGGCCGGCGGATGTGGTCTTGCGGCAGGCGGCTGCGGCGGCTTGAGTTTCGGCCCGAGACGGCGGGCCGCCAGCGCCGTGCGCCCGAGTTCGAGCGCGCCGCGGCGCAAACCGGCAAATGGTTCCGTCGCAGCCAGGGCGATCATCACGCCAAGGGCCGCGACCGCGGGGCTGACGAGGTTTTCCCCGGCAAGGGCGGCAACCGCAAGCAGCGTTCCGGCGATCAGCAAGGTCGAGGATATACCGAAACTCGCGACCACTCCGGTATCGATGCGGTTCAGCGCGCCATCGGCTTCCGCAAGTCTGCGGTCGGCCGCCGCGATTGCAGCGCAGTGCACCGGGAGCATGCCGGACATGATCAGTTCGGTCTGGCCGGCGACCAGATCGGTGACCCGGGCACGAAGCGCCTCCTGGGCATGGGCGCGCCGCCGCGCCGGGGCCAGTGCCAGCCGGCCGGCGACAAGCGGGATGCCGAAGCCGGAAAGAAGCAGGAACAGGCCCGCCGCAAGACCGAGAAGGGGTGAGGAATATCCGAGCGCCAGGCTGATGGCGACAGCAGCGCCGGCAGCCGCGGCCGCAGGGATGAGGACGCGCAGATAGAGCGAATCCAGCGCATCGATATCGGCGGTCAGGCGAAAGAGCAGCCTGGCGGGACGCAGCAGCAGCGATCGGGCCGCGCCGGGCTCGGCAAAGCTTCGAAACAGCCGTTCGCGCAGCGCCGCAAGGACCCGCAGCGTCGCGTCATGCGTGGTCAGGCGCTCGCCGTAGCGTGCCGCCGTGCGGGCGAGAGCGAGGAGGCGGATCCCGGCGGAAGGGGCGAAGACGTCGAAGGAAAACGCGGTCGCGGCGACCAGCCCGGCCATGCCGGTGGCGGTGATGAACCAGCCGGACAGCCCGAGCAGCGCCATGCCGGCGAGCGTGGTGATCGCCGCCAGCATCGCCCCGGTCAAAAGCAGGCGCCACCTTTCCGCAAGGAACAGGTGGACAATCGGGCGGAGGTCCCGTGCCAGGGATTTCATAGCGAAACCTCCTCGGCTTCTTCCTGCAGGCGAACGATACGGTGCATGCGTCCGGCAAGGATCGGGTCGTGTGTGGCGACGACCAGCGTCTTGCCGCGTGCCAGATGCAGCAGTCCGTCGGTGATCTCGGCAGCGGTCTGGCGGTCGAGGTGGGCAGTCGGTTCATCGGCAAGGATCAGGCCTGTTCCCGGTTTTGCCGCCGCCCTGGCCAGCGCCAGCCGCAGGGCCTCGCCGCCCGAAAGGCCCGCACCGCCTTCGCCGATCAACACGCCGGCATGGCTCAGCGCCACAGTGTCGAGCTTTGTCGCCTTCAGGGAGCGGCGAATCCGCTCCGCGCCGATCGCCCGGTTGCCGAGCCTGACGTTCGAGGCCAGTGTGCCGGAGAAGATGTGCGGATGCTGGCCGATCCAGGCGATACGCTGACGCAGGGCTGCGACCGTCGTGTTGTTCAGCCGGATGCCGCCGATGCTGATCCGCCCGGCCTGCGGCGTTGCAAGGCCTGCAATCAGCGCCAGCAGGGTGGATTTACCGGTCCCGCTTGCTCCCAGTATCGCCACGTGCTCGCCAGCGGCGATTTCCAGGTCGAGATCTTCCAGAGCCGGGCGTGCACAGCCCGGATGGCGGAAGGTCAGCCTGCTTATCCGGATATCCGGTGCTCTGGTTTCCGCTTCCGCTTCCGGTGCGGCTGCAACGCCGATGCCGCCCGGAAGGGGCACGCCCTTGTCGTTAAGCTCGGCCAGTTCCTTCAGCGCGGCCTCTCCGGATGCCCTGTCGTGCCAGACGGCGGAAAGTTCGCGCAGCGGATCGAAGAATGCGGGCGCGAGAAGGAGAATGAAAAGGCCCTGCGCGAGCGAGAGGCGTTCTCCCCACGCGCCGAATCCGATCTCGCCAAGCAGATGGAAGCCGACATAGACCGCGGTCATGGCGACGCCGAGGGCGGCGAAGAGTTCGAGCACCGCCGAGGAGAGAAAGGCGATCTTCAGCACTGCCATCGTGCGCTCGCGCAACGATTCCGCGTCATCACGCAGGCGTCGGGCGGTTACATCGACCGCGCCGAGGGCGCGAATGGTCGCGAGCCCCCGCAACCGGTCGAGCAGAAATGCATTCATGCTGCCGGTCTCGGCAAGCTGCCTCTCGGCTGCCGACTGCGCTTTCATGCCGATCAGCGCCATGAACATGGGTATCAGCGGCGCGGCCATGAGCAGGACGAGTGCAGCGATCCAGGAGAGCGGCAGCACCGAGAGGAGGAGCACGCCCGGAACGACCACCGCCTTCAGCCGGGCGGCCCTGAAACGGGAGAGGTAGGGAACGATTGCCTCGGCCTGTTCGGCAAGAACGCTGGCGGCGAGGCCCGAAGGTGCGTGGCCGATGTCGATCGGTGAACGGGTGGCAAGCGCTGCAACGGATTGCCGGCGTTGGCGCGACAATTCGCTCCGGGCGGCACTGAAGGCGCGGCGGCTGCCGATGGCCTCGAGCCCCGCCCGCAGCAGGCCGAGAAGCACGAAAACGGCCGCGGGGCCGACTGCGGCGGAAAAACCCCCACCATCGGCGATACGGCCGATCGCATAGCTGACGGCCGCGGCCTGCGGCACCCACAGCAGGGCGGCGGCGATCTGCGGCAGGGCTGCGCCCAAGCCGGCATGCAGGCGCGTCGAACCGGTCGCATTAGTGGACGTCGAAGGTATCTCCGGCTTTGACAAAGATCCTTCGTCACCGGACAACTTCTCGCGGCGAGCAGGAGCGGATTGGAGTGTCGCGTTTTCGGCTGGCTGCAAGGTGGAGACGTCCATGCCTTCACTCCCTGTCCGCCGGGCAACGCGCCTTGGCCAAAGAAACCGGCCGGTCCCTGGTCTCGAGCACCTTCGTCATTTTTGCGTCCAATGCGAGGAGTGTTGCCAGTCTATCGGCCTCCAACTGCATCAGGCGATCATAACACGTCGTCCGTCGTTCGATGAGCCATACATTTCGTCGATTTACCGCGGAGACGGACAGATTGCAGCTTTGGCGCGCCCATTTCGCCGGATCGAAGCCGCGGAATCCGCCAAATATCCCGGCGCTGCCGGACGATCCCCATAATTGCCGGAATCGCGGAGCGTCAATCAGGAGGGCCGATCCGGCGGTCTGGGGTCCCTTGGTCGGACGGTTTCAGGTTGACCTGCGTCAATTTCGGTCGCGGGTCGAACTGATACCTTCGTTTAGGTTTCAGGCTGTGGCCTGATAGGGCATGTATGCGCGAATTTTATGCCTGCGCCGGTTCTTTGTGGAATGTGCAGGTGAAATTGGTGCCTGTTTGAAAGGAATTGGTCCATGTATCGGGATCGTGTGCGTAACCACTCGTTGTGGGACCGGGTTGTATCCGCCGAGGAAGCTGCCAAACTGATCAAGGACGGCATGACGGTCGGGATGAGCGGATTTACCCGTGCTGGCGAGGCGAAAGCTGTTCCGATGGCGCTCGCCGAGCGGGCAAAGACCGAACCGCTCAAAATCACGCTGATGACCGGAGCCTCGCTTGGCAACGATCTCGACAAGACCCTGGCTGAAGCGCATGTGTTGTCGCGGCGCATTCCCTTCCAGGCCGATCCGGCGCTACGCAAGGCGATCAATGCCGGCGAAGTGATGTTCGTCGACCAGCACCTGTCCGAGACGGTGGAAATGTTGCGCACCCGGCAGATCAAGCCGGTTGATATTGCGGTCATCGAGGCTGTGGCAATCACCGAAAGCGGTGGCGTCGTGCCGACGACTTCGGTCGGCAACTCGGCCAGTTTCGCAATCCTCGCCGAGAAGGTCATCGTCGAGATCAACGTGTCGCAGCCGGACATGCTGGAAGGCCTGCACGATATCTACATCCCGACGCAGCGGCCTACGCGTGAGCCCATTCCGATCGTTGCGCCGGAAAGCCGCATCGGTCTGCCGTTCATTCCGATTCCGCCGGAAAAGATCGCCGCCATCGTCATCACGGAGAAGCTGGACAGTTCTTCCACGGTTCTGCCGCCGGATGACGACACCCGCTCGATCGCCGGCCATCTGTCGGAATTCCTGCTGAACGAGGTCAAGCTCGGCCGCCTTGGCTACAATCTGCAGCCGCTGCAGGCCGGTATCGGCACCATTGCCAATGCGGTGATGCACGGCTTCATCGACACGCCGTTCCACGATCTCAAGATGTATTCCGAGGTTCTGCAGGATTCGACCTTCGACCTGTTCGATGCCGGCAAGCTTAGCTTTGCCTCGGGATCGTCGGTTACGCTTTCTGCCGAGAAGTACAAGGAAGTGCTGCCGAAGCTGCCGGAATACAAGCAGCGGCTACTTCTGCGCCCGCAGGAAATCAGCAACCATCCGGAAGTGGTGCGCCGCCTCGGCCTGATCTGTATCAACACCGCGCTGGAGTTCGACATCTTCGGCAACGTCAACTCGACGCATGTCGGTGGTACCCACATGATGAACGGCATCGGCGGTTCCGGCGATTTTGCCCGCAATGCCTATATGTCGGTCTTCGTCACCAAGTCGATCGCCAAGGACGGCAGGATTTCCAGCGTCGTGCCGATGGTCAGCCACGTCGATCACACCGAGCATGACGTCGATATCGTCATCACCGAAGTCGGTCTGGCGGATTTGCGCGGTCTTGCCCCGCGCGAGCGCGCGCCGGCGATCATCGCAAACTGCGTGCATCCGAATTACCGCGACGCCTTGTCGGACTATTACAAGCGCGCCTTGCAGCGCGGCGGCCACACGCCGCATGTGATCGAGGAAGCGCTTTCGTGGCACGTCGCTGCACGTGAAAAGGGTACGATGCTGCCCTGACGCCGGTTCCGTAAGGAGCAAAACGATGCCGGGCCTTCTTTTGGCCCGGCTTTTTTTGTTTTAACGTCCCCTGCATTTGACTGAATGAAAATTGCGTGGCCGCGATGATCGGTGTGTTGCGTGATGGTGTGGCGTATGGAGCGATCTTTGCAGGTAACCGTTGTTGATCGAAAGTTTCGCTGGCGCTCCGATCGAATCGTGAGAATTGGCCGAAATGCGGTGATCGGGCTAGCGGTCCTGGCGATAGCCGGCTGCGGCGGCAGACCGATCGGGGTCATGGCGCCAAGCAATGCGGCGGTGCCGGCGGGTGTTTCCGAAGTCGATCTCCTGGTCGCCACAACCCGCCAGCCGGATACCGACCGGGCGATCCTGTTTTCCGGAGAACGCGGCAGCGACCTGAAAATGGACTCGGTCACTGTCTCGATCCCGCCCGCCGCCAATCGCACCATTGGTCAGGTGCAGTGGCCCTCGCGGCTCCCCGGTGATCCCTACAAGGACTTCACCACGGTCAGCGTCCAATCGCTTCCGACCGCCAAGGATGCCCGCCGGTGGCTCGGCCAGAACCTGCCGAAGACCCGCCGGGTGATGGTGTTCGTCCACGGCTTCAATAATCGCTATGAAGATGCGGTCTATCGCTTTGCCCAGATTGTCCACGATTCCGGGGCCGATGTCGCGCCGGTGATTTTCACCTGGCCGTCTCGCGCCAGCATTTTCGACTACAACTACGACAAGGAAAGCACCAACTATTCGCGCGATGCCCTCGAAGAACTGCTTCGCGAGATCGCCAAGGATCCCAAGGTTGGCGAGGTGACCGTGATGGCTCATTCGATGGGGACATGGCTGGCTGTCGAGGCGCTGCGCCAGATGGCGATCCGCGATGGCCGGGTTGCGCGGAAGATCCAGAACGTCATTCTTGCCTCGCCGGACCTCGATGTCGACGTGTTCGGCCGCCAGATTGCTGCGATCGGAAAGTCCAAGCCGAACATCACCCTGTTCGTTTCGCGGGACGACCGCGCGCTCGGCCTCTCGCGTCGCATTTCCGGCAATGTCGATCGCCTCGGCCAGGTCAATCCGGCGCAGGAGCCATACCGCACACAGTTCGAGAATGCCGGCATCACGGTTATCGACCTGACCAAGCTGCAATCCGGCGACAAGCTGAACCACGGGAAGTTCGCCGAAAGCCCGGAGGTGGTGCAACTGATCGGCCAGCGGCTGGTGTCCGGCCAGCCGATCACCGACTCCAAGGTAGGGCTCGGCGATGCGTTCGGAGCGGTTGCCATCGGTGCGGCGCAGACCGTCGGCAGCGCGGCGGGCGTCGCGGTCAGTGCGCCGATCGCCATCTTCGATCCCAACACGCGACGCAATTATGATGGTCAACTCCAGCGCTTCGGCCGGTCGATGGAAAACACGGTCGGCTCGGTCGGGGACACCATGACGACCGTCGGCAGCGGTGTCGGCGATGTCGTCGGGGCACCGGGCGGACAACCGCCACCGAAAAAAACCGCGCGGTGAGCGGAGCGGATTTCGCGTGGGAGGGCGTCAGCGATAGCGGACGCCCAAGCGGCTAGATCGCCTTGCGGTGGATGACTGGAGCTGTTCCGCTATCATCTTTTCTCAACTCGAGGCCCTGGACGATGCTCGTCTGCGGTTCCTCGGCGGGTGAACGCCTTACCAGTGCCCGGCGCAGTTCGTCATATTTCTGCGCGCCAAAGGCATCGCCCTTCAGCGCAGCCGCACGATACATCACCGCTGCGGCAGCAATGTTTCTCGGGGTGCCTTCACCGCCCTCGAGCATGAGGCCGAAATTGATCATCGCGTCGACATTGCCGCGGGCGGCGGCGATATTGTACCAGCCGATCGCCTTGGCGTTGTCTTCCGGCACGATCTTGCCCTCATCATAGATGACGCCGAGATTGTAGGCGGCGAGATCGTAACCCTGCAATGAGGCGCGCGTGAACCAGCGGATCGCCAGGTCGCCATTGACCGCCGTCCCGTTGCCGTCGCGATAGGCTACCCCGAGATTGTAGGCGCCAAGCGCGTTGCCCTTTTCGGCAGCGTGCTTGTAATGCAGGAACTCCTGCTCGGAATTGCCCATGCGCCCGGCAAGGACCCCGAGATGGACGAGGGCAATCGCATAGCCGGCCTCGGCGGCCTGACTGTAGAGCGCCACGGCTTCGGTGATATTCCCGGCGCGATCCTCTGCGCGGGCAAGCTGGAAGGCAAGGCGCGGATCGTTCGAAAGGTGCAAGGCTGCGGAACACGCGGCGATGGCCGCATCCACGTCGATGGCGCGGGCGTCGACGGGGTCGAAGCTCCGGTTGCGCTCGCCGTCATGCCGGCTTCCGGCAAGCCGGTCGCAGTCGTTGGCAACCGATGGACGGGGGGCTGCGGCAAACGCCATGGGTGCCAAAACAGTGCCGATCAGGGCAATCAGCCCTGCCAATTTGTATACCTGAAATCTGAAGTCGGCAGTACGGAGAACCAGTGAAGCATACATGACTTCCTCCGGGATCTGCTTGGGACGAGATATTACCATGTTCTAAAGAACGTGCGAGTCGTAACATGGTTCGCGAGGAACAATTTTTGCGATTGACAACTTGGGCAGTACCCGTTGGGAGCGTTGGTGCCGCTCGCATTCGCGAAGCTGTGCCAGCGTCCGCCCCTAGCGTCGGCCGCCATTGCCGTTCGGGAGCGGAGTGAAAAGTTCGAGCCGGCCATAGCCACGGATTTCGTGCGCTCCGAGCCGGTGCAACGGCATGGCGGCTGCACGGCCGGCCTGCGGACCGATGCAGATGCTCGTGCCGAGAAGCTTGTTCACTTCCAGTAGCCGCGCGGCAATGTTGATGGCATCGCCATAGGCGGCGTAGTCGAGCTTGTCGCCGCGTCCGGCCTCGCCGAGCAGAACCGGTCCGGTTTCGATGCCGATGCGGGTCCGGCCGAAGGCGCTGTCGAGGAAGGGGTGGCGATGACGCAGGCCTTCGCTGATCCGCACGATCGCCTGGGCGCATTCGATGGCGCGCGTGACGTGGCCCTCAAGGTCGCCCGGGGCGTTGAACAACGCATAGACTCCGTCGCCGACGATCTTGTCGACCATGCCGCCATGGCGATGGATCGCGGACGTGACCTCGGCCAAATAGGCATCGAGCATGTCGATGAGGTCGCGACGGCTCGTCGTCCGGGTGAGCGCGGAAAAGCTCTCGATGTCGGTGGTCATCGCGGTCACCAGCCGCTCCTCTCCCGCGAGCTTTTCCAGGTTCGGCGTATCGAGATAGCGGTCGACGACGGCTTGCGGCAAGAATTGTGCGAAGTGGCGGCGTGCGAGGGCTTCTGTCCTGCGTACCTCGGCGAATTGTGCTGTGCTAGCGACCAGAAGCACGAAGACAAGTGCAAGGGCTACGGAGAAACCGTCGGTGAGAACCGCGGTGGTGGCGTAGATCAGGTAGGCGCCGAACAGCGTTGCCGCGATTGTGGCGATACCGAAAAGCGCCGTTGCCACCGGTTTCATCTGCGGTGCGGCAAGCGAGATCGCGATCCCCGCTAGCAGCACGTAGATCGCTTCGAAGGGGATGATGCGGGCGGGCCGAAGGGGATTGGAGCTGGTCATCAGTCCGTTGGCGAAATCGGCGTGGATCTGCACCGAGGGTTCGAGCGGCATGGAGGCGCTCGGGCGCAGGCTGCCCCCGGTCGCCGGATTGCTGCTGCCGATGAACAGGATCTTGCCCGTCAGCCGTTCGGGGGGCACCTTTCCGGCAAGGATGTCGCCCGCCGAAATCGTGCGATCGGCTATGGCACCGGCATCGCTGGCGATAAAGCGGATTTCGCCGTTTTCCTCGAGATTGACGGTCAGCGTGCCGAGGCGAAGGCGGAGCGGCGTGCCGCCGAGGATGGGCGTGCTCACTTTCAGTCCGAGCCGCACCGCCTCGATCGCCAGTGCTGGATAGGCATCGTTGCCGAGGATGGCGTAAGCCTCGACACGGCGGGTACGGGCATCATCGTCGCCGAGCAGAAAGGTGGCCGCCGTGGAGGTGGCGCGGGTTTCGAAGATCGGGCAGGCACCCTCCGCTCCGTCAATGAGCCAGTTTGCCGGTGGCTGGAACGGATGCAGGATCGCAAGCGGCGGCTTCGGCTGCGGCGGCGTGCCGCCATCTTCGCCGATCAGGAAGCCCAGGACTGTGGGCGTGTCGTCCAGTACCGAGGCGAGCGACTGGTTCTCGAGAAGCGTGGGATCGCAATTGCCGCTGAACACCAGGTCGAAGGCAATCACCGCTGGATCGGTATCGACAAGGCGCCGGACGAGTTCCGTGGTCTGCGGGCGGTGCCAGCCGCCGGCTAACGCTTCCTGGCTCTCACGGTCGATGTCGATGACGACGATATCACTGGAAATCGGGTGCGGTCCCCATTGCGTCAACGCATCGAAGAACAGTTCCCTCGGCCGCTCGAGCATCCATTGCGGAATGAGCAGCAGGGTGAGGGCAGCCAGCAGTGTCGCGGCAATCCCCCACTGGACAGGCCGAATGAAAGGTGGCCGGAAAACCATGGCGCAGGTCTACCGATAGCCGTGGCCCTGTGTTGCCTGGCCGAGGATCGGGCCGAGGTTCATGGCGGCCTTCGATGGCGCAAAATTCCGGCGTGTTGTCGTGACAGGTTTCATGCAATGCCCTTCCTTCGAACGGAACAGGATCATCTGCGAGCATGATGTTCGCCGACTAGGGCGCGGCTGGCAATAGCCAGGGCCGGAAGGAGAGGGATGGTCGGAGCGGCCTCGATCAATGGGGGTAGATGACGCCCCTGCGCGGTATGATATTGCTGCAAGGCCATGGTGATCGCTTGCGGAAACCAGGTCCGGGCCAGCAGCGGATCAGCTGTCCTCAGCGTTGCCGATGTCCTTGAACAGCACGTTCTGATCAATCAGGTAGCGGGCGAAAATCGGCAGGCTCGCGCCACCGATGGCCCGGGCCTGGGCGCCGACCATGCCTTCCAGAATGTCGGGCATGACGACCCCTTGAAGATCCATCCTGCCGAGCGCGACCAGCGTGGCGCTGACCAGGCGGGCGCGCACCTGCGGCGGAAAACCGCCATCGATCACGGCCGCCGAGAAGTCGATGATCGAGGCAGCGGCAACGATTGCCTGGGCGAGCGCTCCGGCCGCGTCCTGGATCCAGGTTTCGAGCGGCGCGCCGAAATCCATCCATTCGTTTGCCGAGTACCACAACGGCTTCGGATCGATGCCGTTTTCCTTCAGCAGGTTCTCGAGAACGAAGATCGAGGCGATCTCGAGAAGCTGCCGGGTATCACCCATCTTGTCGCGGACGGGGAGCGGCCCGATGGCGCCGGCCGTGCCCGTGCGGCCGGTGAACACCGACGAATTCAGCACGATGCCGCCGCCGATGAACGAGCCGATGTAGAAATAGACGAAGTCCGGATAGTTGGAGCCGAGGCCGAAAACGAGTTCGGCGCCGCAGGCGCTGGTCGCATCGTTCTGCAGGTAGACCGGATAGGGAACGGTGGCCTGCAACTCGCCATGAAGGTCGAAATTGCGCCAGACGTCCATGGCGTGTTCAGGTGCTCCGACCTGGGGCGCCCAGTTCCACAGTTCGAATGGCGTGGCGATCCCGATGCCGGCGACCCGTTCGCGCTGCACCGGGTCGATCTGCGCTTCCAGTTCGGCAAGCCCGGCGACGACGAAGTCGAGGATGTTATCAGGAAGCGGATAGGCATAGGTCCGATGAAGCTGCAGCCGGATATTGCCGACGAAATCCATCAGCACCAGGTCGGCGCTGCGGCGGCCGATCTTGACGCCGAACGAGAACACCGCGTCGGGATTGAGGTGCATGGGGACGGAAGGCTGGCCGACGCGGCCGCGCACCGGTTCGCCGCGGCTGAGCAACCCGTCCTTTTCCAGCGCCCGCATGATAACCGAGACGGTCTGCGCGGAAAGGCCCGTGCGCCGGGTGATCTCCGCCTTGGACTGGCTGCCGTGGCGACGCACCAGCGACAGTACCAGCCGCTCGTTGTAGGCACGCACGCGCACCTGATTGGCGCCGCCTGCGGAATCGACGATCTGCAACGGTACAGACGTGCCAGACGCGTCGTCGGTTGACACCATGGCCTACTCCTCCCTGCTGCATGCTTGTTGTTTTCATCGAGTATGCAGGTTTCGATTAATAATTCAATTGGATTTATTTATTGACAGGCGGAAATGAATGGTGCCTAATTCCAGCCGTGGACGGCACAGGCTTGGAGGAGCCGTAGCGCCATCCATCAGGAAATCTGTGCCGCATGCATGACAGCTGGCCTTCGGGTCATCGAAATTTCCTTGGGAGGATTAAATGAAGAAATCGATCATTTCGGCCACGCTTGGCGCGCTCGCGCTCGGTGTCGTCTTCGCAGTCCCCGCAAAGGCCGCCGACGTTTCGGCGTGCCTGATCACCAAGACCGATACCAATCCCTTTTTCGTCAAGATGAAGGAAGGCGCCACGGCGAAAGCCGCGGAACTGGGCGTTAACCTGAAGTCCTATGCCGGCAAGATCGATGGCGACAGTGAAAGCCAGGTCGCCGCCATCGAGACCTGCATCGCCGACGGTGCCAAGGGCATCCTGATTGCCGCATCCGACACCAAGGGCATCGTGCCCACGGTGCAGAAGGCCCGCGATGCCGGGATCCTCGTCATCGCGCTGGACACGCCGCTCGAGCCGATCGACTCGGCCGATTCCACCTTTGCCACCGACAATCTTCTCGCCGGCAAGCTGATCGGCCAGTGGGCCGCCGCCACGCTCGGCGACGCCGCCAAGGACGCCAAGGTCGCATTCCTCGACCTGACGCCGTCGCAGCCGACGGTGGACGTGATGCGCGACCAGGGCTTCATGATCGGTTTCGGCATCGATCCGAAGGATCCGAACAAGATCGGCGACGAGGATGATCCGCGCATCGTCGGTCACGACGTGACCAACGGCAATGAGGAAGGCGGCCGCGCCGCCATGGAAAACCTTCTGCAGAAGGATCCGACCATCAATGTTGTTCACACCATCAACGAGCCCGCAGCCGCCGGCGCCTATGAAGCGCTGAAGGCGGTCGGCCGCGAGAAGGACGTGCTGATCGTCTCGGTCGACGGCGGTTGCCCGGGGGTCAAGAACGTGACCGATGGCATCATCGGCGCCACCTCACAGCAGTACCCGCTGATGATGGCGGCTCTCGGCATCGAGGCGATCAAGAAGTTCGCCGACACCGGCGAAAAGCCGGCGCCGACCGAAGGCAAGGACTTCTTCGATACCGGTGTCGCGCTCGTCACCGACAAGCCGGCAGCCGGCGTCGAGTCGATCGACACCAAGACCGGCCTCGAGAAGTGCTGGGGCTGATTCCGAACGATCCCGGAAGGCAAACTGCAACGGAAGGGCGGCCCCGGCCGCCCTTCGCACAAGTGCTGATTTTTTTGACAAGAAGAAAAAAACCGCGCAGCTTCTAGGAGTGCCGAAGCCCGCTGGGATGTCGGGCGGGCTGCGCGCCAAGAAGCATCGCACAGCCCTTGGGAGAGGGGCTTACGGGAGGAAGGTCAATGAGCGAGCCCAATGCAGCCGCACAACCATCCCAGGAGTTCGAGAAGGTCCTGGTCGATAGTTCCAAGGAGGTGGCGTCTTTCGATGCCCACGACAAGACGCCGGTACAGAAGTTCCAGCATTTCCTGCATTCCAATCCGGCGGCTGTTCCGCTCATCGTGCTGGTCATGTCGCTTCTCGTCTTCGGGGCGATACTCGGCGGGAAATTCTTCTCGGCCTTCTCCCTGACCCTGATCCTGCAGCAGGTTGCGATCGTCGGTATCGTCGGCGCGGCCCAGACGCTGGTCATCCTGACCGCCGGCATCGACCTCTCGGTCGGGGCGATCATGGTGCTCTCCTCGGTCGTGATGGGGCAGTTCACGTTCCGCTACGGCCTGCCGCCGGAGATTGCCATTGTCTGCGGCCTCGCCGTCGGTTCGCTGTGCGGGTTCATCAACGGTTTCCTGGTCGCACGTGTCAGGTTGCCGCCATTCATCGTCACGCTCGGCATGTGGCAGATCATCCTGGCGTCGAACTTCCTTTACTCCGCCAATGAGACGATCCGCGGCCAGGACATCGCCAATCATGCGCCGATCCTGCAGTTCTTCGGAAACAACATCCGCATCGGCAATGCCGTCTTCACCTACGGCGTCATCGCCATGGTGCTGCTGGTACTGGTGCTGTGGTACATACTCAACCACACCGCCTGGGGGCGGCATGTTTATGCCGTCGGCGACGATCCCGACGCGGCGGAGCTTTCCGGCGTAAACGTCAAGCGCATGCTGATCAGCGTCTATACGATTTCCGGGCTGATCTGCGCACTTGCCGGCTGGGCACTGATCGGCCGCATCGGCTCGGTATCGCCGACCGCTGGCCAGTTCGCCAACATCGAATCCATTACCGCGGTGGTGATCGGTGGCATCTCGCTGTTCGGCGGTCGCGGTTCCATCCTCGGCATGCTGTTCGGCGCGCTGATTGTCGGCGTGTTTTCGCTCGGCCTGCGCCTGCTCGGCACCGATCCGCAATGGACCTATCTCTTGATCGGCGTGCTGATCATCTCCGCCGTCGCAATCGACCAGTGGATCAGAAAGGTAGCAGCATGATGGCTCAGGAACCGCTTCTCTCCGCACGCGGCATCGTCAAGCGCTACGGACGCGTTACCGCACTCGACCATGCCGATTTCGATCTCTATCCGGGAGAAATCCTCGCCGTCATCGGTGACAACGGCGCCGGCAAGTCGTCGATGATCAAGGCGATCTCCGGCGCTCTCGTGCCCGACGAAGGCGAGATCAGGCTCGAAGGAAAGCCGGTGCACTTCCGCTCGCCGATGGAAGCGCGCGACGCCGGTATCGAGACTGTCTACCAGAACCTCGCGCTGTCGCCGGCACTGTCGATCGCCGACAACATGTTCCTGGGGCGTGAAATCCGCAAGCCGGGGGTCATGGGCAAGGTTTTCCGCATGCTCGACCGGGCGGTGATGGAAAAGACGGCACGCGCCAAGCTGAACGAACTCGGTCTGATGACGATCCAGAACATCAACCAGGCGGTGGAAACCCTGTCCGGTGGCCAGCGCCAGGGCGTGGCGGTCGCGCGTGCCGCCGCCTTCGGATCGAAGGTCATCATCCTCGATGAGCCAACCGCCGCACTCGGTGTCAAGGAAAGCCGCCGGGTGCTCGAGCTCATCCTTGACGTCCGCTCGCGCGGCATCCCGATCGTGCTGATCTCGCACAACATGCCGCATGTGTTCGAGGTTGCCGACCGCATCCACATCCATCGTCTCGGGCGGCGGCTTTGCGTCATCAATCCGAGAGAGTATACGATGTCGGACGCCGTGGCCTTCATGACCGGGGCCAAGGAAGCACCACATGAGGCAATCGCGGCATGACACCGACGCTTGAGGGGATGGCGAAGACGATCATCGATCGCGCGGATGGGGCGGGGCGGTTCGTCGTCGCCGTTGCCGGTCCGCCGGGGGCGGGCAAATCGACGCTGGCCGACCGGTTGGCGGAGACGCTGCGCACTCTTGGCGAAACTGCGGAAGTGCTGCCGATGGACGGCTTCCACATGGACAATGCCATCCTCATCGATCGAGGGCTGCTTGCCCGCAAGGGCACGCCGGAAACCTTCGACGTCCGCGGCTTCCTCGACATCGTCCATGCCATCAAACGCGCCGATCAGGAAGTTCTGGTTCCGGTCTTCGACCGGTCGCGGGAAATCGCCATTGCATCGGCGCGGGTGGTCTCGCCTGACCATCGCTTCATCATCGCCGAAGGAAACTACCTGCTGCTGAACCAGGGTAAGTGGGCGGAACTGGAAGACCTGTTCGATTTTGCGATCATGCTCGCCCCCCCGATCCCGGTGCTGGAGGAACGCCTTTGGGCGCGCTGGCGCGGCTACCAGCTGAGCGAGGAAGCGGCGCGGGCGAAAGTCTATGAGAACGACCTGCCGAACGGACGGTTCATCCTCGAAAACCGTCGCCGTGCCGACGTGACGCTGGAAATCGTCTGACCGGTGCCTTGCCCGTCACATTGCGTCGCTGCGCGAATCGTTGCAGGCTCCCGAGCATTATAGCTTGGCCGATCGGCCCGAGGGGGACCCGCATGAATTTCATGGAAGCCGTAACGACCGTCTTTTCGAAATATGCCGACTTCAACGGGCGCGCCGCGCGCCCCGAATTCTGGTGGTTCGCGCTCTTCAACGTCATCGCGTCGACGATCGTCGGTTTCGTCAGCCAAGCGATATTCGGGATGGATCTCCTGAGCTATATCTACGCGCTTGCCGTTCTTCTGCCGGGGCTCGGCGTGGCGGTGCGGCGCCTGCACGACATCGATCGCTCCGGATGGTGGATCCTGGTCGGCCTGATCCCGCTGATCGGATGGGTGCTGCTGATCTACTGGTACGCAAGTCCGGGCACGCCGGGTGCCAACCAGTTCGGCGAGGCGCCCTGAGGCGGCACGGCAATTCGTTTGCCAGGACAGTGGCAGGGGTGATAATGCCGGCGGCACAGCTTTCTCAACGAGCCGCCGGAGTTGCCGCCCATGCAAACCCTCACCATCCGCCGCCCTGACGACTGGCACCTGCACCTGCGCGACGGCGCGATGCTCGAAGGCGTGATCGGCGATACCAGCCGCAATTTTGCCCGCGCCATCATCATGCCGAACCTTGTTCCGCCGGTGGTCACCACTGCCGATGCGCGCGCCTATCGCGACCGCATTCTGGCCGCGATCCCGAAAGGCGATCGCTTCGAGCCGCTGATGACCCTCTACCTCACGGAAGATACGAGCCCTGATGATGTCGAGGAGGGCCGGAAGAGCGGGCTGATCACAGCGGTGAAGCTCTATCCTGCCGGCGCCACCACCAATTCCCACGGCGGCGTGCGCGACATCGACAAGGCCATGGGCGTGCTCGAGCGCATGGCGAAGATCGGCTTGCCGCTTTGCGTCCATGGTGAAGTGACGACGCCCGAGGTGGATATCTTCGACCGCGAGGCGGTGTTCATCGAAACGGTGCTGGAACCGCTGCGCAAGCGCCTGCCGGAACTGAAGATCACCATGGAGCACGTCACCACCCGCGATGGCGTCGACTACATCAAGGCTTCGAAGGCCAATCTCGCCGGATCGATCACCACCCATCACCTGATCATCAACCGCAATGCCATCCTCGTCGGCGGCATCAAGCCGCATTACTACTGCCTGCCGGTCGCAAAGCGTGAGGACCACCGCCTGGCACTGCGCGCGGCGGCGACCTCCGGCGACAGCCGTTTCTTCCTCGGTACCGATTCCGCGCCACATGTCGATCCGCTGAAGGAATGCGCCTGCGGTTGCGCCGGCATCTACACCTCGATCAATACCATGAGCTGCCTTGCCCATGTGTTCGAGGAGGAGGGCGCGCTCGATCGCCTCGAGGCCTTCGCATCGCTCAATGGCCCGGCATGGTATGGTCTTGCCCCGAACGAGGAGCGCATAACCCTGGTGAAGCGCGAGCAGCCGGTGACCTATCCGGCAAAGGTGGAAACCGGGGCCGGGCCGGTAACTGTCTTCGATCCGATGTTCCCCCTCTATTGGGAGGGGGCGAAGGCCTAACGGACGAGCTATCTTTCCCCTGCTTGTTCGAAAGTCCTATCAGCGCCGGTTTGGCGCGGCCGCCAGGCTTGCCTGGCGGCTTCGTTTTTTTAGGGGAAACAATGACCTTCACGGAAGCCGTTTCGGCCGTCCTAACCAAGTATGCCGATTTCACCGGTCGGGCACGACGCTCTGAATTCTGGTGGTTCGTGCTGTTCAACTTCATCGTCAGCCTCGCCGCCATGTTCATCGACAGCATCATCTTCGGCGGCGATGTCATGACGCTGCTGGCAACCATTGCCCTGCTCGTACCCGGGCTCGCTGTCGGTGTCCGGCGCCTGCATGATGTCGATCGCTCCGGATGGTGGATCCTCATCGCCCTGATCCCGATCCTCGGCGCCATCGTCCTGATCGTCTGGGGTGCGACCGAAGGCTCGAACAGCGCCAACCGCTTTGGCCCGCAGCCTGCCTGACCGCCTGACTGCGTGACTGCGTGAATTCCTGAAGCCGGGGCCATGGGCTCCGGCAGTCTCCTCGTGTTCCACCAATGCGAAGCCCGCGATAGCGCAGGGATCACGGCGATTGCCCGTTTATATTTTGGCCGAAAACTCTCCACCTTTCTGCGAATTTGGAATGCGATGATCCGGGACCGTGCAATCCCGGAATTTTTTATCTCTATAAAAACTATAAAAAATATAATTATAGTGCAGTTGAGAGCCGAACGCGTTTACGGGCGCGTCACATCAGGTCAGGAGAGGAAAATGAACATCACCCGGCGCCATCTGTTCGCCACAGCCGCATTCGCGGTAGTTCTTGCCACGTCGCACGCTCATCGCGCCGACGCGGCCGACGTCAACGTCAATATCGGCTATCAGCCGATCGTCGAGCCGGCACGCGTGCCGCAGGCCGACGGCACTTATGAGAAGGTAACCGGCGCCAAGATCAACTGGCAGAAATTCGATGGCGGCGCCGACGTCATCGCGGCGATCGCGTCCGGTTCGCTCGATATCGGCTATGTCGGTTCGTCGCCGCTGGCCGCCGCCGCGAGCCGCGAACTGCCGATCGAAACGATCTATGTCGTCGGCCTGATCAGCGAAGCCGAGGCCCTCGCCGTCAAGGGGATCGCCAAGCCGGAAGAGCTCGCGGGCAAGAAGATCGCCACGCCCTTCGTCTCGACGGCGCACTACAGCCTGCTGACGGCGCTGAAGAACTGGAAGATCGACCCGAAAACGGTCGAGATCCTCAATCTGCGTCCGCCGGAAATCGCCGCCGCCTGGCAGCGTGGCGACATCGACGGCGCCTATGTCTGGGATCCGGTTCTGTCCGAACTCAAAAAGAACGGCACGGTGCTCGCGACCTCGGCGGATGTCGCCAAGTGGGGTGGCCCGACATTCGACGCCTGGATCGTCAGCAAGAAGTTCGCGGAAGAGCACCCCGACGTGGTTACCGGCTTCGTCAAGGTGACCGGCGACGCCTATGCCGCCTATCGCGCTAATCCGGAGAGCTGGAATGCCACTTCCGCGGAAGCGGCGAAGATCGCCAGGTTGACGGGCGCGAAGGCCGAAGACGTCCCGACGCTGCTGAAGGGCTACTACTTCCCGAAGCTCGACGAGCAGGCCGGCCAGGATCTGCTCGGCGGCGGTACTGCGCAAGCGATCGCCGCGACATCGGCTTTCCTCCTTGAACAGGGCAAGATCCCGGCCGCCCTGCCGGATTACGCGCCTTACGTCACGACGCGCTTCGTCACCGATGCTGCGAAGCTCTCGTTCTAGCGGCGCGAGCGGCGGTGCCGGCATTCCGCCGGCGCCGCTTCTTCGACCGGAGACCGGAAAGGTGGCGACGACGATGAGCGTCCTATCACTGCACAACGTAACGCTGGACTATCCCGATGCCCGCGGATCCGCGGGTGTGCCCGTGCTCGATCGCCTCAACCTCCATATGGGAAACGACGAGTTCGTCGTGGTCATCGGCCGTTCCGGATCCGGAAAGACCAGCCTGCTCAATCTTGTGGCCGGATTTCTGGAGCCGACGGACGGCCGGATCTCCGTTGATGGGCGAACGATTGCCGGTCCCGGGGCAGACAGGGCGGTCGTCTTCCAGGACGATGCGCTGTACCCCTGGCTCGACGCGCTTGAGAACGTCGCCTTCCCCCTGAAGCTTCGCGGCGAGGAGCTGCGCGCCCGCCACATGCGGGCACATCAGCTGCTGAACATGGTCGGGCTCGAAAATGCTGGAAGAAAAAAGATCTGGGAATTGTCCGGAGGCATGCGCCAGCGTGTCGGCATCGCCCGGGCATTGGCCGCCGAACCGGATTTTCTGCTGATGGACGAGCCGCTCGGCGCTCTCGATGCGCTGACCCGGGCCCGCATGCAGGGGCTGTTGCTGCGCGTCTGTTCGGAAAGCGGCGCCGGTGCTTTGTTGATCACCCATAGCATCGACGAGGCGTTGCTGCTGGCAACGCGTATTGTTGTGCTTGCTCCCAATCCCGGACGGATCGAGGCCGACATCCGGGTGAATTTCGGGCTGGCCTATCTTTCCGGCACAGGCATGGCCGAGATCAAGGCGTCCGCCAGCTTCCGTCACATGCATGATCACCTGACGGCGCTGATCGAGGCCGGGCAGGAGGAGGAGGAAGCCGCATGACATTGCCGCTGCAGACCACCCGGGAGGAGCTCGTGGAACCGCGCGCTCCCGCCAGGAACAAAAGGCCGGTCCCGGTTTCGGTGCTGGCCATATCGGTGATCACGGTGACTGTGCTGCTCGGAGTGTGGGCGGGGGCTGCGGCGCTCAAACTGGTGCCGGCGCTGTTCCTTCCCTCGCCGCAGACTGTGCTGCAGGCGATCGTCAACCTGGCGACCACCGGCTTCGTCGATGCCACGCTTGCACAGCACACGGTCGCCAGCCTCTATCGCATCTTTGGCGCCCTGATCGCATCTCTGGCGATCGGAATTCCGGCCGGGCTTGCACTTGGCGCCAGCCGGCTCGGCAAGGGGATCCTCGATCCGATCGTCGAATTCCTGCGCCCGCTGCCGCCGCTCGCCTATCTGCCGCTCATCATCATCTGGGTCGGGATCGGTGAGGCGTCGAAGATCGTCGTCATCGCGCTGGCGATGTTGCCGCCAATCATCCTGTCGACCGCGGCCGGCGTGAAGGCGGTCGCCCCCGATCACCTCAATGCAGCCCGTTCGTTCGGCGCGACCCGCCGGCAGTTGCTCCAGCACGTCATACTTCCAAGCGCCATGCCGTCGATTCTGACGGGAATGCGGATTGCGCTCGGGGCAGGGTGGTCGACGCTGGTGGCAGCGGAACTGGTGGCGGCGACAAGGGGCCTCGGCTTCATGATCCAGTCGGCGGCGCAGTTTCTGGTGACCGATATCGTCATCGCCGGCATCGTCGTCATCGCCGCGATCGCCTTCGTGCTCGAACTGGCGGCCCGCCTTGTCGAGCGCTGGCTGGTCCCGTGGGCTTCGCATAGGTAAAGGTGGCGGGGTCCGTGCCTCTGCCGGCCAACGCGCACGGAATTCGGGAATTGCCTTCTGGAAACCTTTGGTGCTTGCTGCTATTGCCGCGTGCAAGCCGCAGGAACCGAAGGAGCGACAACGATGATCCAGACGACATTTCCCGACCGTGCCGTGATGGCCGAGCTGGTGGCCCGCATGCTCTGGGAAATCAAGGCGGTGCATTTCAGCGCCGACAAGCCCTACAAGCTTTCGTCGGGAATGATGAGCCCCGTCTATATCGATTGCCGCAAGCTGATTTCCTATCCGCGCATCCGCTCAGCCGTCATGGATTTTGCCGTCAGCACCGTCCTGCGTGATGCCGGCTTCGAGCAGTTCGACGTCGTCGCCGGCGGTGAAACGGCGGGCATTCCCTTTGCCGCCTTCCTGGCCGAACGCCTCGGCCTGCCGATGATCTACGTCCGCAAGGCGCCGAAGGGCCATGGCCGCAATGCCCAGATCGAGGGCCACATGCCCGAGGGAGCGCGCGTCCTCGTCATCGAGGATCTGACCACGGCCGGCGGCAGCATGTTCAAGTTCATCGATGCGATCCGCGCCGCCGGCGGCGTCGTCGATCATGGCATCGCCCTGTTCTACTACGGCATCTTCCCCGAGGCGGAACAGCGCTTTGCCGATGGCAAGGTGCGGCTTCACCACATCGCCACCTGGCGCGACGTGCTGGCGGCCGCCAAGGCCGACAAGCTTTTCGATGACAAGACCCTCGCGGATGTCGAGGATTTCCTTGATCAGCCGCTTGCCTGGTCCGCGCGCAATGGCGGCGTTGGCGAACTTCTGCAAAAGTGACGCTGGCTTTTTGCCGCCGGATCACCTAAATCGATTGAATAGCCCCGCGGCAGCGGGGCATTTCTGCGGGAGGCGGGAATGATTTTGTGCTGTGGCGAAGCGTTGATCGACATGTTGCCGCGCGAGACGACGCTTGGCGAGCGGGCCTTTGCCCCTTATGCCGGCGGCGCCATCTTCAACACCGCCATCGCCCTTGGCCGTCTCGGCGTGCCGACGTCGTTCTTCACCGGCCTGTCGGATGACATGCTCGGTGACATCCTGCGCGAAGCGCTTGCCGCAAGCAATGTCGACTACAGTCCTTGCGCCATCCTTTCCCGGCCGACCACCATCGCCCTCGTCAAGCTGAACAACGGGCAGGCGAGCTATGCCTTCTACGACGAGAATACAGCGGGGCGGATGATCACGGTCGACGATCTCCCGGTGCTCGGCGACGATTGCGAGGCGCTGCATTTCGGCGCCATCAGCCTGATCCCGGAGCCCTGCGGCGCGACCTACGAGGCGTTGATGGCCCGCGAGCACGAGCGGCGCGTGATCTCGCTCGATCCGAATATCCGCCCCGGCTTCATCAAGGACAAGGAGGCCCATATGGGCCGCATCCGCCGCATGGCGGCGATGTCGGATATCATCAAGTTTTCCGACGAGGACCTGGCCTGGTTCGGCTTGGAGGGCGACCAGGATACGCTCGCCGATCACTGGCTGAAGCACGCCGATGCCGGCCTGGTGGTGATCACCCGGGGCGCTGAGGGCGCGACCGGCTACACCCGCAACCTCAAGGTAACGGTGCCGAGCGAACGGGTCGCCGTGGTCGATACGATCGGTGCCGGCGATACCTTCGACGCCGGTATCCTGGCCTCGCTGAAGCGCAGCAATCTGCTGACCAAGACGCAGGTCGCCTCGCTCGGCGAACAGGCGGTCCGCGATGCGTTGGCGCTTGGCGCCAAGGCAGCCGCCGTTACCGTCTCGCGTGCCGGCGCCAACCCTCCCTGGGCTCACGAAATCGGGCTTTGAAGCACACGAGGGCCTTCTGACGGGGCTGGTGCCCCATCACGCTATTCTTCCAGCTTTGCAAGCGCCGCGACAAGCCCGCGGGTCGAGGCATCATGGCCCTCGGCGCTCTGCTTGCCCTCGATGACAGGCAGCAGGCCGGTCGCCAGTTCCTTGCCGAGTTCGACACCCCACTGGTCGAAGGAATTGATGCGGAAGAGCACGCCTTCGACGAAGACGCGGTGTTCGTAGAGTGCGATCAGTCGGCCGAGCGCATAGGGCGTCAGGCGGTCGTAGACGAAGGTGATCGACGGACGGTTGCCGGTGAATACACGGTGCGGAGCGATGATGTCGGCCTCGCGCGCGTCCATCCCCTTGGCCGTCAGTTGCGCCTTCGCCTCGGCGAGCGTGCGACCCTTCATTAGCGCCTCGGACTGCGCCAGGCAGTTGGCCATCAGCAGCTGATGCTGGTGTCGGAGCTCCGGTTCGAAACCGTTTGCCGCGATCAGGAACTCGACCGGAATGATGTCGGTGCCCTGATGGAGAAGCTGGAAGAAGGCATGCTGGCCGTTGGTGCCGGGCTCGCCCCAGACCACCGGGCCGGAGGAACCGGCGACCGGAGTGCCGTCGATCGTCACGCCCTTGCCGTTCGATTCCATGTCGAGCTGTTGCAGGTAGGCAGGGAAGCGTGCCAGCCGCTGGTCATAGGGAATGACGGCGCGCGAGGTGTAGCCAAGCACGTTGCGCTCGTAATAGCCGATCAGGCCGAGCAGCATCGGCAGGTTTTCGCCTGCCGGGGCGGTGCGGAAATGGTTGTCCATCGCATGCGCGCCGTCGAGGAAACGGCCGAAATCATCAGGTCCGATGGCGATCATCAGCGGCAGGCCGATTGCCGACCAGATCGAGTAGCGGCCGCCGACCCAGTCCCAGAACCCGAACACCCGCTCCTGGTCGATACCGAAGGCGGCGACCTTGTCGAGCGCGGTGGAGACTGCCGCGAAATGGTGCTGCACTGCCGCCTCGCCAAGGGCTCCGGCAATGAAGCGGCGGGCGGTGGCCGCATTGGTCATGGTTTCGACGGTGGTGAAGGTTTTCGAAGCGACGATGAACAGCGTCGTCTCCGCCGCAAGCGGCTTCAGCACGTCGGCGATATGGGCGCCATCGATGTTGGAGACGAAATGCAGGCGCGGGCCGTCGTGGAAGGGGCTGAGCGCCAGGGTCGCCATGGCAGGGCCGAGATCGGAGCCGCCGATGCCGATGTTGACGACATCGGTTATCTTTCGGCCGGTGGCGCCGGTGATCGTGCCGGAGCGGATGCCATCGGCAAAGCGTCCCATTGCGGCGAGCACCTGGTTGACATCAGGCATCACGTCGCGGCCGTCGACCAGCACCGGCGTGTTGGCCCGGTTGCGCAGCGCCGTGTGAAGGACGGCGCGATGTTCGGTGAAGTTGATCGCCTCGCCGGCAAACATTGCATCGCGCTTTCTGGCGACGCCAGCCTCTTCGGCAAGCTTGAGGAGCAGGGCGACGATCTCGCCGTTCACCGCCGACTTGGAGTAGTCCATCAGCAGGTCGTCGAGGCGGGCGCTGTAGCGATCGAAGCGGGCCGGATCGGTGGCGAATGCGGCGCGGATGTCGGTGGCGTGGGTGGCGGCCGCCGTGGATTTCAGTTGCTCGACGATCACTTCCATTGGGGGCTCCTGATCCGAAACGGGTGCGCACACTATTCGCAATGCTGCAGGCAAATCAAGGAGGCGATATGACGAAAGACAATTGCGCCATCCGCCGGAGCGGATGGCGCGGCTCGGGAGGAGCTATCGGTTCAGTCGCGCAGATCTTTTCGCAGGATCTTGCCGACATTCGACTTCGGCAGTTCGGCACGGAATTCGACGAATTTCGGCCGCTTGTAGTTGGTGAGATTGGCCGCGCAGTGTGCCTTCACATCGGCCTCGGTGAGGGCCGGATCCTTCTTGACGACGAAGAGCTTGACGGCCTCGCCGGAATGCGGATCGGCAACGCCGATGGCCGCGCATTCGAGCACTCCGGGCATCATTGCTGCCACTTCCTCGACCTCGTTCGGATAGACGTTGAAGCCTGAGACGAGGATCATGTCCTTCTTCCGGTCGACGATCTTGGTGTAGCCGCGCGCGTCCATGATCCCCATGTCGCCGGTGCGGAAGAAACCGTCGGCCGTCATGACCTTGGCGGTCTCGTCCGGTCGCTGCCAGTATCCGGCCATGACCTGCGGGCCACGGATGCAGATCTCGCCGACTTCGCCGAGCGGCAGGCTGTTGCCGTCCTCGTCGCGGATGTCCACTTCGGTGGAGGGGAGCGGCAGGCCGATCGTGCCGGTGAACTCGGCCATGTCGAGGCGGTTGACGGTCGCCACCGGCGAGGTTTCAGACAGGCCGTAGCCTTCGCTGATCGGCATGCCGGTCAGCTTCAGCCAGCGTTCGGCGACCGGGCGCTGCACCGCCATGCCGCCGCCGAGCGCCAGGATCAGCGACGAAAAGTCGAGCTTCTGGAAGTCGGCATTGTTCATCAATGCATTGAACAGGGTGTTGAGGCCCGGGAACACGTGCATCGGGTACTTCTGAAGTTCCTTGGTGAAGGCCGGGATGTCGCGCGGATTGGCGATGAGGATGTTGCGGGCGCCCAACGACAATCCCATCAGCGAATTCACCGTCAGCGCGAAGATATGGTAGAGCGGCAGCGCGCAGATGAAGGTCAACATCTCCGGACGCTGCTTGTTGGCGAATGCGGTCTCGAGCCAGAGTTCGAGCTGTGCCTTGTTCGAGAGCAGGTTCGCGTGCGTCAGGGTCGCACCCTTGGAAACGCCTGTCGTGCCGCCGGTGTATTGCAGGAAGGCCGCGTCATTGACGGCGATCGCGACCGGCTGCAGCGTCGCCTTCGCGCCTTCTGCCATCACCTGGCGGAAGGACTTGTGCCCGTCGATCGACCAGGCCGGAACCAGTTTCTTGACCTTGCGTACCACCAGATTGACGAGATGGCCCTTCAGTCCGAGCATGTCGCCCATCGTGGCGACCACCACGTGGCGGACGGCAGTGCGAGCGACGACCTGGCTGACGGTATGGGCGAAATTCTCGAGGACGAAGATCGCCTTGGCGCCCGAGTCGTTCAGTTGATGCTCGAGTTCGCGCGGCGTGTACAACGGATTGACGTTGACGACAGTCAAGCCGGCGCGAAGGATGCCGTATACGATCACGGGGTTTTGCAGGACGTTCGGCAGCATCACCGCGACCCGATCGCCCTTGACGAGGCCGCTGGCCTGCAGCCAGGCGCCGATCTTGCGCGTTTCGCGCTCGAGGTCGCTGAAGGTCAGCGTCTTGCCCATGCTGGTGAAGGCAGGGCGATCGGCATAGCGGGCGCAGCACTTTTCAACGAGATCGGCAAGCGACTGGTATTGCAGCGGCGCGATTTCCGGCGGCACGCTCGGTGCATAGGAGGCCAGCCAGAACTTTTCAGAGGCTTGGCCGCTGGGTCGGGTGGAAATGTCGGTCATGCACTCTCTCCCTAAGATACGATGGCCGCTCGTCGCGGTGCCGGAATGCTCTCCCTCATTCCCGGCTTTTGACATGCGAAACATGAAATCTGCACGAGGATTTCACGATTGCACATTTGTTTGCAGCTTGCCCGGACGCCATGGCTTCACCCGCACCATACAAGCTGCATAAGACAGGCTTACAATAACTTTGACGTAAGCGTCAACCAGACGAGGAGCTTCGGGAATGGAATCGGAGAGGCTCTTCCCGACCGAAAGCCCCGCAGTCGAAGGCAGTGCACGGCGTTTTCCAGATAGGAACGGGGCGGCGACGCATGGGCTGGGGGCAGCAGGTCGTGCGACGGGCTGCAAGCGTGGGTAAGAATACCGAACCCGGGCAGTTCCCGATGTGTTGGAGAGGGAAGGGCTCTCGTCCTTTCCCCTGCGCAGGTGCTGTGGATAATGCGGGCTCTCAGACGGAAAGGCGGCTGTAGCGGCCCTGGCTGTAGACCAGCGAATGGCCCTTGTCGGCGGTCACGGAGAGGATCCGCCCGAGAATGATGGCATGGCTGTGGCGCACGATCACCTCATCGACTTCGCAGTCGATGGCGGCGAGCGCCGATACCAGCGCCGGCGCGCCGCTGGCAAGCGTCGTCCAGCTGGCGCCTTCATAGCGATCGGCGCCCTTGATGCCGCCGAAGCCGGAGAAGCGCTCGGCAACCGCCTGCTGCTCCTGCGAGAGAATGTTGACGCAGAAGTGCCGGTAGCGGTCGATCACTGCAAAGGTCGACGAGTTCAGGTTGATGTTGACGATCATCGTCGGCGGATCCATCGACAGGGCGGTCGCCGACGTCACGGTGGCGCCGGTGCGATCCTCGTCGATGCCGGCGGTGACGACCGAGACGCCACCAGCAAGATTGCGCATCGCCGCCTTCACGGTCTGGACGTCCACTGCCTCCGATGGCGTGATGACGTCGATTTTCTGAAGGGACTGCAGGCCGGTCTGCGCAATGGTCATGTGATCTTTCCGCTAAAAAATCTGCTCGGTGACGCGGGCCCTCTTGCGTGCGCCCGCGTCGGCTGCCAGTTTGATCAACGGATCAATGTTGTCAATAAAAAATATAGACAATATAGGTAATTCATCGGGCGCCTCGCCCGTCACTTCTTCTCGCAGTGGCGGGCAGTGGCCGGCGTGCCTGCTTCGGGGTCGCCGATCTCGACGTCACCGGGCTGCGGCGGCGCGATCGGTTTGAACAAGGTCCTGTCGGGCTTGATATCGATCAACGGCGTGCCGTCGAGGCAGTCGAGACCGCGCACCAGCAGCGTATTGCCTTCGACAGCCTCCAGCTTGACGATCGAGGTGCCGATCGGATTGGGCCTGACCGGCGAGCGGATCGCGAATGTTCCGCGAACCGTGCCGTTGTCCGCCGGACTTTGCAGCACGAGATCGCGGCGCGACCGGTCGAGCCAGTAGAGGACTTCCAGCCGTTCGAAATCCTCGATCCCCTTGAGCGCGGGCACCCATGGCTCGTAGATCTCGATGCGGCAGAGCGGCCCGTCCTGCCGGCCCTGCCGCGGGCATGTCAGTCGCGACGTCCATGGTGTCGAGATCAGCCCGATGAACGTCAGGCGCGCATCATCGGGTTCAGGCGGCGTGATGGATACCTCGTTCCTGCGTATTTCATTTTCCCGGACCATAGCCGCCTCCCGTCATCTCGTTTTCCTGCGCCTCGCACAGCGCCCGCAAGGTTGGCCGGGAGAATGTGTGGTCGTCAATATATCCGAGCAAATATATCGCTGGCCAAGTTCGCCGTATCGATATATTCAACGAGATACAACGAATCCGTGGGAGGAAATCGCGAATGAACCGTCGTCAATGGTTGAAGCTCGTAGCTGCGTCTTTCGCCGCCTGGGTTGGTGTCGCCACGTGGTCGGCGCCGGCAATGGCAGCCGAGAAGGTTACGGTCTTCGCCGCCGCCAGTCTGAAAAATGCGCTCGATGCCATTAACGAGGAATGGCGGAAGCAGAGTGGCAACGATGCGGTCGCCTCCTATGCGGCGAGCTCGGCGCTCGCCAAGCAGATCGAGGCAGCGGCGCCTGCCGATATCTTCATCTCCGCAGACCTCGCCTGGATGGATTATCTTGCCGACAAGGGGCTGATCAAGAACGACACCCGTTCCAACCTGCTCGGCAATCGCATCGTGCTGATCGCCCCGAAGGACAATCCCGCGGCCGTCGACATCAGGCAGGGTTTCGATCTTGCCGGTCTCGTCGGTAACGGTCGCCTTGCGATGGGTGCGGTCGATTCCGTTCCGGCGGGCAAATACGGCAAGGAAGCGCTGGAAAAGCTCGGCGTCTGGTCGTCGGTCGAAGGCAAGCTCGCCGGCGCGGAAAGCGTGCGCGCGGCGTTGGCGCTGGTCTCCCGCGGGGAGGCGCCCTACGGCATCGTTTACCAGACCGATGCCGCCGCCGATCCTGGCGTTGCGATTGTCGGCACATTCCCCGAAGACAGCCACAAGCCGATCATCTACCCGATCGCCGTCGTGGCGGGTTCGGAGAACCCGGCCGCGTCCGCCTATCTGGAATTCATCAGGTCTGCAAAGGCGAAGGGCTTTTTCGAAGAACAGGGCTTCACGGTTCTGCATTGACGTTGCTGCGGCGCCAGCTAGTCTGGCGGCCGCTTTGACAGAAATGGTTGCGGGATAAGCACTTGGAGTGGTTTGTACTGAGCAGCGAGGAGTGGACGGCAATCCGTCTGAGCCTCCGCGTGGCCACGGTCGCGATGATCGCCAGCCTGCCCTTCGGCATTCTCGTGGCGCTAGCGCTGGCGCGCGGCAATTTCTGGGGCAAGTCCATTCTGAACGGCATCGTGCACATGCCGCTCATCCTGCCGCCTGTCGTCACCGGTTTTGTGCTGCTCATCCTGTTCGGGCGGCGCGGGCCGATCGGCGCCTTTCTCGAGGAGCACTTCGGCATCGTCTTCGCATTCCGCTGGACCGGAGCGGCACTCGCCTGCGCGGTGATGGGCTTTCCGTTGCTGGTGCGCTCCATCCGCCTGTCGATCGAGGCGGTCGATCGCAAGCTGGAGGAGGCCGCCGGCACCCTGGGAGCAAGTCCGGCCTGGGTGTTCCTGACCGTGACCCTGCCGCTGATCCTGCCGGGGATCATTGCCGGCATGATCCTGGCCTTCGCCAAGGCGATGGGCGAGTTCGGCGCTACCATCACCTTCGTCTCCAACATCCCCGGCGAAACCCAGACGCTCTCGGCGGCGATCTACACCTTCACCCAGGTGCCGGGCGGCGATGCCGGGGCGCTGCGTCTGACGATCGTCGCCATCATCATCTCCATGGCGGCCTTGCTCGCCTCGGAATTCATGGGCCACGTCATCGGCCGCAGAGTGGATGTCGAATGAGCCTGCAGGTCGAAACCCGGCATCGGCTCGGGAAATTCTTCCTCGACGCCACCTTCGGTTCGAACGGCGGCGTCACCGCCCTGTTCGGGCGCTCCGGCTCCGGCAAGACATCGGTGATCCGCATTATTGCCGGCCTGACCCGTCCCGATCACGGCCGTATCGCGCTTGATGGCGAGGTGCTCGTCGATACCGTCGCAGGCATATTCGTGCCGCGTCACCGCCGCCGCTTCGGCTACGTGTTCCAGGAGGCACGTCTTTTCCCGCATCTTTCGGTCCGCCGGAACCTGAACTACGGCCGCTGGTTTGCACCGGCGGCACGGCGTACCGAGAGCTTCGACCGTGTGGTCGGGATCCTCGGGATCGGGCACCTTCTCGACCGCCATCCGGAAGGCCTTTCCGGTGGCGAAAAGCAGCGTGTGGCAATCGGCCGGGCGCTGCTGTCGTCGCCCCGGATGCTGCTGATGGACGAACCACTCGCAGCACTCGATGATGAGCGAAAGGCCGAGATCCTGCCCTATCTCGAACGGCTGCGCGACGAGATGCGGATCCCCATCGTCTATGTCAGCCATTCGGTTGCGGAAGTCGCCCGCCTCGCAGACAAGGTCGTCGTGCTTGCGGATGGCAAGGTTCAGGCCATGGGAGCCGCTTCGGAGGTGCTGAGCGAACCGGCGCTGTCCGCCTCCTTCGACCGGCGCGAGGCCGGGTCGGTGTTTTCGGGAACGGTGACCGCTCTCGATCCGAGCCATGGCCTGGCGACGGTCCGTCTGGAAAGCGCCGAACTCCATCTCCCGGGCGTGTCCGTCGAGATCGGGGCGCAGGTGCGGGTTCACGTGCCGGCCAAGGATGTCATGCTGGCGACGGTCCGCCCCGAAGGACTGAGTGCCCTCAACATCATCGAGGGCCGGGTCGGGGCGATCGTTTCGACCAGAGACGGCATGGCGAGCGTCCGTGTCGATTGCGGCAGCAATCCCGTCCTTGCCCGCATTACCGAGCTCTCGTGCGAGCGCCTGGCGCTGGTGCCGGGAAAACCCGTCTTCGCCATCATCAAGACCGTGGCGCTGGAAACGCCGTAGAGGAGCGCGCGCCCCGTTTGGATGTTGCATCGCTGCCGGGAAACTGGCGGCAGCCGTCGCCGGCGCAACATTTGCACTTGCCGTTGAGGCCTGTGTCTGCTTTTTCCTCGAATCCAGCGTTCTTGCTGCCAGGAGCTCCGGATGAATGGCACCATTGCCCCGATGAAAGACAAGAGGACCGTACCGGCGCCGAAGCGTCTGCGTGTCGGCTTCATCCTGACGCGCAGCTTCACCCTGTCGGCCTTCGCGCTCTTCGTCGATACGCTGAGGCTCGCCAGCGACAGCGAGGATCAGTCGCGCCGCCTGAACTGCGACTGGGAAGTGCTGAGCAGCACCAAGAACTTCATCACCTCGAGTTCGGGCATTCAGGTCGCACCGACGGCGTCCTTCATCGATCCCTCGAACTTCGACTATATCGCCGTCGTCGGCGGCCTTCTCAGGGTCGAGGAACCGATCGACAGCCACGCCATCACCTATCTGCGCAAGGCCGCGGATGCGGGGGTCGGCCTGATCGGGCTCTGCACCGGCAGCTTCGTGCTGGCCGAAACCGGCCTTCTCAACGGACATACCGTTTGCGTCAGCTGGCTGCACCACCGCGAGTTCCGCGAGCGGTTCCCGACGCTGAAGGCGACCTCCGAGCAGATCTTCGTCTTCGACGGCAAGGTGGCGACGAGCGCCGGCGGCAGCAGCGTGGCCGATCTCGCCGCCAGCCTGGTGCGTCACCATATCGGCGAGGCAGCCGAACGCAACGCGCTGGAAATCCTGCAGATCAGCCATCGCCGCGAGGCCACCGACGTCCAGCCGCGCAATCCGCTCGGCGTCGAGGTCCGCGACAAGCGCGTCTATCTGGCGCTGATGATCATGGAACAGCATATCGAGGATCCGGTCGACATCCTCGATATCGCCAGCATGGCCGGGGTTTCGCGGCGCCAGCTCGAACGGCTGTTCCATGGCGAGCTTGGCCGCTCGCCGGCCGCCGCCTATGCCGAAATCCGCATGCGTGCCGCCGTCCGCGCCGTGCTGCAGACCGAACGCCCGATCATCGAGATCGCCATCGACGCCGGTTTCGAGAACGTATCGCATTTCACCCGGCGGTTCCGGGTGATGTTCGGCGAAACCCCGAGCGACATGCGTCGCCGCCATCGCGCCCAGAGAGCCAGGCCTCAGGAATAGCCAGGCCTCAGGAAAAGACGGGCGCGGCAATCGCGATCATGAACCATTTCAACCTGTTCCGGGCGGGGGCGGGGAAACGGGCAGGCCGGCAATGCCGATTCCTTGCCCTTCCTTGAAACTGCGCGAAATCGCCTATCTCCCTATGTGGCGGCCAATTCCGGATCGCCAGCACCGGTCCCGGACGTCGGCTGTCCGGAGATCATCAATGGAGGGGAAGTCGACCATGGTTGAGGAGAAAAAAGAAGAAACGGGTCCCGATGTCCTGAGTGCCGAACAACTGCGCATGAATGCCTTGCAGCACAAGCTCTCCGAGATGGAGCGCGAAAACAAGCTCAAGGAGCGCGCGGAAAAGGAACATGCCAAGTTTGCCGACGAGTTCTTTCGCGAGCATGTCAGTGAAAAGGAGCGCGAAGCCATCCGCAGCATCGTGGCGCAGGCGGTGAGGGACGGGAAGATGGAAGCGCTGGTCTACAGCTTTCCGTCGGATTTCTGCTCGGACAGTGGTCGCGCCATAAACAGCGGCCAGCCGGACTGGCCGGAAACGCTGCAGGGCAAGGCCAAGGAATTGTATGACAGCTTCATGAAGGTTGCAAAGCCAAAGGGCTACAGGTTGAAGGCGATGGTCATCAACTTCCCTGGCGGCGTGCCCGGTGATATCGGCCTGTTCCTGAACTGGGAAGCGCCCGTCGCCTAGCGGTATCTGCGAACGGTTGCCTTGTCGGGGTGGAACGAGCGGGACAACTGGTAGCTTGGCGCCGCCGGTATCTTGCCGTCAATTTGCGCAATCATCCCACCTGCAGAGCCGTTGCGAGGCGATGAGCGTAAATATTTGAATTAGATGTAAGAAAAAAATGGTGCCGCTTACGTGACTCGAACACGTGACCCCATCATTACGAATGATGTGCTCTACCGACTGAGCTAAAGCGGCCCTTCATCGGGTCCGAATGGTGGAACCCGCGATTTGCAAGGCGCTGATACAGGCAATGATCCGAGATTTCAAGCGCTCTCTTGGCGGTTCGTGAAAATTCACCGGATTTTCTTGCCGGCGCGCGAGGGCGGCACCGGCAAGCGCCTTTGTTTTCAAGAGAAACCCTAGAGCGCGAGGCGGCTGCGGGCCTGGCGATACTCGCGCTCGAGGCGGTCGACCACCGCCGCCACCGGGGCGATTTCCTTGACGGCGGCAATGCCCTGGCCGCAGCCCCAGATCTCCTTCCACGCCTTCGGCCCGGACGCTGCCTTCTCGAAATCCATCTTGCTCGGATCGGCCTGCGGCAGGTCGTCCGGGTCGAGGCCGGCAGCGCGGATAGACGGCTTCAGATAGTTGCCAGGGATGCCGGTGAAATAGTTGGAGTAGACGATGTCGCTTGCCTGGCTGTCGACGATCATCTGCTTGTAGGCCGCATCGGCGCGCGCCTCCTCGGTGGCGATGAACGGCGAGCCGATATAGGCCATGTCGGCGCCCATCGCCTGGGCCGCGAGGATGCCGCCACCGGTGCCGATGGCGCCGGCCAGCAGCAGCGGCCCGTCGAACCACTCGCGGATTTCATTGATGAGGGCGAAGGGCGAAAGCGTCCCGGCATGGCCGCCGGCGCCGGTCGCAACCGCAATCAGTCCGTCGGCGCCCTTGCGGATCGCCGAGTTGGCGTGGCGGTTGTTGATGACGTCGTGCAGCACGATGCCGCCATAGGAATGGACGGCGGCGTTGACCTCGGGAACCGCACCGAGCGACGAGATGACGATCGGCACCTTGTATTTCACGCAGAGCATCAGATCGTGCTCGAGCCGCTTGTTGGAGGTATGGACGATCTGGTTGACGGCGAAGGGCGCGGCCGGACGCTCCGGATTGCGCGCATTGTGGCTCGCCAGTTCTTCGGTGATCATCGCCAGCCACTCGTCGAGCTGGGCTTCTGGCCGGGCATTCAGCGCCGGAAAACTGCCGACGATCCCCGCCTTGCACTGCGCCAGTGTCAGGGTCGGGTGCGATATGATGAAAAGCGGCGATGCGACGACCGGCAATCTGAGATTGTCGGTGAGGATCGAAGGAAGTGCCATGCTGTACCCCGATGCAATTTCTTACGTTTACGGAAACGTAAGGGAAGGTAACAGAAGCCTCGGGGCATGAAAAGGCGGGCGATGCCATTTTGCTGGAGAGGGCGCGCAAGCGCGGTCTCGCGCCCTCAGGCGGCAGCGAAAAGGCGGGGCAGCGGGAACTTTCGCCGGTCTCGCGCGCTTGTCGAAACGGTCGTTTTTCTCCCGCAAACCGGTGTTTGCATCTCGCAAGGCTTGCAGATTGTCGTCGTAGTCGTTACCGAATCGTAAACAGGTTTCCGCAAGCCCCAAGCGGGCCGGGAAACAGCGAATGCAAGAATGAAGGACTGGCAGTGAGCGGATTGGAATTGGCTATCAGGAACGCTCTGGAACGCTCCGATCGTTCCAATGCGGAAATTCGCGCGCGCATCTACCAATCCGCCCGCCAGGCGCTGGAAGCCGGGCTGCGCAAGCAGGAGATCAACGATCCCGATACCGTGGCGCTGCAACGCCAGCGGCTGGAGGTCACGATCCGGCAGATCGAGGGCGAGGAACGCGCGCGCCTGCAAGCCGCAGCCGCTGCCAAGATCGAGCCTGCGGTCGCCAGCAGTGACAATGGCAAGAGCGACAATGGCAAAAACGGCACGAACGGCGACAATGCCACGGGGGAGGGCGCGTTCTCCGTCCCGCCGACCGTGGAAATGGATGTCACCGGCGATCGGCGCGAGCCGCCGGCCATGGAGACGGACACCGGCTTCGGCGACATGCGGGCGGAGCGGTCCGACCGTTTTGCAGCTGGCGAGCCGCAGTTGACCCCGTCGCGGGATACCGGGAATTCGATGCAGGGCGGTCTCGATGTGCGTCCCGAAACCGTTGCCCACCGCCGCCGCCGTCGGACGTTCCTGCCGCGCCTCTTCATGTTCTCCGTGCTGCTCGCCGCGCTCGGCATTGGAATCTGGTGGGTCTACAGCTCCGGCCTGCTGCTGACCACTGAGCAGCGCGACAACAGTGTCGCCAATCCGCCGGCGCGCGTCGAGGCCGAAGACTTCGACAACGGGCAGCAGGACGGTACGCCGGGCGACACGACGGGATTGCGCACACTCGGGCCGAGGAACGGCTTCTCCGACGCCTGGGTCGAAGCCTTCACGCCCGGAAGCACGTCCGGCGCAACCGCGCACAGCAACGGCGCAGTGGATCTGGTCTCCGGCGGGGACGGTCAGGTGGCGCGCATCACTTCGCGCGGCCCCGATGATGCCGGCGCCGTCGAAATCGCCATTCCGGCGAGCCTGCTTCAGGAGATGGCCGGAAAAACCTCGACCATCGCGCTTACGGTTCAGACGGAGGCCGACAAGCCGACGCAGATCTCGGTCGAGTGCGATTTCGGCAGTCTCGGCAGTTGCGAGCGACACCGCTTCGGTGTCACCAACGAAAAATCCGACATCCTGTTCCAGGTCCATTTCGACCGCTCGCTGGCGCCGAACGCGCCAGGCCACCTGCTGATCAACAGCGATGTCGAGGGCAAGGGCCGCAGCGTCAATCTCTATGCGGTGCGTATCCTCCCGGGCCAGTAACCCGGGAGTTGGACCCGGGCGTTGAGCCGAGGAGAATAAGCGCCGCGCGGGCACCTCATTTGAGGAACTTGGGGCCGAAGCCGAGGATCTTGTCGTCAATCTCGCCGATCGCGCCCTTGTCCTTTCCGGTATAGTCCAGCGATTTCAGCATGTGGCGGATGACGTCGAGCCGGGCACGCCGCTTGTCGTTGGAGCGGACCACGACCCAGGGCGCATAGTCGGTATGCGTCTCCTTCAGCATCTTGTCGCGCTTCTCGGTATAGTCGTCCCATTTGTTGAGGGCGGCGATGTCCATCTGCGAAAGCTTCCATACCTTCAGCGGATCGTGACGACGGTCGTGGAAGCGCTCGAGCTGCATTTCGCGGCCGATGTCGAGCCAGAACTTGAAGAAGTGGTAGCCTTCGCCGGAAAAGATCTTCTCGAATGTCGGCGCTTCATTGAGGAACTGCTGGTACTGCTCGCGGGTGCAGAACCCCATCACCGGCTCGACGCCGGCGCGGTTGTACCAGGAGCGATCGAACAGAACGAACTCGCCGGCGGTCGGCAATTGCGCGACGTAGCGCTGGAAATACCACTGGCCGAGTTCCGTTTCGGTGGGCTTGGAAAGGGCGACCACCCGCGCCGAACGGGGGTTCATGTACGCTTTGGTGACCGTGATCGTGCCGCCCTTGCCGGCCGCGTCGCGGCCCTCGAAAAGAGCGACTACCTTCTTGCCAGTCGCATGCAGCCAGAACTGCACCTTGACCAGTTCGATCTGGAGTTTCCTGAGTTCCTTCTCGTATTCGTCCTCGTCGAGCTTCTTCTTGTAGGGGTATCCGCCCGAGGCCATCGCGGCGTCCTTGATCCAGTCGGGCAGTTCCGGCGCATCGATGTCAAACAGTCGCTTATTGCCGTCGATATCAAGCGTGACGGCTCTCGTTTCGATTTCTTCCACCATGCTTCGATCTCCCATCGCTCCGGCCGGCCGATGGTCGGCTGGCATGCCGTTCACGTCTCGAGTTGGGCATATTTGCTCGCGCAGTTCAAGCAATCGCGGGGCCCTTGTGGTCGATAGCCGGCTGGGGATGGATGGTCGCCGGTGAATACTTCTGTCATGAATTGGGGCTAAATCATCCGGAGGTCTGCAGGTGCCGCGGGATTCGGCGCCAGCATGGGACAGTCGAGGTCTGATCGGTGAACAAGTGGCGGAATGAACTTTTCCTGGCTATGACGGCCCAGCGCGGCGTACTGATCGCGATCTCCTTTGCCGCCCTTGTCATGCTTGTGGCCGGCAACCATCCCGTCACGGTGCTCCTGCTGTGGGCACTTGTGGTGCTCGCGGCGCTGGTGTTCGTTCCGCGTGCGAAGAGCGTCGATGAACCGGTCCGGGCGGCGGCCGGCGAAGCGGCCATGTCGGCGGACCTGCCGGTGCTGAGCGCCGCACTTGCTGCACTCGACCTGCCGGTGCTGGTTCTTGATGGCAGTGGCGTCACGCGGGCCCAGAACCGGGCGGTCGCAAGGACCTTCGGCGAGTTTCCCGTCGGCGTCCATATTTTTGCGCGGTTGCGCTCGCCTGCCGTGGTCGACATGATCCGCGAGTCGCTGTCGACAGGAGAGCCGAACCAGATCGAATATCGCGAGCGCCTGCCATCGGAGCGGGTCTATATCGTGCGCATTGCCCCGGTTCCGCTGCCGGAAAAGCCGCGGCGAAAGGAGGATGCGCTCTATCTCGTTACCTTCCGCGATATCTCCGAGCTTTCCCGTATCGATCGGATGCGTTCGGATTTCGTCGCCAATGCCAGTCACGAACTGCGCACGCCGCTCGCCTCGCTGCGCGGCTTCATCGAGACGCTGCTCGGGCCGGCGCGCAACGATCCCAAGGCCCAGGAGCGTTTCCTCGGCATCATGCTCGATCAGGTAACCCGCATGAGCCGGCTGGTCGACGATCTCCTTTCGCTGTCGCGGCTGGAGGTGAAGTCGCACAACGCACCCGACGAGAGTGTCGATCTCGTGCCGCTGCTCGGCCATGTGCGCGACACGCTGATGCCGCTGGCGGCGGATCTCGACGTGGTCATCAACCTGCATCTGCCGGATGCCCCGGTCGAGGTCATCGGCGATCGCGACGAACTGGTGCAGGTCTTTGAGAACCTGATGGAGAATGCCTGCAAATACGGCCAGGAAGGCAAGGTCGTCGACGTCTACCTGAGGAACGGCGAAGGGAACCCGATCGAGGTCAGCGTCGTCGATCACGGCGCCGGCATTCCGACCGAACATGTGCCGCGTCTGACCGAACGCTTCTATCGCGTCAGCGTCGAGGACAGCCGCTCGAAAAAGGGCACTGGCCTCGGGCTTGCGATCGTCAAGCATATCCTTACGCGCCATCGCGCCCGTCTCGTCGTTCACTCCACGGTCGGCAAGGGCACCGAGTTCACGGTGCGTTTTTGACATACTGGCGTTGGATAACTTCGAAGAGATGGATTAAAAGCAATAAAATCAGCGACTTGGCGTGTCATAATTGTTTCATCGAACTGACATAAAACGGCGGTGCTTGAACAGTTAAGACAAGGCAGCCGAACGACGGCGAACGAGCGCCGGAAACGGCGGCACCCACAACAAGCCCATGACGGGAGAAGTCCTGATGAAAGCTCTTAATCTTACCGTAGCTGCCCTGTTTGCCTCTGCAGCCTTTGCCGGTGCCGCCGCGGCCCGCGACCAGGTCCAGATCGCCGGTTCCTCGACTGTTCTGCCTTATTCCAAGATCGTCGCCGAAACCTTTGGCGAGACCTTCACCGACTTCAAGACCCCCGTCGTCGAGTCCGGCGGTTCGTCGGCCGGCCTGAAGGAATTCTGCCGCGGCGTCGGTCCGGAGACCATCGACATCGCCAATTCCTCGCGCGCCATCAAGGAAAGCGAAATCGAGGCCTGCAAGGCAAACGGCGTTACCGAGATCCAGGAAGTGCGCATCGGCTATGACGGCATCGTCTTTGCGACCGACTCCAGCCTTGCCGACCTCGCTCTCGTCCCGACCGATCTCTACAAGGCGCTTGCCGCCGAAGTCGTGGTCGATGGCAAGCTCGTCGCCAATCCCTACACCAAGTGGTCGGAAGTGAATGCCGCTCTTCCGGACGTCGAGATCGCCGCCTACATCCCCGGCGAAAAGCACGGAACGCGCGAAGTCTTCGAAGAGAAGGTTCTGGCCGCAGGCTGCAAGGACGTCGGTGCTCTCGATGTCATCAAGGCAGTTGTCAGCGATGAGAAGGAAGCGCATCGCAAGTGCGTGGCGGTCCGCAAGGACGGCAAGGCTGTCGACATCGACGGCGACTACACCGAAACGCTTGCTCGCATCTCCTCGAACAAGACCGGCCTCGGCGTGTTCGGCCTGTCCTTCTACGAGAACAACGCCGACAAGCTGAAGGTCGCAACCGTCAATGGCGTCGTGCCGTCGACCGAAACGATCTCTTCCGGCGAGTATCCGGTGTCCCGTCCGCTGTTCTTCTACGTCAAGAAGGCGCATCTCGGCGTGATCCCGGGCCTCAAGGAGTTCGTCGAATACTTTGTTTCTGACGAAATGATCGGCCCGGAAAGCCCGCTTGCCGATTATGGCCTGGTTGCTGCTCCGGATGCGGAGCGCGAAGAGATCCGCAAGGCTGTCGAAGCCGGAAGCGCCATGTAACTGAAAACGACCGGTGCGGCGAGTGGATCGCCGCACCGGTCTCTTTTTTGCGCGGCCGATGGATGGTCGCGGCCAGGCCGTCGGAGAGCCTTTTTCATGAGTACATCCTTTCTCCTGCTGTGCATCCTGGGCATGGGCATCATCGCCTATGTTGCCGGGCGAACGCGCGCCAACGCGCTTTCGGGCGGCAAGTCGTCGTCGCTGCATTCGCGACCGGGCTACTATGGCGCCTATGCCGCCATCTGGACCGTTCTCCCCGCCCTGCTGGTGCTGTTTGCCTGGCTTGCCATCTCCCCCTCCCTGATCGAGACCTCGGTCCGCAGCAACTTCCCGGACGAGGTCAAGGCGCTTCCGCCGGCGACCCAGAACCTCAACTACGGCATGATCGGGTCGATCGCCCGCGGGCTGGCGCAGCTCGACGCGCACGAGCGTGCCGACGCCCTTTCCGGCAAGGTCAATCTGCGCGCGAAACTCGGCGAAAAAGGCGTGCCCCTTGCCGGAGAGCCGCAACCCTACATGGTCGCCGCCGCCGAAAGTCTGAACGAGATGTCGGCAACCAGCCGCCTGTTCAAGGCGATCGTCGTGCTGGCGGTTGGCGCGGCGGGCGCATTCTTTGCGCTTCTGAAGATCGCGCCGCGGCTTCGCGCGCGAAACAAGGTCGAGGGGGTGATGCTCGGTGGCCTGATGCTGGCATCCTCGATCGCCATCCTCACCACCGTCGGCATCATCGCCTCGATGCTCACGGAGGCGCTGCAATTCTTCCATATGGTGCCGGCCCGCGAATTCTTCTTCGGCACCGTCTGGGATCCGCGCTTCGCCGCTGCCGGTTCGACTGACTCTTCCGGCCAGTTCGGCCTCATCCCGCTTCTCGCCGGTACGCTCTACATCGGCCTCGTGGCCATGCTCTTTGCGGTTCCGATCGGCCTGTTCGCGGCGATCTACATGGCGGAATACGCCTCGCCGAAACTGCGCTCGATCGTGAAGCCGCTGCTGGAAGTCCTGGCCGGCATTCCGACGATCGTCTACGGCTTCTTCGCCCTCGTCACCGTCGGGCCGTTCCTGCGCGACATCTCTGCCCAGCTCAACGGATTGGTGACCGGCAACTATGCCAACTTCATCCAGGCGCAGAGCGTGCTCACCGCGGGCATCGTCATGGGCATCATGCTGATACCCTACGTTTCCTCGCTCTCCGACGACATCATCACCGCCGTGCCGCGCTCGCTGCGCGACGGTTCGCTCGGTCTTGGCGCCACCCAGTCGGAAACCATCAAGCGCGTCATCCTGCCTGCGGCTTTGCCGGGTATCGTCGGCGCGCTGCTGATGACGGCCTCGCGGGCGATCGGCGAAACGATGATCGTGGTGCTGGCCGCCGGCGTTGCGGCGCGCATGCAGATCAGCCCGTTCGAACCGATGACCACCGTGACGGTGAAGATCGTCAACCAGTTGACCGGCGACCTCGAGTTCACCTCGCCGCAGACGCTTGTCGCTTTCGCGCTTGGCATCACCCTCTTCGCCATGACGCTTTGCCTCAACATCTACGCGCTCTACATCGTGCGCAAATACCGGGAGCAGTACGAATGACCGATGTGGTTACCCCAGCGGACGGAGCGGTCGCTTCCCGAAAGTCCGTCCAGCGTGACATCGGCATCAAGCGGCGCTATGCCGCCGAGCGCCGGTTCCGCGCCTATGGGATCGCAGCGATCTCGATCGGCCTGATCTTCCTGGCGGTACTGCTCTATTCGGTCGTTGCCCAGGGCTACACGGCGTTCCAGCAGACGACGATCTCGCTGCCGATCACGTACTCCGAGAAGATCATCGATCCGAACAACAAGCGCGGGACGGACCCCAAGGTCCTCATTACCGCCAACTATCCGCTACTCGTTCGCGATGCGCTGGTGAATGTGCTCGGCATCGATCCGGATAACAAGGCCGAGGTCCGGCAGGCGACCAAGATGATTTCCGACAGTTCCCGCGTCACTCTGCGCGAGCTCGTCACCGCCGATCCGACGATCATCGGCAAGACGGTGACCGTCCGTCTGCTCGCCGAAGCCAACATCGATTCCGCCAACAAGGGCCAGATCGACCTCAGCGTGCCGGAGAAGGATCGCAAGGTCTCCGACAAGCAGGTCGGATGGATGCAGCAGCTCGCCTCGACCGGTGCGCTCACGAAGAGCTTCAACACCGGGCTCTTCACCTCGGGCGCCTCGAGCCGTCCGGAAGTGGCCGGTGTCGGCGTTGCGCTCATCGGTTCGCTCTACATGATGTTGATCGTGCTGGTGCTGGCGCTGCCGATCGGTGTTGCGGCGTCGATCTACCTGGAAGAATTCGCGCCGAAGAACCGCCTGACCGATCTCATCGAGGTCAACATCAACAATCTCGCAGCGGTTCCGTCGATCGTCTACGGTCTGCTCGGGCTCGCGGTGTTCATCAATTTCGCCGGCCTGCCACGCTCCGCCTCGGTGATCGGTGGCCTGGTGCTGACGCTGATGACCCTGCCGACGATCATCATCGCGACGCGCGCCGCACTGAAGGCCGTGCCGCCGTCCATCCGCGCGGCAGCGCTCGGGCTCGGGGCCTCGAAGATGCAGACCGTGTTCCACCACGTCCTGCCGCTGGCAATGCCCGGCATCCTGACCGGCACGATCATCGGCCTGGCGCATGCGCTTGGCGAAACCGCGCCGCTGTTGCTGATCGGCATGGTCGCCTTCGTGGCGGATTTCCCGGTCTCGCCGATGGATCCCGCAACCGCGCTTCCGGTGCAGATCTACATGTGGGCCAACGAGGCCGAGCGTGCCTTCGTCGAGCGGACATCCGGCGCGATCATCGTGCTGCTGCTGTTCCTCGTGGCCATGAATATTGGTGCAATCCTTCTGCGTCGCCGCTTCGAGCGCCGCTGGTAAACCGGAGCAGATCATATGAATATGATGACAGAAGCGGCAGTGGAAAAGGCTTTGGAAAAGAAGATGAATTCGGTTCCCTACAAGATGGTCGGCAAGGATGTCTCCGTTTACTACGGCGACAAGAGGGCGCTCTACGACGTCAACCTCAATGTCCGCGAAAACACCGTGACGGCGCTGATCGGTCCGTCCGGCTGCGGCAAGTCGACCTTCCTGCGCAGTCTGAACCGCATGAACGACACCATCGACAACTGCCGCGTCACCGGCACGATCTCGCTCGACGGCGAGGACATCTATGATCCGAGCATCGATGTCGTGGAGTTGCGCGCCCGCGTCGGCATGGTGTTCCAGAAGCCCAATCCGTTTCCGAAGTCGATCTACGAGAACGTCGCCTATGGCCCGCGCATCCATGGCCTGGCGAAGTCGCGTACCGACCTCGACCAGATCGTCGAAACCAGCCTGCAGAAGGCGGGCCTGTTCAACGAGGTGAAGGATCGTCTGCACGAGCCCGGCACCGGCCTCTCCGGTGGCCAGCAGCAGCGCCTGTGCATCGCCCGTGCGGTCGCCGTCAGCCCCGAAGTCATTCTCATGGATGAGCCGTGCTCGGCGCTCGACCCGATCGCGACCGCCAAGGTCGAGGAACTGATCCACGAACTGCGGACGAACTTCACCATCGTCATCGTGACCCATTCGATGCAGCAGGCCGCGCGCGTCTCGCAGCGCACCGCCATGTTCCATCTCGGCCAGCTCGTCGAAGAGAACGACACCGACAAGATGTTCACCAATCCCGACGACCAGCGCACCCAGGACTACATCATGGGCCGGTTCGGCTGATCGTCCGGCCACAGTCGATGTACATAGAATTTTGAGGACAATGCCATGCCAACACATATTCTCACGGCCTATGACGACGAATTGAAGTTTCTCTCGCGCCGGATCTCCGAAATGGGCGGCCTGGCGGAGCAGATGGTCAGCGAGGCGGTTCGCGCGCTGGTCAATTCCGATACCGCTCTCGCCCAGAAGGTCATTTCGGATGACGTGATCCTTGATAACGCCGAACGCGAGATCGGCGACAAGGCGATCATTACCATTGCCAAGCGCCAGCCGATGGCGGCGGATCTCCGCGAGATCATCGGCACGCTGCGCATCGCGTCCGACCTCGAGCGCGTCGGCGATCTCGGCAAGAATACCGCCAAGCGCGTCATCGCCGTGCAAGGCACCGGGGTGCCGCGCAAGCTCGCCCGCGGCCTCGAGCACCTTTCCGACCTCGCGCTGACGCAGCTGACCGAAGTGCTCGACGTCTATGCCACCCGCTCGATCGAGAAGGCCAAGTCGATCCGCGAGCGCGACGAGGAAATCGACGCGATGTACACCTCGCTGTTCCGCGAGCTTCTGACCTACATGATGGAAGATCCGCGCAACATCACCACCTGCACGCATCTGCTGTTCTGCGCCAAGAACATCGAGCGCATCGGCGACCATGCGACCAACATCGCCGAGACCATCTACTACATGGCAACCGGTGCCCAGCCCGAGGGCGAGCGTCCCAAGGACGACACATCGCACGCTGTCGGCGCGGTCGGCGATCAAGCGTAACCGCGTTCAATCGGAGTGACCAAGCACATGGTGCCGAAAATTGCCGTAGTCGAGGACGAGGAAGCGCTCAGCGTCCTGTTGCGCTACAACCTCGAGGCCGAAGGCTACGAAGTCGACACGATCACGCGCGGCGACGAGGCGGAGATCCGCCTGCAGGAGCGGGTTCCTGACCTGGTGATCCTCGACTGGATGCTGCCGGGAGTGTCCGGCATCGAGTTATGCCGGCGCCTGCGCCAGCGCCCCGAAACCCAGCGGCTGCCTATCATCATGCTGACGGCGCGCGGTGAGGAGAGCGAGCGCGTCCGCGGCCTGGCGACCGGCGCCGACGACTATGTCGTCAAGCCGTTCTCGACGCCGGAACTGATGGCGCGGGTGAAGGCGATGCTGCGTCGCGCACGGCCGGAGGTGCTTTCCACGGTGCTACGCTGTGGCGACATCGAGCTGGATCGTGAAACCCATCGCGTGCATCGCAAGAGCCGCGAAGTGCGGCTCGGGCCGACCGAGTTCAGGCTGCTCGAGTTTCTCATGGCGTCCCCGGGGCGCGTCTATTCTCGCTCGCAGCTCCTGGACGGGGTCTGGGGTCACGACATCTATGTCGATGAACGCACGGTGGACGTCCATGTCGGGCGACTGCGCAAGGCGCTCAATTTCTCGAACATGCAGGACGTGATCCGTACGGTCCGCGGTGCGGGATACTCGATGGAAGCGTGACCGCTACCGACAGGATGGAACAAAAAAAACGGGCATTTCTGCCCGTTTTTTTATTGCCAGTGAATGGCTTAGCGCGTCTTGCGGCGCTCGGAGACCGGCTGATAGGCGAGCCGGGCATGATAGTTGCAGTAAGGGGAGTTCTCAGGGGACTCGCAACCGCAGAAGTGGAAGTCGTCGGTCAGTGGATCGCCGACCGGCCACTTGCAGGTGCGTTCGGTCAGTTCCGTCAGGCCGAGGCGGCGCGCGATCGGAATGACCACGTTCTTCGACGGTACGTATACGATCTCCTCGAGAGCATCGACCTCGAGCTCTTCCTTGAGCATCGTCGCGCCGGCCGGGCGTGCGACCGTGCGGGTCATGGCACGTGGAGCGAAATTCTGGGCGCGCGGGGCAGCGGCAGCGGGACGCTTCGCTGCGCGTGGCGCGGGGCTGGTGCCGCCGGCCTTCGCCCGGCCCGGCAGATTCAGCCGGTGGACCTTGCCGATGACTGCATTCCGGCTGACGCCGCCAAGCTGCGCCGCAATCTGACTGGCGCTCAAGCCTTCGGACCAAAGCTTCTTGAGTTTCTCGACTCGCTCGTCTGTCCAGTTCATGCCTCTTCTCCGCGTGTCGCGTTGGTGATGGCAGAATCCCTCACCGCTGCCCGGAATACTCCGAAGCAAAAACGCCTTTACTTTTAGGTGACTAGTTCCGCCGCATGCAGTCTAGTAATTGGAATTTAACCTAATGGGCGGCTGACTCCGTGACAAGAGTCGCCGGAATCATCGCGAATCGATTTCGTAGTTTTCCCCAACTTGCTGGGTGACGGTGTCATTTCTGCCACGGATATGGCGTAGGGCGCCGGACCTCTTCTTGAGCGCCGCGTAAACACCCTCAAATATCGGTGTTTTGTTGACATTGCCCAGTGAAAGGGGAATAGTGCGCCGGCCGCCGAAAGGCGGCTTTTTTGATTTTTTCGGACCCCGATCGGGCCGGTCGGGAACCCCGGGAATGCCTTGCCTGAGGAGATACCTGCAATGGCCGAAACCAAGCCTCTCTATGAAACCTATGCCCGCACTCCCCTGCGCTTCGAGCGAGGAGAGGGCGTCTGGCTTTTCACGGAGAGCGGCGAGCGATATCTCGACTTCGCGGCCGGTGTGGCGGTGAATGCGCTGGGTCATGCTCATCCGCATCTGGTTGCGGCCCTGAAGGCGCAGGCCGACAAGGTCTGGCACCTGTCGAACCTCTATGACATTCCCGGTCAGGAAAGCCTTGGCAAGCGCCTGACGCAGGCGACCTTCGCCGACAAGGTGTTCTTCACCAATTCCGGTGCGGAAGCCCTGGAGTGCGCGATCAAGACGGCGCGTCGCTATCAGTACGCCAAGGGTAATCCGGAGCGTTTTCACATCATCACGTTCGAGGGCGCGTTCCACGGGCGCACGCTCGCGACCATTGCCGCTGGCGGTCAGGAAAAGTACCTGGAGGGCTTCGGGCCCAAGGCTGCGGGCTTTGACCAGGTGCCGTTCGGCGATCTCGGCGCCCTGAAGGCCGCCATCACCAGCGAAACCGCGGCAATCCTGATCGAGCCGGTGCAGGGCGAGGGCGGTATCCGCCCGGCGCCGGTCGAGTTCCTGCGGCAGCTGCGCGATATCTGCGACGAGAACGGTCTTCTTCTGGTGTTCGACGAGGTCCAGTGCGGGATCGGCCGTACCGGCAAGCTGTTCGCCCATGAATGGTCGGGCATCACGCCTGATATCATGGCGGTCGCCAAGGGCATCGGCGGCGGTTTTCCGCTCGGCGCCTGCCTGGCTACGGCCGAGGCCGCGTCGGGCATGGTTGCCGGCACCCACGGTTCGACCTATGGCGGCAATCCGCTGGCAATGGCGGTCGGCAATGCCGTGCTCGATGTCGTGCTTGCCGATGGCTTCCTGGATCACGTCCGCGAAGTCGCGCTGGTTTTCCGCCAGGGATTGGCCTCGGTCGGCGATCGTTTCCCTGATATCATCGAGGAAATTCGCGGCGAGGGCCTGATGCTCGGCATCAAGGCGAAAATTCCCTCGGGTGAGTTGCTGAAGGCCATGCGCGACGAGCATCTTCTCGGCGTGCCCGCGGGCGACAATGTTATCCGCCTGCTGCCGCCGTTGACGACGACCGCCGAAGAGGCCCGCGAAGGAATTGCCCGCGTGGAACGTGCCGCCGAAAAGCTGCATGCCGGTTCCGATAAAAAGTCAGCGTGATTTGAGAGATACGATACATGGCATCGCCTCAGCATTTTCTAGACCTTTCCAAAGTTTCCGCTCCGGAACTCCGCCGCATTCTCGATGACGCCCACGCACGCAAGGTCGCGACGAAGGCCGGCACCGCCGACAAGCCGCTCGCCGGCAAGGTGCTGGCGATGATCTTCGAGAAGCCGTCGACCCGGACCCGCGTTTCCTTCGATGTCGGAATGCGCCAGCTCGGCGGTGAGACCCTGTTCCTGTCGGGCACCGAGATGCAGCTCGGCCGCGCCGAGACGATCGGCGACACCGCCAAGGTACTGTCGCGCTACGTCGATGCGATCATGATCCGCACCACCGATCATAACCGCCTGCTGGAGCTTGCCGAGCACGCCACCGTGCCTGTTATCAACGGCCTCACTGACGACACCCATCCGTGCCAGACCATGGCCGACATCCTGACGTTCGAGGAGCATCGCGGACCGGTCAAGGGGAAGACGATCGCCTGGACCGGTGACGGCAACAACGTGCTGCACTCTCTGGTCGAAGGCGCCGCCCGTTTCGGCTATCGCATGAACATGGCGGTGCCTCTTGGATCGGAGCCGAAGGATACCTATCTGAACTGGGCTCGCAACGAGGGTGCCGACATCATGCTTTGCCACGATGCCGAACTCGCCGTAGCGGGTGCCGATTGCGTGGTGACCGATTGCTGGATCTCGATGAACCAGGAGCATCGCGCCCGCGGCCATAATGTTTTCCAGCCCTTCCAGGTCAACGCCGAGCTGATGGCTCAGGCGAACAAGGATGCGCTGTTCATGCACTGCCTCCCGGCGCATCGCGGCGAGGAGGTGACCGACGAAGTCATCGACGGACCGCAGTCCGTGGTGTTCGACGAGGCGGAGAACCGCTTGCATGCACAGAAGTCCGTTCTGGCTTGGTGCCTGGGCGCGATTTGATGCGGCGCTGAGGCGCCGCCGTAACGGAGCTTGATTGATGGCAGATACCGCCGCAAGCCTTGGCGAATTCGATTTCGCCGGGGATGACCACGTCGTACCGTTCCAGGTCGAAGGCCTCGATGTTCGCGGTCGCGCCGTGCAGCTCGGCCCGATCCTGGATGCGATCCTCGGACGCCACGATTATCCGCAGCCGGTCGCCCGCCTTCTGGCGGAAGTGATCGTGCTGACGGTGTTGATCGGCACCTCGCTGAAGTTCGAGGGCAAGTTCACGGTCCAGACGAAGAGCGACGGTCCTGTCGATCTGCTGGTCGTGGATTTCTCGACTCCGGAGAATGTCCGCGGCTATGCCCGCTTCAACGAGGAGGCCGTCGCCGCCGCAATCGCTTCCGGCGAGACCGAGCCGCAGCAGTTGCTCGGCCAGGGCATCCTTGCCTTCACCATCGATCAGGGACGCTTCACTACCCCCTACCAGGGCATTGTCGCGCTTGACGGCGCGTCTCTCGAGGAGATCGCCGGGGTCTACTTCCGTCAGTCGGAACAGATCCCGACGCGTATCCGCCTTGGCGTCGCCGAACTCTACGACCGCGGCGAGGATGGCAAGGCCCGCCACCACTGGCGCGCCGGCGGGGTGCTGGCGCAGTTCCTGCCGGAGGCTCCCGAACGCATGCGCCAGGCCGATCTCCATGGCGGCGACGGCGACAATGGCTTCAACGCCCATGTCGAGGACGACGCCTGGATGGAAGCCCGGTCGCTGGTCGAGACTATCGACGCCGATGAACTCACGGATCCCCAGGTCGGCACCGAGAGGCTGCTCTACCGGCTGTTCCATGAACGCGGTGTCCGCGTCTACGAGGGGCAGGCGGTTCTCGACCGCTGCAGGTGCTCGCGCGACAAGCTCAAGGGCGTTCTGCAGGGCTTCAGCGCCGAGGAAATCGCTGATTGCACCGAGGATGACGCTGTGAGCGTCACCTGCGAGTTCTGCTCGACCACCTATCGCTACGACCTGGCGGAACTGGAAGGCGCCTGAGCGCGCCTTCATCCGGCTTCGGGGCGGGAAGATCAGTTGAGTGTGCGGTGGAGACCCGGAGAATCCAGCGAGAAGGCGGGAATGTCGACCTCGAAGGTCTCGCCTTCATCGGATTCCATCTGATAGCGCCCGAACATCATGCCGGAAGGCGTATCCAGCGGGCAGCCCGATGAATATTCATAGGTATCGCCCGGGTTGAGATGCGGCTGTTCGCCGACCACGCCCGGTCCGACGACCTCGTCGACCTGGCCGTTCTGGTCTGTGATATGCCAGTAACGGTTTATCAGGCGCACCGGGATCGACGAATGGTTGGCGATGACGATCCGGTATCCCCAGACATAGCGATTGTCCTCCGGGTCGGATTGCTCCTCCAGATAGTATGGCTCGACCGTCACCTCGATATTTCGTGTAAGGGCGCGATACATGCAGACAATTCCACCGCTGTTTGCATCCGATATCCTATAGGTTAGGGCAATCGTCAAGAAACGAGAGGCTTTAGGTAGGTCTTTACCCGCTGATTTCGAGGGGGAATGCCCCGATAGGACGGCGGACCGAAGAACGGCGCATGAAGCGCGACCCGCCCGGATGCGAGGCTCCGGACGGGTCGAAGATGTCAATTCAGGCCGAAACCTTCAGGATCGCCTGGGCGAAGTCTTCGAGCAGGTCGTCGGTATCCTCAATGCCGGCGGAAAGCCGCAGGGTGCCGGCGGAGATGCCGAGTTCGGCGCGGGCCTCGTCGGTCAGGTTCTTGTGGGTGGTCGTGCCCGGATGGGTGATCAGGCTCTTGGCGTCGCCGAGATTGTTCGAGATCTTCACGACCCGCAGCGCGTTCTGCAGCGCGAATGCAGCTTCCTTGCCGCCCTTCATCTCGATGCAGACGAGGGTCGATCCGCCGCTCATCTGCTTGGCGATCAGATCAGCCTGCGGGTGGTCCTTGCGGCCCGGGTAGATGACGCGGGCGACCTGTTTCTGCTCGGCCAGGAAATCGGCGATGCGTGCGGCGTTCTGGGTCTGCTGCTTGACGCGCAGCGGCAGTGTCTCGATCCCCTTCAGCAGCGTCCAGGCGTTGAACGGCGACATCGCCGGGCCGGTGTGGCGGAAATAGTCCTGGAAGCTCTCTTCGATCCACTTCTTGTCGGAAAGAACGACCCCGCCGAGGCAGCGGCCCTGGCCGTCGATATGCTTGGTGGCCGAATAGACGACGACATGGGCGCCGAGTTCGAGCGGCTTCTGGAAGAGGGGCGTCGCAAAGACGTTGTCGACGACGACCTTGGCGCCGATCTGGTTGGCGAGCCTGGCAACGCCGGCAATGTCGATTACTTCGAGCGTCGGATTGGTCGGGCTCTCCATGAAGAACAACCTGGTGTTCGGGCGGATCGCCTTTTCCCAGTTGGCGAGATCGCGGCCGTCGACCAGGGTGCACTCGATGCCGTATTTCGGCGCGAGCGTCTCGACAACCCAGCGGCAGGAGCCGAACAGCGCACGGGCTGCGACGATATGGTCGCCGGCCTTGAGTTGGCAGAGGATGGCGGCTGAGACGGCGGCCATGCCGGAGGCGGTGGCGCGAGCTTCCTCGGCACCTTCCAGCATGCACATGCGCTTTTCGAACATGTCGTTGGTCGGGCTGCCGTAACGTGCGTAGATGAAGCCCTCGGTCTCGCCCTTGAAGCGGGCTTCGGCCGCTTCCGCAGTTTCATACACGAAGCCCTGCGTCAGGTAGATCGCTTCCGAGGTTTCGCCATGCTGCGAACGCTGCGTTCCGCCGTGGACGAGTTGGGTTGCCGGGCGCCAAGTGTTGCTCATGCCAATCACCACTTTCCATAAACAAAAAAACCGGCCGCAAAAGCTGACCGGTTCGTACCCGGTCATTTTAGCCACTTATTTAACGTGGCTGCAAGCCGACCGGCCAAATCACCACGGGATAAGGCTGCCATACTGCCGTTCCCGGCTTGCGTCAATGCCTTGAGTTTGGTTTTGTCGCCCTCTTATACGAAGGATCACCTGATCCCGGCCAAGGCCAAGGATCCGGCCTCCTCGGCATCAGGAAGTGGATGGGGCACATGGCTCGCGAAACAGGAATTTTGACAGACCGGGCGATCTCGGCGCTTTTCGACGCCGGCAGATTGCGGTCCGAACTGCCGCTGGATAGCGATCAGATCCAGCCGGCGAGCCTCGACCTGCGCCTTGGCTCCCACGCCTTCCGCGTCCGCGCCAGCTTCATGCCGGGGCCGGCCAATCTGGTGGCCGACAAGCTCGATCGGTTGAAGCTGCATGTGGTCGACCTTTCGGAAGGCGCGGTGCTGGAAACCGGTTGCGTCTACATCGTCCCGCTGCTCGAAAGCGTGAACCTGCCGGACAACATGTCGGCTTCCGCCAATCCGAAGAGTTCGACCGGCCGCCTCGACATCTTCACCCGCGTCATCACCGATCGCGCCCAGGAGTTCGACAAGATCCCGGCGGGTTATTCCGGTCCGCTCTATCTCGAAATCAGCCCGCGGACTTTCCCGATCGTCGTGCGGCGCGGTTCGCGGCTGTCGCAGATCCGCTTCCGTATCGGCCACGCGGTGCTGAGCGAACCGGAACTGCTGGCGCTGCACGAGCGCGAGACGCTGGTCGCCAGCGCCAAGCCGAACATCACCGGCGGCGGTATCGCGCTGTCGATCGATCTTCGCGGCGACGGCAAGGGGCTGATCGGCTATCGCGGCAAGCATCATACCGCGGTCGTCGACGTCGATCGCAAGGGCGCCCATGACGTCGTCGATTTCTGGGAGCCGCTTTACAGTCATGGCCGGGACGAACTGATCCTCGACCCGGACGAGTTCTATATCCTGGTCTCGAACGAGGCCGTTCACGTCCCGCCGCTCTATGCCGCGGAGATGACGCCCTTCGATCCGCTCGTCGGCGAATTCCGCGTGCATTATGCCGGCTTCTTCGATCCCGGCTTCGGGCATAGCGAAGCGGGTGGCGCGGGCAGCCGCGCGGTGCTCGAGGTCCGCAGCCACGAGGTTCCGTTCATTCTCGAACACGACCAGATCGTCGGGCGGCTCGTCTACGAACACATGCAGGAGCGTCCGGCCGGCCTCTACGGTACCGGGCTCGGCTCGAACTATCAGGCGCAGGGGCTGAAGCTCTCCAAGCATTTTCGCTAGAGAGTAGTCCTCGACACGCTTCCCGCTTTGGCGAAGGGGCGGCGCTAGACGCCGGCCCGATCCATCGCAGACGTCCTTTCCGCCCTCAGGCTGGCCACTTCCTGGCGCAGGGCGCGGATTTCAGCGAGCATCTCCTGCTGATCGCTGGCAGCGGCCGCCTTGTCGGTCTTCTCCTTGACCTCGTGTTCGCTCTCCATCGCCGCCACGATGATACCGATGAACAGGTTCAGCACGGTGAAGGATGTCGCAAGGATGAAGGGCAGGAAGAACATCCATGCATGCGGATGCAGTTCCATGACCGGCCGCACCACTTCCATGGCCCAGCCTTCCAGCGTCATGACCTGGAACAGCGTAAAGGCCGAGCGGGCGATGTCGCCGAAAAGTACCGGAAAGGCGTCGCCGTAGAGCTTGGTCGACATGACCGAGAACACGTAGAAGACCAGGCAGAGCAGCAGGAAGATCGAGCCCATGCCGGGCAAGGCGGCAAACAGCCCGCCGACCACGCGACGCATGGAAGGCACGAAGGAAATCAGCCTGAGCACGCGAAGCACGCGCAGCGCGCGCAGGACCGAGAGGCTGCCGCTGCTCGGAACAAGCGAGACGCCGATGATCACGAGGTCGAAGATCCGCCACGGATCGCGGAAGAAGCCGGTACGATAGACGAGCACGCGACCCAGAAGTTCGGCGACGAAGATCGCCAGGAGCAGCCTGTCGATGACGTGCAGCAGTATGCCGTACTGCTCGGCAACCGAGGGGATGGTCTCCAGTCCGAGCGTGATGGCGTTGATGACGATGAGTGTGGTGATGAAACTCTCGAACCGGTGGGATTCGATCAGGCGACGAAACACTTCCATCTGGGGCAACCTATGAAATTCACCATGTGAAAAGACGTTGTTTAAAATCCGGCGCCGCGACGACGGCGGGCGGTCTGCTCTTAGCGCAAGCGACGGCGAACGAAAATCGGTGAGCAGCGTCGATTTCGGGCTTTTTTTGGTGCTTAGGCCAGCGTGCTGGCGGGCCAGAGAAGCCGCTCACTGGACCCTCGCGGGGTGCGACCCGCCAATGATTGTCTTGACAGGCGCCGGGATCTGTTGGATGTGTGCGTCCGATGCGGGTGTAGCTCAATGGTAGAGCAGCAGCTTCCCAAGCTGAATACGAGGGTTCGATTCCCTTCACCCGCTCCATAAAAACCAAAGACTTACAAGAAACGCCGTTTCACTGTTGCACTGGCGTTGTGCAGCGGCTGCTTTTGTGATCTTCAGTCCGTTGCCTTATTGTGGCCGTGGGCAGCGAGATTGCCGGCCATTTGATCGAGCCGATCGCCGCAGGTGATGAAGCTGCGGCGCAAGTTTTGGCCGTGATCTGCTCCTGAAGCTGCCGGTTGCGGTTGGCATGGTGCCGGTAGGCGACGGGCTTCTGGCTTGAGCTTAGCCAGTCCGCAGCCTTCGGTGTCGTCGCGGTTCTGGCCTATCTCGGGCCACGTGGCTCGACAGTCTTTCTTTCGGGATGGCTTGATGGGCGAGGAACAGG
>JAEWPB010000021.1 GCA_023399465.1 Pseudomonadota bacterium
GTGTAGGCGGTGTACCAGGCCGGGTTTTCCAGGATGTTGCGCTGGATGACCGGCGGCGTGATCGTGCCGTAGTAGCCCTGGCCGATCAGCGAAACCAGCGCCTGGTTCTTGTTGGCTGTCTCCCGCAGGCGGTCGAGCGCCTCGCGCTCGGTCATCGGCGCGCCCCAGGTCATCGGCACCTTCAGGCGGATGGATGGGGGGACGGTCGCGTCGATCAGTGTGTCGAGGCTGTCATAGCCGATCACCTTGAGCATTTCGGCCATTTCGTCCGGGGACGGGCCGATGTGCCGCCGATTGGCGAAATCATACGGCTGATAGTCGGTGAACTGGAATTCGGTGGGCGTCGACATCAGGCGATCAGCTCCTTGTAGGCGGCTTCGTCGAGCAGCGCATCGGCATCGGCGGCATTGGCAAGCTTGAGCTTGAAGAACCAGCCGGCGCCCTGGGGATCGGAATTGACCAGCGACGGGTCGTCGACGATGGCCTGGTTGATTTCGGTGATCTCGCCGTCAAGCGGGCAATAGACTTCCGAGGCGGCCTTGACGGATTCGACCGTGGCGGCATCGCCGCCCTTGGAAAAGCTGGCGCCGACCTCCGGCAGTTCCACGAAGACGAGGTCGCCGAGCTGCTCGGCGGCATGGACGGTGATCCCGACCGTTGCAACGCCGTCTTCGACCTTGAGCCATTCGTGTTCCTGGGTGAACTTGAGCATGGAAAATCCTCTCTCCAAAATAAGGGAAATCAACGTTTGTAGGTGGGAGTGACAAAGGGCAGGGCGGCGACCGTGACGGGAAGGTACTTGCCCCGGACTTCGGCATAGACCTGCGTCCCCGGCAGCGCGTCGGCGACGGGCACATAGCCCATGGCGATGGGCGCCTCGACGCTGGGGCCAAAGCCGCCGGAGGTGACTTCACCGATTTCCTTCTGCCCGTCCGCATCGGCATAGAGCTTGGCGTGGGCGCGCACCGGGGCCTTGCCTTCCGGCTTCAGACCGACGCGGCGGCGGTTCGCGCCGTTGTCCAGTTCGTCCAGGATCCGGGCGGCGCCGGGAAAGCCGCCGGCGCGTGCACCGCCATTGCGGCGAACCTTCTGGATGGCCCATTCGAGGCCGGCTTCCACAGGTGTGGTGGTGGTGTCTATGTCGTTGCCGTAAAGGCAGAGACCCGCTTCGAGGCGCAGCGAATCGCGCGCGCCGAGCCCGACCGGCATGACGTCGGGATGCTCGAGCAGGCGATTGACAACATCGACGGCATCCGCGGCAGGGATGGAAATCTCGAAGCCGTCCTCGCCGGAATAGCCGGAGCGCGAGACGATGCAGGAGACATCGTGGAGGCTGACGTCTCGCACGTCCATGAACTTCATCGCGGCGACGTCGGCCCAGAGTTCTGCAAGTACGGCCTCCGCATGCGGACCCTGCAGGGCGATGAGGGCGCGGTCATCAAGCATCGTGACCTCGCAAGTTTCCGACAGGTGCTTCTGCATGTGCGCGAGATCGGCATCCTTGCAGCCGGCGTTGACGACGAGGAAGAAATGATCGCCGCGATTGGTGATCATCAGGTCGTCGAGAATGGTGCCAGTGTCGCTGGTAAAGAGCGCGTAACGCTGGCGGCCTTCCTTGAGGCCAAGGACATCGACCGGCACCAGTGTCTCTAGTGCGAGCGCGGCATCGGCCATATTCCCGGTGCGCGGGCGGACGATGACCTGGCCCATGTGCGAAACATCGAAAAGCCCGGCGGCTGAACGGGTGTGCAGATGCTCCTTCATGACGCCGGCAGGATACTGCACCGGCATGTCGTAGCCGGCAAACGGCACCATGCGTGCGCCAAGCGAAATATGCAGCGCATGCAGCGGTGTCTGCTTAAGGGGTGATGTTCCGTCCAAGGGACGCCTCCAGGTTTACGCGCTACGCGCGGGCTCATTTCCGGCGCTACGCGCCGTGGATTAGAGCCCCCTCTGTCCGTTTGCCTGAGATTGTTATCCCTTCGGCGAACGCACGCTGTGGTGCGCCTCTCTCCAGAGTCCGTTTGGCATCCCGTTGGTCCTTTTGCCTGAGAGTTTCCGGGGCGGTTGCTCCTTCGGCACCGGATCGAACCGGCTTCTCCCAACAAGATGGCGCCCATTATCTGTCATGCCCTAAGCTTGGCAAGTGGCAAATGTCGTTGTCACATAATTTCTTGTCGCTGCCACGCACTCGGGAACGGCAGTCGCGTCACCTTGTAAGGGTTCAGTGCGAAGGCTTGGCGACGTGTTCGGGAAGGCCCTTGCGCTTGGTTTCCGCGAACTCCTCCAGTTCCGCCTCCGTCATGCTCTCCTCCATTTCCTTGGCGGCGCCTCTCAACTCGGATTTGTCGATCTCGCCACGCTTGGCAGCGAGGGCAAGGCCGGCTGCTTTCTGTTGGGCTTTCGATTTTGCAGGCATGGCACGCTTTCCTTTCGTCGCAGGCTTGTCGATTCGCGAAGGAAAAACGCGTGCCGGTTGGGAAGGTTCCGGTCGACGCGTCGTTGCAATTTTGCTTTTGTTTTGTGTGGAAGTGCTCTATCGCTCGAGCAGGATTGGGGGAGGCCAATGGCGCAGGAACGGCGGAAGTTGGACAGGGCATTGGGGGTGCTGTGCGCGCTCGCGCTGCTTGTCCTCTCGTTCGCGCATCTGCCGGGCTTCGCTGCCCCTCCGGCGTCCGGGCGCACAGCAGAATACATGCTGCCCGACGGCAGTTTTGCGTCGCTCTGCCTCACCCATCACGACACAGAAGAGCCGCTTGCGGCCCTCGCTTGCGAGTTGTGTTGCCTGACATCGGCTACCTATCTGCCATTGCCCGACGGGACGACGCTGGCGCATGGACACGCCTCGCTGGCGAATGCGCCGGCTCTCGTTGCCGCCATCACGGGCGGCACGGCAATCGCGCGGCCACGCTCGCGCTCTCCGCCCGAATCCGTCTGATCTCCCCCGTCATTTGCATTGAACATTGATGGCGTCCGTTTGGGCGCAAAACCGGCCGGACAGCGATGCTGCCCACTGCGGCCGGATGGAGATACGACCATGACCTATTTGAAAACACTCGGCATTTCCGCCCTGTTTGCCTCGGTTGCCGTTGCCCAGGCGCATGCCCATGCGTCGCTGGCGACGTCGGAGGCGGCGGCTGAAAGCTATTTCCTGCTCACCGCCCAGATCCCGCATGGCTGCGATGGCAAGGTGACCACCGAACTCGGGATCAAGCTCCCCGAAGGTTTCATTCTCGCCAAACCGATGCCCAAGGCAGGCTGGGATCTTGAAGTCGTCAATGGCGACTACGGCAAGACCTATTCCGATCACGGCAAGGAGATCAAATCCGGTCCGCTTGAAATCCTCTGGAAGGGCGGCAATCTCCCGGACGAGCATTTCGATACGTTCTCGGTGCGTGGCAAGATCGCGGGTGTCGAAACCGGCGCAGCGCTGCCTATCGTCATCACCCAGAAATGCGGTGCCGATGCTGCCGTCGTCTGGAGTGAGATCGCTGCGGAGGGTACCGATCCGCATTCGCTCGCGCATCCCGCGCCATTGCTGCGAATCATTGACGCCGAGGGCCATCATGGACACGTGATGCCTGCCGGCCACGCGATGACGCACGACATGACCGCCCAGCACTTGAATGGCCAGGAAATGACCGGCAGTGCGAAGGGTGCTGGCGCGAAAGTCGGCGACCTTACAATCAGCGGCGCCTACTCGCGCGCGATGCTTCCCGGCCAGCCGGTCGGTGGCGGTTTTCTGACGATCAGGAACGACGGCGAGCAAGCCGATACGCTGGTGTCCGTGTCGACGCCGCTGGCTGGCCGCGTCGAACTGCACGAGATGGCGATGCAGGGTGACGTGATGAAGATGCGCAAGTTGGAAGGCGGCATTGCCGTACCGGCCGGCGAGACGGTCGAACTGAAGCCGGGTGGCCTGCACCTGATGTTCATGGAAGTGAAGAAGCCGTTCGCCGAAGGCGACGAAGTGCCGGTGACGCTGACCTTCGAGAAGGCCGGTACGGTCGACATGATGATGAAGGTGGGACCCGCCAGAGGCAAGCCCGCGCACTAACCGGCCGATGCCACTTGTACGGCAGGCGTGAACGACAGAAAGCCGCAGGTGCATCATGCTCCTGCGGCTTTCGGCGTCTGCGACAGGGGTATCAGTCGCGGGCGCTCCGGTAAGCTTCAATGACTTGTTTCAGCGATACCTGGCGTTCGGGCGTGCCCGAGTTAAGGAAGTAGAGCGCCAGTGCCGGCGGCTTGATCAGATTGGCCAGTGCCTGCACGCGCTTGTCCGTGCTCTTGACGGCTTCTTCGTGGAGGATACGAGTCTGCTCGTACGGCGCAGAACTGCCGTTTGCCCTCTGGGAGGGTTTCAGAGGCTCCATCGCATACGCCGCCGTGGTGGCGGATACCGTTACTACCTGCGTCATTGTAAACACCAGAGTGACATCAATTGTTCGCGATTATAGCTCGTCGGCATTCTGAAGAACTTAAATTGAACGCTTGTGTTTTAATCGAATTTTAGTCGATCTATTCTTGCATTGATGCAGATCAAGGTGGCCACACTTCTCGAGTGGAAGCATGCTGGCAAATCGGAGAGACGACCGTGACGGTATTGATCGCATATATGAGCGTCGAGGGGCAGACCAGGAAGATCGCGGAAACGATCGCGGAAGATATCGAGGGAAGGGGCGAGCGCGCGGCATTGCTGAACATCGCATCGGATCAGGATTTCGCGTTGATCCGCCCGAATGCCGCAATCCTTTGCGCTCCGGTGCATAGCGGCCACTATCCCCAGCCGTTTTTCGATTTCGTCAGACAGGAGAAGGACTGGCTGAACTCGGTGCCGAGCGCCTTCATTTCGGTCTCGCTATCCATCATCAGTGACGATCCCGAGGAGCGGGCGGAGGCGATGGGCTATGCCGACACGTTGATTGCCGAAACCGGCTGGGCGCCGGGCATGGTGCATCATGCTGCCGGTGCCTTGCGGTTTACCGAGTACGACTTCTTCAAACGCTGGATGGTGCGGCGAGTGGTCGCAAGGGAAAAGCGGCCCGAGGATGCGGCGCGCGACTACGAGTTCACCAACTGGGCGGCGCTGAACAGCTTTGTTGATGACTTTCTCGACGGTGCGCGCCATTAGCGACAGAACATGAGTTGGGCCCACCCTGCGCTTGCCGGGAATCACACGGCCGGGTTAGAACGTGCCGATGTTGCACGTTTCGCTCGTTGCCCTTGGGGGCGCAATCGGCTCGGTCCTGCGCTATCTGGTCGGCGTGGCCGTCTTGCGGATGGCCGGCCACGGATTTCCGTGGGGAACGCTTGTCGTCAATGTCTTAGGCTCCTTCGCCATCGGTCTGCTGGCCGAACTGATCGTGCGGAAGTTCGACGCTTCGCCGGAACTGCGCCTGTTCCTCGTGACCGGCATCCTCGGCGGCTTTACCACCTTCTCGGCCTTTTCGCTCGATGTGGTGTCCTTGTACGAGCGCGGCGCGACCGTGTCTTCGATCGGCTATATCGCCGCGAGCCTTTGCCTTTCGGTCGCCGCAGTCGTTACCGGGCTAGCGCTGATGCGGTCCCTTCTCGCGTGACATGTCGCGTGATGCCCTTGTCGCGTGGTGCCGGCGAAAACGGCCCACCATCATCAATTAGATTTCCTCTTTTTCCAAAAATGCTCTAAAGCCTGCGCAAAGAGCGTTAGGCGCCGTCGGCTGCCTGCGCGGAAGTTACAAGCGGAAGACGTGGCATGGCGGGCATTGAACATATCGAGGTGGACTCCGACGAAGCGGGCATGCGGCTCGATCGCTGGTTCAAGATTCACTATCCCGGACTTGGTTTCGGCCAGTTGCAGAAGCTGCTGCGCTCGGGTCAAGTGCGCGTCGACGGCGGCCGAGTAAAGACCGATACGCGTGTCGAACCCGGCCAGAAGGTGCGCATCCCGCCACTGGACGTCGATGCCAAGGGCGTCAAGCGCGGCCCGATTGCCGGCAAGGACCTGAAGCATGCCGGCGACGGCGAGTTGCTGGCACGCATGCTGCTGCATGAGGACGACAAGGTGTTCGTGCTGAACAAGCCTGCCGGCCTTGCGGTTCAGGGCGGTTCGGGCGTCACCCGTCATATCGACAAGATGCTGGAGGCCTGGACCAGTCAGAAGGGCGAGAAGCCGCGGCTCGTCCATCGCCTCGACCGCGACACCTCGGGCGTCCTCGTCGTCGCTCGTACCCGCGGTGCGGCGCAGAAGCTGACCGCCGCCTTCCGGGAGCGCGACACCAAGAAGACCTATTGGGCGCTGGTCAAGGGCGTTCCCCGCAAGCGCGAGGACCGGATTTCCACCTGGCTGGTCAAGGAACAGACGCCGGACGGCGACCGCATGCGCATCGCCAAGCACGGCGAGGACGGTGCCGATCATGCGGTATCCTTCTATCGCATCCTCGAGCAGGCGGCGCAGAATTTCGCTTGGCTGGAAATGGAGCCCTATACCGGGCGCACGCACCAGCTTCGCGTCCATGCCGCCCACATCGGCCATCCGATCCTCGGTGACCCCAAGTATTTCGATGCCGATATCAACTGGGATTTCCCCGGAGGCATCCAGAACCGCCTGCATCTGCATGCGCGCCATATCGACATCCCGCATCCGTCGGGCGGGCGTCTGAAGGTGACGGCACCTTTGCCGCCGCACATGGTCCAGACCTGGAACGTGTTCGGCTTCGACCTGGCGAATGGCGAAAGGGACGACGACGAATGAAGCTCGTTCTGTTCGATTGCGACGGGACGCTGGTCGACAGCGCCCGGCTGATCCATGAAGTGATGTCGCGGACCTTTGTCGAGTTCGGCCATGCCCGGCCCGATATGTCGTCGACCAAGTCGATCATCGGCCTGACGCTCGATCTCGCCATCACCCGCATGCAGGGCAAGCACGAGATCGATGGTGAAGCCCGGGCGATGACGGCGCACTACAAGGCGATCTTCGGTGATGTTCGGGCGGAAGCCGGGCTTCAGGAGCCGCTGTTCGACGGGATCCGCGATGTCATCGATCGGCTCGCGGAGCACGACGAACTGCTGATCGGCGCAGTGACCGGCAAGTCGCGCATCGGTCTCGATCGGATCCTCGATACACACGGCTTCCGGCCGCATTTCATCGTGTCGCGAACCGCCGACGATTGCCCGTCGAAGCCGCATCCGGCGATGGTGACGGAATGCTGCCATGAGACCGGAATGGATGTCGGTGATACAATCGTCATCGGCGATGCGATCTATGACATGCAGATGGCGAAGTCGGCCGGCGCAAAGGCCGTGGGCGTGGCCTGGGGTTACGCCTCCGTCGATGATCTGGGCGCCGCCGGTGCCGATGTGATCGTTCACCAGCCCGGCGAACTGCTGCGACATATTATGTGAGGTGTCCCCAATGCGTGACCTGTTGAACGATCTTTCCGAGGGCCTGAGCCATCCGGACCCGATCCGCAGATCTCAGATCCAGATGAAGAAGCCGCTGCCGAAGCGCTTCTACAAGGATGTCGCGGTGGCCGAGCGCGATGGTTCCTTCGCCATCGAACTCGATGGACGGGCGGTGAAGACGCCCGCCAAGCTGGAACTTGCGGTGCCGACCGAAGCGCTGGCTGAACTGGTCAAGGCGGAATGGGAGGCCCAGGGCGAGGAAATCGACCCGAACCGGATGCCGGTGACGCGCCTCGTCAACACCGCACTCGACGGCGTGGCCGTCGATACCCAGGCGGTATTCGAGGACATCCTGAGGTTTTCGTCGAGCGACCTGCTGTGCTATCGCGCCAGCGATCCCGAGCGGCTCGTCGCCCGGCAGGCCGAGCTATGGGATCCGCTGATCGACTGGGCGGCGAACGATCTCGGCGCCCGTTTCATTCTGGCCGAAGGCGTCATGCACCAGGAGCAGCCGCGCGAGGCGATCGCGGCCTTCGCCGTCACGCTGCGCAAGTACGACACGGCGCTGGAACTGGCAGCCCTGCATACCCTGACCACGCTGATGGGCTCGGCGATTCTGGCACTGGCTTTTGCCGAAGGCCGCCTTGCGCTCAAGGAGGCCTGGGCGCTCGCCCATCTCGACGAGGACTGGACAATCGAGCATTGGGGAAGCGATAGTGAAGCCGAAGAACGGCGCGCGCAGCGTTTCATCGAACTGACAGCCGCCGCGAACGTGTTTTCGGCATTGAGAGGTTGACATTGCTCCCATGGCTGCCAACCTGAATGTGTGTTCGCGTGCATTGTAATCAGATGGGTTCGGTACATGGCGTCTCGTTGGCTTGCCGGTTTTGTTAGTCTCGTTGTCCTTCCAGTTTTAGCTTCCTGCACGATCCTTGGCGAACGCTCCGAGGAGCAACCGGCACGATATGACGTGCGCGAAGCGGTCGTGCTCGCCAATGCTGACGTGCCCAAGGCGCTCATCCACGGCGTCGATCGCCGCGTGGGCGATTCCATTCGGGCGACGGTCCGCACAGAGCCGCTGCCGCGCGTGGTCCTCACCGTCAAGATCGAGAAAGTGGAAAAGGGGATCGGCCAGAAGCAGGACCGCAATTCGGCAAGCGTCGTCGCCCGGGCGACGGCTGTCGACAATGGCGAGGAAATCGCCATGACCACCTTCCGGGTCTTCAATTACGGCAGCCTCGAAAATGCGGATCAGGGGCTCGCCGAGGAAATCGCCGCCCGCCTGCGCCATGGTTTCGCCTTGGCGCGACCGCCGATCTCGAAGACGGATCAAGTTCCGCAGGCAGCGCCTCCTCCGCCATCCGACACCCCGTCCGCTGCCTTTCCTGATGCTCCCGTCGCGGATACCCCGACCGTTGCCGCACCGGCCGCAGGCGCTGGTATCTAGCGCTTGCGCGTTTCCTGCGATCGGTCCGGTGCTGGCTGTTTTGCTGCGCGTGAGCCTTGCATTGCCACGGCAAAAAGCGCAGATCGGCGGGGAGAAATCTGCAGGGAGCCCCTATGACCGCCACACTCACCGCGCCGCGCGCACTCGATCATCTCGTGCTGCCGGTGGTCGATACCGCGACCGCGCGCAATCGGCTGACCAGTCTCGGCTTCACCGTCGCCGCGGATGCGCGGCACCCGTTCGGCACCGAGAATGCCTGCGTGTTCTTCGCCGACAAGACCTATATCGAGCCGCTTGCCGTCGCCAGCCGTGAGGAGTGCGAGGCTGCGGCGCGCGAGGGCAATGTATTCGTCGCCCGCGACCAGGCCTATCGTTTTCGCCGCGGGCAGGACGGCTTTTCGGCGATCGTGGTCGCGACGGACGATGCCAATGCTGACCACCACACCTTCAGGGAAAACGGGATCTCCACCGGTGACGTCCTGGAATTTGCCCGGCCCGCCAAAACGGCAGAGGGTGACGAGGTGACGGCGCGCTTTCGGCTTGCCTTCGCTGCCGACCTCCGGGCTCCGGATTTCTTCCTGTTCGCCTGTCAGAGACTGAACCCGTTGCCGGCGGATCGTGCCGCCCTTGAAACCCATGCCAATGGTGTCACCGGCATTGCCGAAGTCGTGCTGTCGGAACCGAATCCGGCCGACTTCCAGTATCTGCTGCAGCAGGTGTTCGATCAACGCGAAGTGAACGCCCATTCCTTCGGCATGGACATGATGTCGGCAAATGCGAAGATTAGCGTCCTCAATCAGCAAGGCATGCAGGGTTTCTTCGGGATCAGGACATCGGCGCGAGCACGGGGCCTGCGTGGGCGGGCAATCGTCTTCAAGGTGCGCAATCTTGCCGTGACAGCGGCCTGTCTTGCTGATAATGGCGTCGCATTCGAGCGGATCGCTGCGCGTATCGTGGTTTTGCCTGCGCCCGGACAGGGTGCGGCCTTTGCATTCGAGGAGCAAGCATGAGCAGTTCCACCAATTCCGAAGTCATCGTCGGCGAGGGCACCCGCAAGGTTCTGTTCTCCAACAACGCCCGGCTGTCGCTGATCGCGGGGCCCTGCCAGATGGAAAGTCGCGATCATGCGTTCATGATCGCCGGCACCATGAAGGAACTTTGCGACAAGCTCGGCATCGGCCTTGTCTACAAGTCTTCCTTCGACAAGGCGAACCGGACGTCGCTTTCCGGCAAGCGCGGCATCGGCCTTGAAAAGGCGATGGAGATCTTTGCCGATCTCAAGGAGGAATACGGCTTTCCCGTTCTGACCGATGTGCATACCGAAGAGCAGTGCGGGCTCGTCGCGCCAGTCGTCGACGTGCTGCAGATCCCGGCGTTCCTCTCGCGCCAGACCGATCTGCTCATTGCCGCTGCCCGGACCGGCCGCGCGATCAACGTCAAGAAGGGCCAGTTCCTTGCTCCCTGGGACATGAAGAACGTGCTGGCCAAGGTGAACGACAGCGGAAACCCCAACGTCATGCTCTGCGAACGTGGCGCCTCCTTCGGCTACAACACGCTGGTGTCGGACATGCGCGCGCTGCCGATCATGGCGGCGATGGGTGCGCCGGTGATCTTCGATGCCACGCATTCGGTGCAGCAGCCCGGCGGGCAGGGCGGTTCTTCCGGCGGTCAGCGGGAATTTGTCGAGACCCTGGCGCGTGCTGCGGTTGCCGTCGGCGTCGCGGGCGTCTTTATCGAGACCCACGAAGATCCCGACCATGCCCCATCCGACGGCCCGAACATGGTCTACCTGAAGGACATGCCGCGCCTGCTCGAGACACTGCTCGCTTTCGACGCGATCGCAAAACGCGCCTGAATGGATGTCGCGAGGTGCAATGCAGTTGCAGGACTTTCGCCTGCGGCTGCAACTGTACCGAACCGCATTATCGCCGGCGGCAGCCTTGTCCCGGCAGTTCGCGTCACATTGTAATTTTCGTGCCATCGACTAAGACAAGTCGACTCTGAGTTTCACTCCCAGCCAGCAGGAAACGATCATGACTGCAATTACTGACATCATCGCCCGCGAAATTCTCGACAGCCGAGGCAATCCGACTGTCGAAGTGGATGTCTATCTGGAAGACGGCAGCATGGGCCGCGCGGCCGTTCCGTCGGGCGCCTCCACCGGCGCGCATGAGGCAGTCGAGCTGCGTGACGGCGGCGAACGCTATCTCGGCAAGGGCGTCGAGAAGGCGGTCGAAGGCGTCAACACCGAGATCTTTGATGCGATCGGCGGCCTCGATGCCGAGAACCAGATCCAGATCGACCAGATCATGATGGAACTCGACGGTACGCCGAACAAGTCGCGCCTCGGCGCCAATGCCATCCTCGGCGTATCGCTCGCTGTCGCCAAGGCTGCAGCTGAGGCTTCCGGCCTGCCGCTCTACCGCTATGTCGGCGGCCCGAACGCTCATCTCCTGCCGGTCCCGATGATGAACATCATCAACGGCGGCGCGCACGCCGACAACCCGATCGACTTCCAGGAATTCATGATCATGCCGGTCGGCGCCGAGTCGATTCGCGACGCGGTGCGCATGGGTTCCGAAGTCTTCCACGTCCTGAAGAAGGAGCTGGCGGCTCAGGGTCACAACACCAACGTCGGTGACGAGGGTGGCTTCGCACCGGGTCTCGAAAGCGCCCCGGCAGCCCTGGACTTCATCATGAAGTCGATCGAGAAGGCCGGCTACAAGCCGGGCGACGACATGTTCCTCGCGCTCGACTGCGCCTCGACGGAATTCTACAAGAACGGCAAGTACGTGCTCGAAGGCGAGGGCCGCACCCTCGAGCCCGGCGCGATGGCCGAATACCTCGCCGAACTCGTCGGCAAGTATCCGATCATCTCGATCGAGGACGGCATGGCCGAGGACGACTGGGACGGCTGGAAGACGCTGACCGACCTCGTCGGCAACAAGTGCCAGCTCGTCGGCGACGACCTGTTCGTCACCAACTCGGCGCGCCTGCGCGACGGCATCCGCATGGGTGTCGCCAACTCCATCCTCGTCAAGGTCAACCAGATCGGCACTCTCACCGAGACGCTTGATGCCGTCGAGACTGCCCACAAGGCGCGCTACACCGCGGTCATGTCGCACCGTTCCGGCGAGACCGAGGACTCGACGATCGCCGACCTCGCCGTTGCCACGAACTGCGGCCAAATCAAGACAGGTTCGCTTGCCCGTTCGGACCGGCTCGCCAAGTACAACCAGCTGATCCGCATCGAGGAAGGCCTCGGGCCGCAGGCAAAGTATGCCGGCCGCTCGATCCTTCGCGGATAAGCACACGATTTCAATGTCTTGCAGCCCGCGTCACCGATGGTGGCGCGGGCTTTTTCGTTTTCGGCCGTTCATAGTCAACGGACGATTAATCTCTCATCGCTAACTTGTGCTGATGTAGCGCGTATCGGGACAGTAGGACCATGTGGACCAGGCATCACAAGAAGAGAAATCACGGCCGCTTCGTGCTGCCGGCGATAACCATCGCCTTCCTTGGGTACTTCGGCTATCATTCGGTCAATGGCGAGTATGGCCTGAAGGCGACCGAGGCATTCGAGAAGCGGCGCGTCGAGCGGGAGCGGGAGCTGGCAAAGCTCGTGGACAAGCGCAAGGAACTCGAAAGGGAGGTCGAATTGATGAGCGACGGCTCCATCGAGAAGGACATCCTGGACGAGAAGGCGCGCTATACCCTGAACGTGTCGCGCGCCGATGAAATCGTCATTTTCAACTCATATCTCGATTAACCGAAATTAGGTTAATCTAAATTCTTGTTGTTTTTTCATGTGGTTGCGCGGAATATGAGCCATGCAATTCTGGCATTGCTGCCGCGAGCTTTCTTGCATATGGTATGCATGCGCAATGAATTAAAACAAACAACAGGGAGGGATGTATGGCGCCGCGCAAATCCGCGTCCGTTTCCAGCCGCAAATCCGCGGCAAGGCCTGCCAAAAAAGATTTCAACGGTGGTCTGATCGCTGAATTCGATCGCGAGACGGAGCTTGCTGCCTATCGCGAAATGTTGCTGATCCGCCGCTTTGAAGAAAAGGCCGGCCAGCTTTACGGCATGGGTTTCATTGGCGGCTTCTGTCACCTCTATATCGGTCAGGAAGCAGTCGTCGTCGGCATGCAGATGGCGCTGAAGGAAGGTGACCAGGTCATCACCGGCTATCGCGATCACGGTCACATGCTTGCTTGTGGCATGAGTGCGCGCGGCGTCATGGCCGAACTCACCGGTCGTCGTGGCGGTCTTTCCAAGGGGAAGGGCGGCTCGATGCACATGTTCTCCAAGGAAAAGCACTTCTACGGCGGTCACGGCATCGTTGGTGCCCAGGTGTCGCTCGGCACCGGTCTGGCGTTCGCCAACCGTTACCGTGGCAACGACAATGTCTCGCTCGCCTATTTCGGCGATGGCGCTGCCAACCAGGGCCAGGTCTACGAGAGCTTCAATATGGCGGCGCTGTGGAAGCTGCCGGTCATCTACATCGTCGAGAACAACCGCTACGCCATGGGTACCGCCGTGTCGCGCGCTTCCGCGCAGACCGACTTCTCCCAGCGCGGTGCTTCCTTCGGTATCCCCGGCCTTCAGGTCGATGGCATGGATGTTCGCGCCGTCAAGGCTGCGGCGGAAGAGGCGGTCGAGCACTGCCGCTCCGGCAAGGGGCCGATCATTCTCGAAATGCTGACCTACCGCTACCGCGGCCATTCCATGTCGGATCCCGCCAAGTACCGGTCGAAGGATGAAGTGCAGAAAATGCGCTCCGAGCATGACCCGATCGAGCAGGTCAAGGCCCGTCTCCTCGAAAAGGGGTGGGCGACGGAAGACGAGCTGAAGCAGATCGACAAGGATGTCCGCGACATCGTCGCCGACAGTGCCGATTTCGCCCAGAACGATCCGGAGCCGGATGCATCCGAGCTCTATACCGACATTCTGCTTTGATTCGGGGAGGGACAGTCCATGCCAATCGAAATTCTCATGCCCGCCCTTTCCCCGACCATGGAGGAAGGCACGCTTTCCAAGTGGCTCAAGAAGGAAGGTGACAAGGTTGCCTCCGGCGATGTGATCGCCGAAATCGAGACGGACAAGGCGACCATGGAAGTGGAAGCCGTAGACGAGGGCGTGATCGGCAAGATCCTGATCGATGCCGGTACCGAGGCGGTCAAGGTCAATACGCCGATCGCGGTTCTGCTGCAGGACGGCGAGAGCGCCTCCGACATCGGCAGCGCCAAGGCGGCCCCGGCCACCGAACCGGCGAAAGCCGAGGCGCCGGTGGCAGCCGCTCCGGTTGCTGCAGCCCCCGTTCCGGCCCAGCCGGTACAGCCGACGCTCGCTGATCCGGCAATTCCGGCCGGTACCGAAATGGTGACGATGACGGTGCGTGAAGCGCTGCGCGACGCCATGGCTGAGGAGATGCGCGGCGATGACGACGTCTTCATCATGGGCGAGGAAGTCGCCGAATATCAGGGCGCCTACAAGATTACCCAGGGCCTGCTGCAGGAATTCGGTCCGCGTCGCGTCGTCGACACGCCGATCACCGAGCATGGCTTTGCAGGCGTTGGCGTCGGCGCGGCTTTTGCCGGGCTGAAGCCGATCGTCGAGTTCATGACCTTCAACTTCGCGATGCAGGCGATCGACCAGATCGTCAACTCGGCTGCGAAGACCCTCTACATGTCGGGCGGCCAGATGGGCGCGCCGATCGTGTTCCGTGGTCCGAGCGGTGCGGCTGCCCGCGTTGCCGCGCAGCATTCGCAGTGCTATGCCGCCTGGTACAGCCACATTCCGGGCCTCAAGGTCGTCATGCCGTACACCGCGGCGGATGCCAAGGGCCTGCTGAAGGCGGCGATCCGCGATCCGAACCCCGTCATCTTCCTCGAAAACGAGATCCTCTACGGCCAGAGCTTCGAAGTGCCGAAGCTCGATGACTTCGTGCTGCCGATCGGCAAGGCGCGCATTCATCGCCAGGGCAAGGATGCGACCGTCGTATCCTTCGGCATCGGCATGACCTATGCGGTCAAGGCTGTTGCCGAGCTTGAGGCAATGGGCATCGATGTCGAGCTGATCGACCTGCGCACCATCCGTCCGATGGACCTGCCGACGGTCATCGAATCGGTCAAGAAGACTGGTCGCCTGGTCACCGTCGAGGAAGGCTTCCCGCAGTCCTCCGTCGGCACCGAAATCGCCACCCGTGTGATGCAGCAGGCCTTCGACTATCTCGATGCGCCGATCCTGACGATCGCCGGCAAGGACGTTCCGATGCCGTATGCCGCAAATCTGGAGAAGCTGGCCCTGCCGAGCGTTTCCGAAGTGGTCGATGCGGTGAAAACCGTCTGCTACAAGTAAAGGGAGGGCGCCAGATGCCGATCAACATCACCATGCCTGCCCTTTCGCCGACGATGGAAGAGGGCAACCTGTCCAAGTGGCTGGTCAAGGAAGGCGACAAGGTCGCGCCCGGCGACGTGATCGCCGAAATCGAGACCGACAAGGCAACCATGGAAGTGGAAGCCGTTGACGAGGGTACGGTTGCCCGGATCGTCGTGCCGGCCGGCACCGAGGGCGTGAAGGTCAACGCGCTGATCGCCGTTCTCGCCGCCGAAGGCGAGGATGCCGCGGCTGCCGCCCAGAGCGGAAATGGCGCGGCGGAGGCTCCGAAGGCTGCGGCAACGCCCGCGGCCGTCTCTGCGCCTGCACCTGCACCTGTCGCAGCAGCTCCGGCCGCCGCGGCGGCACCTGCGCCGAAGAAGGTGGATGGCGAGCGGGTCTTCGCATCGCCGCTGGCACGCCGGCTGGCGAAGGAAAGCGGTCTCGACCTGGCAGCCGTCGCAGGCTCCGGTCCGCATGGCCGCGTGGTAAAGGCCGATGTCGAGGCCGCAGTAGCAGGCGGTACCGCCAAGGCGCCTGCTCCGACTGCTGCTGTGCCCGCCGCTGCTCCGGCACTGGCGAAGGGCGCTTCGGAAGAGGCCGTTCTCAAGCTGTTCGAGCCCGGTTCCTACGAACTCGTGCCGCATGACGGCATGCGCAAGACCATCGCCAAGCGACTGGTCGAATCCAAGCAGACGGTCCCGCATTTCTACGTCAGTGTGGATTGCGAACTCGATGCGCTGCTGGCGCTGCGTGCCCAACTCAACGATGCCGCTCCCCGCAAGGATGGCACGCCCGCCTACAAGCTCTCGGTCAACGACCTGGTGATAAAGGCGCTGGCGCTGGCGCTGCATGACGTGCCGGATGCGAACGTCTCCTGTACCGACAGCAACATGGTCAAGCACAAGCACGCCGACGTCGGCGTTGCCGTGTCGATCCCCGGCGGCCTGATCACCCCGATCGTCCGTTCGGCCGAGACGAAAAGCCTGTCGGCCATCTCCAACGAGATGCGCGACCTCGGCAAGCGGGCCAAGGAACGCAAGCTGAAGCCGGAAGAGTACCAGGGCGGCACGACCGCCGTGTCCAACATGGGCATGATGGGCGTAAAAAGCTTCTCGGCTGTCATCAACCCGCCACATGCCACCATCCTGGCCGTCGGCGCGGGTGAAGAACGCGCTGTCGTCAAGAATGGCGAGATCAAGATCGCCAATGTCATGACGGTCACGCTCTCCACCGACCACCGCTGTGTCGATGGCGCGCTCGGAGCCGAACTGATCGGCGCCTTTAAGCGCTACATCGAAAACCCGATGGGCATGCTGGTTTGATCGGAGAGTGAGATGGTGAAGTCGGTCCTCTGCTTTGGCGATT
>JAEWPB010000022.1 GCA_023399465.1 Pseudomonadota bacterium
AGCCAGTCGGAACCGTCCTGCTTCTTGATCGGGCCGGTGAACGGATGCAGTTCGCCCGAACGGATCTTGGCTTCGGTTTCCTCGGCCATCTTCTTCACGTCATCAGGCATGTTGGTGTACGGCGCCATGGTGAGGATGCCGTCCTTCAGGCCGTCCCAGATCTGGCCGGACTTCCAGTTGCCGTCGATCAGGTCGTTGGTGCGCTTGATGTAGTAGGCGCCCCAGGTGTCGACGATGGCGGTCAGCTGGGTTTCCGGACCGGCCTTGATCATGTCGGAGGCCTGGCCGAATGCCTTGATGCCGCGCTCGGCTGCAACCTGCATCGGTGCGGTGGTGTCGGTGTGCTGCGTCAGGATGTCGACGCCCTGGTCGATCAGCGCCTTGGCGGCATCGGCTTCCTTACCCGGGTCGAACCAGGTGTTGGCCCAGATGACCTTGACCTTGAAATCCGGGTTCACGGACTGTGCGCCATGGACGAAGGAGTTGATGCCCATCACCACTTCCGGGATCGGGAAGGAGGCGATGTAGCCTGCAACACCCTTCTGGGACAGCTTGGCTGCGATCTGGCCCTGGATGTAGCGACCTTCGTAGAAGCGCGCATTGTAGGTGCCGACGTTCTCTGCCGACTTGTAGCCGGTCGCGTGTTCGAACTTCACGTCCGGGAACTTCTCGGCCACCTTCAGGGTCGCATCCATGAAGCCGAAGGAGGTGGAGAAGACCAGGTTGCAGCCAGAGCGCGCCATGCGCTCGATGGCGCGTTCGGCGTCGGGGCCTTCCGGAACGTTTTCGAGGAACGCGGTCTCGATCTTGTCGCCGAGAGCCTTTTCCAGTTCCTGGCGGCCGATGTCATGGGCCTGCGTCCAGCCGCCGTCGGTCTTCGAGCCGACGTAGACGAAGCAGATCTTCTTCTTGTCGTCCGCCTGGGCAGCGGTTCCGACCGAGAGAACCATTGCAGCAGTTGCGGCAAGTGCGAATGCTAGTTTCTTCATTTTGACCCCTATTGGTTGTCGGTACTCTTGTTATCGATTGGTTTGTTAGCGATCAGGCACGAAAGGCTTACCCAGCGCAGCCGGGGTATTGATCAATGTGGTACGGCGATTATGCGAAATGATTATAAGGACGATCACCGTCGCCGCATAGGGAAGCGCGGTGAGGAACTGCGAGGGAATGCCCGCGCCCATTGCCTGGGCATGGAGCTGGCCAATGGAAACCGCGCCGAAGAGGTAGCCGCCGGCGAGTACGCGCAAAGGCCGCCACGACGCGAAGACCACCAGTGCAAGCGCGATCCAGCCGCGGCCGGCGGTCATGTTCTCCACCCACTGCGGGGTATAGATCAGCGACAATTGCGCGCCGGCGAGACCGGCGCAGGCACCGCCGAACAACACAGCGAGATAGCGGGTGCGGATGACGTCGATGCCGAGCGCGTGCGCCGAGCCGTGGTTGTCGCCGATGGCGCGCAGCTTGAGGCCGGTGCGGCTGCGGAACAGGAACCAGTTGACCCCGACGACCAGCGCGATCGACAGGTAGAAGATGATATCCTGGCGGAACAATACCGGTCCGAGGAAGGGAATGTCGGAGAGAAGCGGTATCGTGATCGGCTGCAGCTTGATGCCGGGCATGCCGACATAGGGTTCACCGATCATTCCGGACACCCCGAGCCCTAGGATGGTCAGCGCCAGGCCGGTCGCGACCTGATTGGCCACCAGCGACAGCGTCAGGAAGCCGAACAGCAGCGAGAACAGAGCCCCGCTTGCGATCCCGGCGATCACGCCGACATAGGGCGAACCGGTGATCTGGGTTATGGCGAAAGCGCCGACCGCGCCGATGACCATCATGCCTTCGACGCCGAGGTTGAGAACGCCGGCGCGCTCGCTCACCAGTTCGCCCATCGCTGCGATGACGAGCGGGGTCGCGGCCGTGATGATGGTCAGAAGAATGGCTTCGAGCATCATGGCGCCGCTCCTTCGAGCTTCTTCTTGGCCCGGTCGAAGACCAGACGGATCTTGTAGTGGATCAGCGTGTCGCAGGAGAGCACGAAAAACAAAAGCAGGCCCTGGAAGACGCGGGTCACCTTGTCGGAAATTCCGATGGAGAGCTGCGCCGCCTCACCGCCGAGATAGGTCAATGCCAGGACGAAACCCGAAGCGATGATCCCGAGCGGGTTGAGGCGTCCGAGGAAGGCAACGATGATTGCGGTAAAGCCGTAACCCGGCGAGATCACCGGCTGGAGATGGCCGATCGAGCCGGAGACTTCGGAGATGCCGGCAAAGCCCGCAAGCGCTCCCGAAACCAGCATTGAAAACCAGATCATGCCCCGCGAGGAAAAGCCGGCGAACCGCCCTGCCCGCGCGGAACTGCCGAGCACGGTCACCTCGAAGCCCTTCAGCGTAAAGCGCATCATGAACCAGATGGCGACGGCCGCAATGAGCGCGAACACGATGGACCAGTGCGCGCGTCCGGATTCCTCCATGATCGGATGCAACACCGCTTCGGGAGCAAAGGAACGCGTTTCCGGGAAGTTCAGGCCTTCCGGGTTGCGCCAGGGACCGCGTACCAGCCAGTCGAGGAACAACTGGGCGATATAGACCAGCATCAGGCTGGTCAGGATTTCGTTGGTGTTGAAATGCGCCTTCAGCAGCGCCGGGATGCCGGCGTAGAGCGCGCCGCCGATGGCACCCATGACCAGCATCAGCGGCAGGATCAGCGGCGAATGCCACTGGTAGAACACCACCGGCAGGAACGAGCCGAAGATGGCGCCCATGATGAACTGCCCTTCGGCGCCGATGTTCCAGTTGTTGGACCGGTAGCAGATCGAAAGACCGACGGCGATCAGGATCAGCGGCCCGGCCTTGATCGCCAGTTCGTGCAGCGACCACACCTCGAGCAGCGGCTCGACGAAGAAGCTGTAGAGCGCATGGAACGGATCCTTGCCGAGCAGCGCGAACATCAGCCCGCCGAACACGAGGGTCAGCACCAAGGCGAGCAGCGGCGAAAGCAGCGAGAAGAGCCGCGATCCCCCGGCGCGTTTTTCAAGTTCAATGCGCATGGGCGGTCCTGGCCTCGTCGTTTTGCTCGTGCAGGCCGCCCATCAGCAGGCCGATCTTTTCACGCGTCATGGTGCTGGCTGGCGCGGCCTCGGAGAGCCTGCCTTCGCTGATCACCGCAATATCGGTGGCAACCTCGAAGATCTCGTCCAGATCCTGGCTGATCACAAGCACGGCCGAACCATTGCGCGCCAGGTCGACCAGCGCCTGGCGGATACGGCTGGCGGCACCGGCATCGACGCCCCAGGTCGGCTGGTTGACGACCAGAACGGCCGGCTGCCGGTCGAGTTCGCGCCCGACGATGAATTTCTGCAAGTTGCCACCCGACAGCGAACCGGCGACCGGATCTTCGCCGCTCTTGCGCACGTCCATCGCTTCGCAGATGCGGCGCGTCGCCGAACGCACGGCGGAATGGCGGATAAGCCCGAGGAAACCGCCGGCAAGAAACACCTTGCGATCGGACTGGTTGCGCGCCAGGACGAGATTGTCCGACAAGGACAGATCAGAGACGGCGGCATGGCCGTGCCGTTCCTCCGGCACGAAGCCGGCGCCGAGCAGGCGGCGTGGATTGATGCCGAGCTGTCCGACCGGCTTCTGGCGGATGCGCACGGCGTCCTTGCTCGAGACCGGATATTCACCGGAAAGCGCGTCGAAGAGTTCGCCCTGCCCATTGCCGGCAACGCCGGCGATCGCCAGCACCTGTCCGGCCTGCACCTTGAGCGACACGTCCTTGAGGGAGACCGCGAATGGCGTGCGGGCGGGAACCGAGAGATTGACGGTTTCGAGCTGGACCGCGCCGTCGTCCCTGCGATGGTCGAGATGAGTCACGGCGGCGACGTCGCTGCCAACCATCATGCGCGCCAGCGATGCCGGCGTTTCCCGGCGCGGATCGCAGGCGCCCGTCACCACGCCATGCCTCAGCACGGT
>JAEWPB010000065.1 GCA_023399465.1 Pseudomonadota bacterium
CCCTTGAACAGGATCTGCCAGGCGCGCGTCAGCGCCCGCATGGGCAGTTTTTGCGCCAGCTCGGCGCCGCGCGTCCGCTCGTCCGGCGTCAGCGCCGCGTCGTCAGCAGCGGCCGGCACCACCTTGATGCGGGTGACCAGATGAGTGAATTCGGCCAGGTCCGCCAGCAGCGTCTGCGGGTCGGCGCCCAACACGTACAGGTCGCGCAGGCCCGCCAGCGCCTCGGCGATGCGCCCGCCCATCACCGCTTCGAAGAGGTCGATCACCCGGGCCCGGTCCCCCAGGCCCAGCATGGCCTTGAGGGTGGCGGCGGCCACGGTGCCCCCGCCATGGGCGATCGCCTGGTCGAGCAGGCTGAGGCTGTCGCGCGCCGAGCCCTCGCCGGCCCGCACGATCATGGCCAGCGCGTCCGGCTCGAAGGCGATGGCTTCCTGCCCGAGAATGTCCTCGAGATAGGCCGTCATCACCTCTGCCGGGATGCGCCGCAGGTCGAAGCGCTGGCAGCGCGACAGAATGGTGATCGGCACCTTGCGGATTTCGGTGGTGGCGAAGATGAACTTCACATGCTCGGGCGGCTCTTCCAGCGTCTTCAGCAGGCCGTTGAAGGCCTGCGTCGACAGCATGTGCACTTCGTCGATGATGTAGACCTTGTAGCGCGCCGAAACCGGACGATAGCGCACCTGCTCGATGATCTCGCGAATGTCGTCGATGCCGGTGTGCGAGGCGGCGTCCATCTCGATCACGTCGACATGGCGGCCTTCCATGATTGCCTGGCAATGTTCGCCCGGAATCTTCAGGTCGATCGTCGGCTTGTCGATGTCGGCGGTCTTGTAGTTCAGCGCGCGGGCGAGAATGCGGGCAGTGGTGGTCTTGCCGACCCCGCGCACGCCGGTCAGCATGTAGGCCTGCGCGATGCGGCCGGTCTCGAAAGCATTGGTGAGGGTGCGGACCATCGGCTCCTGGCCGACCATCAGGTCCGTGAAATCCTTGGGGCGGTACTTGCGCGCCAGGACCCGGTAACCGGCGCCGCTGGCGGCTGAATTCTGCGTTGTCGGATTGCTATCGCTCATCGCCCCTGCCAGCGCTGGTGACAACCCGGGCCGCCGGGCATGATTCTGGTCGCCGAATAACCTTGCCCAAAAGGGAGAAAAGGTGGGAGGCTGGCACGATGACCCGTGCCGGGCTCGTTAGGGCTGCTTCCTTCCGGACCTGACCCGGTTGGCGAGTGGCTCGTCCACCACCAACCTCCCGGAGCCACATATCGGCAATATCGCGAGCAATTGCAAGCCAAGCGCCAAAAAAACTGTTACTCATATAAAAAGACAGCGGAGGTACGCACGGTGAGTGAATTTGCATTGGATGACAGACTGGCGCGCGACAGCCGGTCCCTGATCCGGATCGGACTTTGTGAACTGCGGTTGCAGAATGATCGCCGCTGGCCGTGGCTGGTGCTGGTGCCGCAACGGCCTGATGTGGCCGAGGTATTCGAGCTGACCCCGCTTGACCAGGCGATGCTGACCTTCGAGATGAACACCGTTGCGGTCGCGCTCAAGGCAGCGACCGGTGCGGACAAGATCAATGTCGCCGCGCTCGGCAACATCGTGCGGCAGTTGCATGTGCACATCATCGCCCGCAATGAGGGCGATGCCGCCTGGCCGGGACCGGTATGGGGCTACGGCAGGGCTGAGCCCTATGCCGATGAAGAGATGGAAGCGCTGGTCAACCGGATCCTGGAAAACCTGTCACCATGAAGTATTCCATTTTCGAAACCGATGCCCCCCATCCTGAACCGAGCCGCCTGACCGCATTCGCGGAAAACGCCTTGGATCGGATGTCGGAACACCGCCAGGAGGATTGCGTCGAGAAGGCGCTGGCGGTCGATGGCGCCCATATCTTTGCGTTTTCCGGAAATCAGCTGGTGCTGAAGCATGACGGGCAGGTGCTCGACCCGCTGTTTTCGCCCTATGAACTCGCCGAGCTCGATCCGGATATGGACAACGCCATCCTGCTTGGGTTCCAGAAAAGCGGAGAGCCGCGGCTGGCGGTGCCGGTACGTGCCGCCAGGGAGGGGCTTGCCAGCCACTACAAGCCGATCGACGGGCGCACGCTCTACCGCGACCAGCTGCTTTCGGAAGAATTGCTCGGCGAATTCGCGCAAGGCGTCAGCCTGATCGGCTGGAACCGCGACAACCGCTTCTGCGGTCGCTGCGGTGGCCCGACCGAGATGCGGATCGGCGGTTACAAGCGGGTTTGCACGAATTGCGAACACATGGTGTTCCCGCGCACAGACCCGGTCGTCATCATGCTGGTAATCGACGTCGAGCGCGACCTCTGCCTGCTCGGGCGCAGCCATCATTTCGCCCCGGGCATGTATTCCTGCCTTGCGGGTTTCCTTGAGCCGGGCGAGACGGTCGAGAACGCGGTGCGACGAGAAACGTTCGAAGAATCGGGTATCCGCATCGGGAGGGTGCGCTACCACGCGTCGCAGCCCTGGCCGATGCCGCATTCGCTGATGATCGGCTGCTATGCCGAGGCCAAGACCTTCGCCATTCATCGCGACGAACAGGAGCTCGAGGATTGCCGCTGGTTCACCCGCGAGGAAACCGAGGCGATGCTCGACATGCCATCACCTTCGGGACAGATGTCGCCGCCGAAGGGTGCGATCGCCCACCGGCTGATGCGCGACTGGCTTGAATGGAAGCGCTAGGCGCGACGCCGGGTATTTGCGACAGGGAAACGAAAAAGGGGCGCCGCGGCGCCCCTGATGCTTCGTGCTGGTCCGTTACAACTCGCCACGCATCGGGTGGCCCTTGTAGACGCCGAGAATGCGCACCTTCTCGGAGAAGAACCGCAGTTCCTCCAGAGCCCGCCGCACCGGTGCGTCGTTCGGATGGCCTTCGATGTCGGCGTAGAACTGCGTCGCCACGAACCGGCCGCCGAGTTGGTAGCTCTCGAGCTTCGTCATGTTGATGCCGTTGGTCGCAAAGCCACCGAGCGCCTTGTAGAGCGCGGCCGGAATGTTGCGCACATTGAAGACGAAGGTGGTGACGATCTTCTCTTCGGGTGTGGTCCGGGCGGCCCACTGCTCCTCGCGCGACAGCACGACGAAGCGGGTGACGTTGTGCTCGGTGTCCTCGACGTTCTCGGCGACGATGTCGAGGCCGTAGAGGTCGGCGGCAAGGCGCGGCGCAAGTGCCGCCATCGTGCGGTCGCCGGTTTCCTTGACGAGCTTGGCCGCGCCGGCGGTATCGCCGGCGACCACCGGCTTCCAGCCATTGGCGCGCATGATCTTGCGGCACTGGCCGAGCGCATGGATATGGCTGTGAACGCTGCGGATCTCGTCCTTGGATACGCCGGGCAGCACCATCAGCTGGAAGCGGATCGGCATGAAATACTCGCCGACGATATGGAGGCGCGATTCAGGCATCAGGTGATGGATGTCGGCGACGCGGCCGGCGATGGTGTTCTCGATCGGGATCATCGCGAGATCGGCGTCACCATTGTCGACTGCGGTGAAGGCGTCTTCGAAGGTCGGGCTCGGCAAGGGATCCATGCTCGGGAACATGTCGCGGCAGGCCATGTCGGAATTGGCGCCGAAATCGCCCTGGAAGGCGATCCTGTTGGTCTTGTTTGTCATGAAAGCTTCCGTCAGATGTTCTTGCCGGCCAGCATGCGGCGGGCCTTTTCGAGGTCGGCGGGAGTATCGACGCCGAGCGGAACCGAGTCAACGATCTCCACATCGATTCGCATCTGCGCTTCGAGCGCCCGCAATTGCTCGAGCGATTCGCGCTTTTCCAGCACCGAGGGCCCGAGCGAGACGAATTGTTCGAGCGCCGCCCGCCGGTAGGCATAGAGGCCGATGTGGTGATAGAGCGGTCCCTTGCCATGGGGCGCCGTGGCGCGGGTGAAGTAGAGCGCGCGCAGCCGCGTATCGGAGATCGGCGAGCCGACGACCTTGACCACATTCGGATTGGTCTTTTCCTCTTCGTCGGTGATCTCGACCGTCAGCGTGGCGATGTCGGTTTGCGCGTCTTCCAGCGGCGCCAGTGCGGCGCGGATCGTCTCCGGCTCGATCGTCGGCAGGTCGCCCTGGACATTGATGACGAATTCGGCGCGGCGATCGGGGTCGCAGAGCTGCAACGCTTCGTAGATGCGGTCGGAACCCGACTGATGATCCATGCGTGTCATCACCGCCTCGAAGCCGGCATTCGTGACCGCGTCGAAGGTGTCCTGGTGGTCGACGGCAACGACGATGCGGCCCACTGCCGCATCCCTTGCGCGCAACGCAACCTGTACGATCATCGGCATGCCGCAGATGTCGGCAAGCGGCTTGCCTGGCAGGCGGGTCGAAGCCAGGCGCGCGGGGATAAGTACCAGAGTGTTGTCAAAATTCGCGCTAGCCATCGTTCATCCTTTCATCCCCCTGCAATAAGTGTCAAAAAGTCTCACTTGCGGGAGTACAATCCCTGTTGCAACTCTCAGCCAAAAGACATAGGTTCCGCGCGATTTCAAGATGGTCCGGTTGTATCAAATGCCGGGTGGCTGCAAGGGGAGCATTTGCAGATGAATCCTTACGTAAATATGGGTGTTGCCGGTCTGCTCAGTACGGTTCTCGTCGTGATGACAGTATCATTTGCTTCGAAAAGTATTTTTCAGTCTCCGGATCCTGAAAAGGAAGGCTTCACGATTGCAGCCGACGAAACGAGTGGCGAAGGCGCCGATGCCGGCGAAGCCGTTGCCGCAGCGACCCCGATCGCCGATCTTCTTGCCAAGGCCGACGCCGCGGCTGGCGAAGCAGTCTACAAGAAGTGTGTCAGCTGTCACACCGACACGAAGGGTGGGGCCAACAAGGTTGGTCCCAACCTTTACGGTCTGATCGATCGCCCGATTGCCACCCATGAGGGCTTTGCCTATTCGGCGGCCATGAAGGACTTCTCCAAGGGCGGCTCCGAGGTGTGGAGCTACGAGCACCTGAACCACTTCCTGGCAGCCCCGAAGAAGTATGTCGCCGGCACCGCGATGGGCTTCGCAGGTCTCAAGAAGGACGAGGAGCGCGCCAACCTGATCGCCTACCTGCGCACGATGGCCGATGCTCCGGTTCCTCTGCCGACGCCGGGTGCCGCCGAAGGCGCTGCCGCACCTGCTGCCGAGGCACCGGCCCCTGCCGCCGAAGCCGCGCCGGCTGCCGAACCGGCCGCACCCGCCGGCCAGTAAGCTGCATCCATCCGACTATCCGAAGCCCGGCCTCGCGCCGGGCTTTTTTTGTCTGACGGGCGAATGCGTCAGCTGAGCACGACCGCCCAGGCGGTCACCGACAGCACGCCGAGTGCCGTCGTCATCGTGATGGTCGAGGCGGCAAGGCCGTGGCCGACGCCGAAGCGGTTGGCGATCAGCCAGGCATTGATGCCGGTCGGCACCGACGAGGTGAGCACCATCGCCGCCGTCCATTCGGGCGTCAGCCCGAGCAACCGGCTCGCCGTCCATACTGCCGCCGGCAGCAGCAGCAATTTCAACCCGGACATCACGGATGCGATGCCGATATTGCCGGAGACGCCGTACTTCGTCAGTGCCATGCCGAGCGAGATCAACGCCGCCGGACCGGCGGTATTGGCGACCTGATTGATGATCGAGGAAGCGACCGCGGGCATCGCCAGTCCGCTGGCGTGCACCACGCCGCCGCAGACGAGCCCGATCACCAGCGGATTGCGCGTCAGGTTGATGCCGATCTGGCGCAACACCGCGCGATAGCCGCGCGGCGGGTTGCCGCTCGCCTTCGCCTCGGCGTTCTCCATCAGGATCGTGCCGGCAATCATCATCACCGGCAGATGTATCGCAAGCAGGATCGACAGCGCGACGATGCCGTCTTCCCCGACCGTGCGCCCGACCAGCGGCAGGCCGATGAAGACATTGTTGGCGAAGGCCGAGGAGACGCCGGCGACGACGCCAAGGCGTTCGTCGCGACCGAAAACCCGCGTCGCGATCATGTGCGCCACCGTCCACGTCACGCCGACGCCGGCGAAATAGGCGACCCACAGCTTGAATGGCGAGAGGCCCTGGAAGTCGGCTTCGGCAATGGTCTTGAACAGCAGCACCGGCACCGCCAGCTTGAACACGAATTCGCCGAGCGCGTCGCCGATTTCCGCGGTGAGCAGGCCGCTGCGAACGGCCAGCCAGCCGATCAGAATAAGCATGAAGACGGGCAGAACATTCTCGGCGACTGCAAGCATCGGGCAGGAGACTTTCGGGAGTGAATCAGGAGGCGGGGGAGTTGTAGGCTGGGAGGAGGACACAATCATCTACCAGCATTTTTTGCACTGCAACAGATGCGTGCAGCAAGCGCGGCCGCAGGCACAAAAAAAGCGGGGTCGAACCCCGCTTCCTGTGCTCCGTGGATAACGATCCGCCGGAGAGGTTCGCTGCCAGTTCATCCGTGGTCAGCGCACCAAACTGTCGAGCGTGGGGCCGCAAACCCCATGGCTCCGATCTCGCGGTGGCCTCGTTCCGGTCCGCTCGATGCGTTGACTGCTTCTCTAACCCGTTTGTGTGACAGCGAAATGACGTGCTATGAATGAAACGTCGGCCTGCCGCGTACCGCGTTTTTTTCTTCCAGCCAAAACAAAAGCTGCTATTACCCGATACCGGGCATTCAACAGTTACCTACCGGGCTATTTCCTTACATGAGCAAATTCGACGTCCTGACCATCGGCAACGCCATCGTGGATATCATCGCGCGCTGCGAGGACCAGTTCCTCATCGACAACGCGATTACCAAGGGGGCGATGAACCTGATCGACGCCGACCGGGCGGAACTTCTCTATTCGCGCATGGGGCCGGCGCTCGAAGCCTCCGGTGGCAGCGCGGGCAATACCGCCTCCGGCATTGCCAATCTCGGCGGCACGGCTGCCTATTTCGGCAAGGTTGCCAAGGATCAGCTCGGCGAGATCTTCAGCCACGACATCCGCGCCCAGGGCGTGCACTTCCAGACCGCGCCGAAGGGTACCTTCCCGCCGACGGCGCGCTCGATGATCTTCGTCACCGAGGACGGAGAGCGTTCGATGAACACCTATCTCGGCGCCTGTGTCGAGCTTGGTCCTGAGGATGTGGAGCCGGAGGTCGTCGCGGGTTCGAAGGTTACCTATTTCGAAGGTTATCTGTGGGATCCGCCGCGCGCCAAGGAAGCGATCCTCGAATGCGCTCGAATTGCCCATGAAAACGGCCGGGAAATGTCGATGACCCTGTCGGACAGCTTCTGCGTCGATCGCTATCGCGGCGAGTTTCTCGACCTGATGCGCTCGGGCACCGTCGACATCGTGTTTGCGAACCGCCAGGAAGTGCTGTCGCTCTACCAGACCGACGACTTCGAGGAGGCGCTTTCCAGAATTGCCGGCGATTGCAAGCTCGCTGCGGTGACGATGAGCGAGGACGGCGCGATCCTGCTTCGCGGCGGCGAGCGCATTCACGTTCCGGCGACTGTGATCGAGGAGGTGGTCGACACCACGGGGGCGGGTGACCTGTTTGCTGCCGGCTTCCTCTATGGCTACACCCAGGGACGCACGCTCGAGGATTGCGGCAGGCTCGGTTGCCTTGCCGCCGGCATCGTGATCGAGCAGATCGGCCCGCGGCCGATGACCTCCCTGTCGGAGGCCGCCCGCAAGGCCGGACTTATTTGAAGGCTTCGTCCGGGTAGACGCCCCAGATCTCGGCCTGTGCCACCCAACCATCGGTGCCGTTTGCGTCGGCATGGCACCAGGTGCCGTTGCACTCGCTGATGTTGATGAGGACACCGGGTTCGAGCTTCGCGATCACCGTGGCCGATGGCTGCGGATCGCGGCGCATGTTGACGTAGACGGCTTCGCCCTTGCCTTTCATCCACGGCGCCGCCAGTGCAGCGCGCTGGCCGGACAGCAGCGACTGGTTCACCCAGCCCTCGGTGCCGTCGGCATCCCGAATACGGCGCCAGTTGTCATATTCCTGGATGATTTCCACCGGCAGGCCGGATTTGGTATAGAGCCAGGAAACCGCATAGTCGGTGCTCGGGCCGATGCGCAGGTTGACGCGCTTGGCCTTGAGGGTGACGAAGCGAGGCAAGGGCAGGCCGCTCGGCCCTTTGGCGGATTGTGCGGCGGCATCCGCGGCAATCACGGCCGGGCCAGTGAGGCCGGTCAGGACAAGGGCGAAAGCGACACAGGCTTTGAGGGCGGCTCCACGCATGGCAGTTTCCGTATTCTTCGGTTTCGAGGGATCTGGACCGCTGACGATCGGGTCCCGTCGGTGGCTTTCACAAATCCGCCTGCGTCGACGCGAGTTTTGTTTGTCTTCGCCCGCGGGTCTGTTAGAAATTGCCGTGAACAGGCAAATTATTGCCCGTCTTGGTTAAGGACCTCTGAATAAGGCGTCGAAAGTCACGATGACAACGAAGAAAAAACCGAAGGTCTACATCACCCGGAAGCTGCCGGATGCCGTCGAAACCCGGATGCGGGAACTCTTCGATGCCGAACTGAATATCGACGACACCCCGCGCAGCCAGCCGGAGCTGGTCGCCGCAGTGAAATCTGCCGACGTGCTGGTGCCGACGGTGACCGACCGCATCGACGCGGCCCTCATCGAACAGGCCGGGCCGCAGCTGAAGCTGATCGCCAGCTTTTCGAACGGGACCGACCATATCGATATCGACGCCGCCGCCCGCAAGGGCATCACCGTGACCAACACGCCCAACGTTCTGACCGAGGATACCGCCGACATGACGATGGCGCTGATCCTCGCGGTGCCGCGCCGGCTTGCCGAAGGTGCGCGGGTGCTGACCGACAAGCCCGGCGAGTGGGCAGGCTGGTCGCCAACCTGGATGCTCGGCCGGCGCATCTGGGGCAAGCGCATCGGCATCGTCGGCATGGGCCGGATCGGTACGGCGGTTGCCCGCCGCGCCAAGGCCTTCGGCCTGTCGATCCACTACCACAACCGCAATCGCGTCAATCCGACGACCGAGGACGAGCTTGAGGCGACCTACTGGGACAGCCTCGACCAGATGCTGGCCCGGGTCGACATCGTTTCCGTCAACTGCCCGTCGACGCCCGCCACCTTCCATCTGCTGTCGGCGCGTCGCCTGGCGCTGATGCAGCCGACGAGCTATATCGTCAATACCGCGCGCGGCGACGTGATCGATGAGACGGCGCTGGTCAAGTGCCTGCGCGAAGGGCGAATTGCCGGGGCGGGGCTTGACGTCTTCGAAAACGAGCCGGCGGTGAACCCGAAGCTGGTCAAGCTCGCAAACGAAGGCAAGGTGGTGCTGCTGCCGCATATGAGCTCGGCGACCATCGAGGGCCGCATCGACATGGGCGAGAAAGTCATCATCAATATCCGCACCTTCATCGACGGTCACCGGCCGCCGAACCGGGTGCTGCCGAACCGGGCGTGATTCACTCTGCCGGCAATTGCTTCTGCATTTCGATCGAGGTGACGCGGGTAAAGCCCGGATGGGCTTTCTCACCGGTCCGGGTGAATCCCCACCTCTGGAATGTGGCATGGTTCTCGGTGAGTTCGATCCGGGTCTCGAGGCGCAGGCGCGGCAGGTCCAGTGTCCGCGCGGTCCGCGTCGCTGCCTTGAGGAGCAGCCCTCCGATCCCCTTTCCCTGTACATCGGGGTGCACCGCGAACTTGCCGATATAGAGCGCGTCGGGCGGTTCCGGGCGGCAGAAGACGCAGCCGAGGAGAGCCGTACCGTCACGGACGATGAAGGCGATTTCCTGCTCCGCTTTTTGCCGCAGCGACCCGGCCGTCAGGGCGAGAGCCGAGGATGGCGGATCGATCCGTCCGTTCATGTAGGCGAAAGCGGAGAGGATGAGTTCGAGCAGGTCGTCCCATCGGGAAAAGCGCGCCTCGATGCGTTCGATCTGCATGCGTCCGCTCCTATTTTCGCGTCGGCCGCTTGTATCGGACGATGTCGAAGCGGGCGGCGAGCGAATCGTAGAGCATCAGCCGACCGACCAGCGGCTCGCCGATGCCGGTAATCAGCTTGACCGCCTCCATCGCCATCAGGGTGCCGATGACGCCGGTGAGCGCGCCGATGATGCCGGCTTCCGCGCAGGAAGGCACGAGGTCGGCCGGCGGCGGCGCGGGAAAGAGGTCGCGATAGGCGGGGTAGGGAATGCCGTCCGGACCGAGTTCGTAGGGCTTCAGCACCGTCAATGACCCGTCGAAGCGGCCGACGGCGCCGTGCACCAGCGGGATGCGGGCGGTCTCTGCGGCATCGGCGGCGACATAGCGGGTGTCGAAATTGTCGGAACCGTCGATCAGCAGGTGGAAGCCCGAAAGCGTCATCGCCGATGTCTGTGGCGTCAGCCGTTCATCGAAGCGGATCACCCGCACATGCGGGTTGAGGCGGGCCATGGCATCGGCGGCGCTCTGGGTCTTCATTTCGCCGATGGTGCCGGTGTCGTGAATCACCTGCCGCTGCAGGTTGGACAGCGATACCCGGTCGTCGTCGACGATGCCGATGGTGCCGATGCCGGCGGCCGCCAAGTATTGCAGCACCGGGGCGCCGAGACCGCCGGCGCCGATGACGAGAACGCGGGCCCGCTTCAATTTCTGCTGTCCGATGCCGCCGACTTCGGGGAGCAGGATATGGCGCTGGTAGCGCGCGATTTCTTCGGAGTTCAGGGGTTCGCTATCGGTCATTGCATATCTTTGCCGGAGTGCATCCGGACACGCAACTCATGTTTCCGCGACCGTCGCCTCGGCGACCGTGAAGAACTGCGCCCTGTCGCCGAGGGCGCGGAACATCGCCGTATCGGTGCCGGTCATGAAGGCTTGCCCGCCGAGCCGGTCGATGAGATCGAAAAGCGCGGCGCGGCGTCCCTCGTCGAGATGTGCGGCGATTTCGTCGAGCAGCAGCACGGGCGCATAGCCGGTCATGTTGGCGGTCAGCCGCGCATGCGCGAGGATCAGGCCGACGAGCAGAGCCTTCTGTTCGCCGGTCGAACAGCGCTCCGCTTCCATGTCCTTCGTCCGGTGCCGGACCAGCAGATCGGCGCGATGCGGGCCGTCGAGCGTTCGGCCGGCCGCGGCGTCGCGCTGGCGACCGGCGGCAAGCATGTCGGCGTACTTGTCCTCAAGGTCGACCGCCGGCCCGTGCAACTCGCCGTCGAGGAAGCCGGAGAGGGTCATGGTAGCCGAAGGGAAAGGCGTGGAATCGCGCTCGGCGTCGATCAGCGCTGTCAGCAGACCGAGCATTTCCTGGCGCGCAAGGGCCATTGCAATACCGAGGCTTGCCATCTGGCCTTCGATGCCGGACAACCAGGCCGGATCGAAACGGCCCTCGGACAAAAGACGGTTGCGGCTGCGCATCGCACGCTCGAAATCGCTGGCGCGCCGGCCGTGTGCCGGATCCAGTGACAGTACCAGCCGGTCGAGGAAGCGGCGACGCTCGGAGGAGCCGCCGGTAAACAGCCCGTCCATCGCCGGTGTCAGCCATAGAAGCCGCAGGTGATCGGTCAGTTCGTCGGCGGATTTTGCCGGCGTGCCGTTGATCCTGAGCTTTCGGCTGGCAGTCTCCTCGCTCGCATCGACCCCGGTGCCGATTTCGACCTCGCCCTCCATGCCGTCGACCTCGGCAAAGATCGAGAAGCCGCCGGAACCGCCGACGCGTGCCACGTCTCCATAGGGCGCGCGACGCAAGCCGCGGCCGGGCGAGAGAAACGAGATCGCTTCGAGAAGGTTGGTCTTGCCCGAGCCGTTGTCACCGGCGAACACCACATGCCGTCCGTCGAGCGTCAGCCGCGCCTTCGCATAATTGCGAAAGTCGGTGAGGGTCAGACGGTGGATGGAGGCTTTCTGCACCATGAACGGATCCGGAATCGGCGGGACGGCTGAGAGCTAAGCTCTACCGGCCGTCATGGCAAGGCTGGAAGCCGATTTCGGTGAAACCTGCATGTGCGGAAGCGATGAACCGTGGGCTGGCCGGCTCAGCCGGTGTCGGCATCCTCGCTGATCTTTGCCACCTCGCCCAGCCGGTTGTCGTTGGCGACCAGTTGCGCGAGCGTCATGTTGTCGAGGATCTCGGAGATCGCGTCGCGCACGTCGCTCATCGAGCGGCGGACGTGACAGCCGACCGGGTCGTCGCAATCGTCGCAGGCCTCGAAGGCGGTGCGGCTGGCGCAACGGATCGGCGCCAGCGGCCCGTCGAGGGTGCGGATGACGTGGCCGATCTGGATGTCGGACGCCGGGCGCGACAGCGAATAGCCGCCGCCCGGCCCCTTTTTCGACCGCAGGATGCCGGCCTTGCGCAATTCCAGCAGGATCGCGTCGAGAAATTTCTTCGGAATGTTGTTACGCGCGGCGATTTCGTTGATGAACGCAGTTTCGCCGGGATCGAGCCGGGCAAGGTCGACCAGCGCCTTCAGCCCGTATTTTCCCTTTTTTGTCAGCATGGCAGATCGCTTCTCTGAAAAGAGCAGGTCGTCGCATGGGTGAGCTGTGGGTCGTCTTTCGGACGCAGAGCCTCATGGGACTGGGTCGGAGCATTGCAAAACCAAAGGTAGATCCTGGCTGTGCCTGAAACAAGAATAAAATATATAATTATTATGGAAATTACTTGTGATCGCGTGGAAAATCAGCGGAAAACGGCATTTCCGCCTGTCCGTCTCAAGAAAATTTAGCCGAGAGTGGTGAAATCAGACCAGAACGGTCTGTTCGACCCTGTCTTCCTGGCCGAAGAACCGGAGGTAGCGTTCCACTTCCTTCGGATCGCCGGTTGCCTTGCGCGGATTGTCGGAGAGCTTGACCGCCGGCCGGCCATTGGCCTCGCTCACCTTGCACACCAGCGAGATCGGCTTCAGGCCGTCGATCTCGCGCGGAGCGCAGCCGGCGAAGTCATTGGTGAGATTGGTGCCCCAGCCGAAGCTCATGCGCACGCGCCCCTCGAAATGGCGATAGGTGTCGATGATCGCATCGACGTCGAGGCCGTCGGAAAAGATCAGGAGCTTCTGGCGCGGGTCGCGGCCCATCTTCTTCCACCAGGCAATGATCTTTTCGCCGCCTTCGATCGGCGGTGCGCTGTCGGGACGAAAGCCCGTCCAGTCGGCGACCCAGGCCGGCGCATTGCGCAGGAACGCCGCCGTGCCGAATGCATCGGGCAGCACGATCAGCAGGTTGCCGCCATAGAGCCGGTTCCAGTCGCGCATCACCTTGTAGGGGGCGGCGGCCAGTTCCTCGTCGTTCCTCGCGAGTGCGGCCGCGACCATCGGCAGTTCATGGGCGTTGGTGCCGACCGCCTCGAGGTCGGAATCCATGGCCAGCAGCACGTTGCTGGTGCCGGTGAAGGCCGGGCCGATGCCCTCTTTCAGCGCCTCGACGCACCAGCGCTGCCACAGGAAGCTGTGCCGGCGCCGCGTCCCGAAGTCGGAAATCCGCAATCCGGGAAGCTCGCGCAGCCGCTCGACCTTTTCCCACATCTTGGCCTTGGCCCGGGCATAGAGGACGTCGAGGGTAAAGAGACCGAGCGATTTCGACACGGCGCGCGAGCGCAGTTCATTGATGATCGCCAGGGCCGGGATTTCCCACATGGTGGTTTCCATCCAGCGGCCGTGGAATTGCAGATCGTACTGGCCGTCCTTCGTCTTCGACAGCTCGTATTCCGGCAACTGGAAATTGGCGAGCCAGGACAGGAACTCCGGCTCGAAGATCTGCGAGCGGCCATAGAAGGTGTTACCGGCAAGCCAGATGGCTTCCTTCTTGGAAAGACGCAAGGTGCGGGCATGGTCGAGCTGTTCGCGCAACTCGCCCTCGTCGATTTCCTCGGCGAGGCGGACCGAGGTTGCCCGATTGATCAGCGAAAACGTGGCCTCGACATCCGGATAGAGCTTCCAGATCATCTGCAACATCAACAGTTTGTAGAAATCGGTGTCGATCAGACTGCGAATGATCGGGTCGAGCTTCCAGGAGTGGTTGTAGACACGGGTCGCTATATCGGTCTTGGTCATGAATGCCTGCCTTTGATGACCCAGTGGCCACAAGGATTCGTCTATAGACGACTGTCACCGGAAAGCCGAAGCAATTTCAACCAGAACCTTGCAAAAAAATCGCGCGCGCACTGCCCGTTTTCTTCGAATGGCCACGCAAACGCAGTCGGTTAGCTTCCGATTGCTTCTGTAGCGCGATCATTGCTGAGCCGGGGCGCCGGTCGAGGGCGCATCTGTCTGGGGCGGGGTGGCTTGCGTCGTGGGCGGCGCTGTCGCTGGCGCGCCGGTTCTGCCCGGGACGGTCCAGTCTTCGACGGGCACCCAAAGGACCATGATCATGACGATCGCGACCAGGATCACCAGAAGCGTCGGCCAGAACAGCCACGAACGCCGGCGGTCGAATTCAGGTTGACGAGCCATTGCCGAACCTCCTTCGCATCAGGCGACGAGGCGCACAGAAACACCCGCGCCCCTTCCATTCGAAAGGTAACGGCGCCGGCGTCCGAAAGTTCCGGAACCTCAGTATCCGGTGCGGTGGTCGACGAGGTGCTGCAGGCCGCCGCCCGCCTCGAACCGGGCGATCTGGGTCTCGACGTGACGGAAAAGCGCGCCGACATCCGACGCCGCTGCCGCGTGCGGAGTGATGACGACGTTCTCCATGTCCCAGAGAGGGCTCGCTGCGGAAAGCGGTTCGGTTTCGAAGACGTCGAGGGACGCTCCGCCGAGGATGCCGTCGTTGAGCGCGGCGATCACGTCAGCCTCGACCTGGCTCTTGCCGCGTCCGGCATTGATGAACACGGGCTTGCCGAGCGCGCCGCCCTGACGCAGGCCCGCAAACAGGCCCGCATCGAAGATGCCGGTGGTGTCGGGCGTCAGCGGTAGCAGGCCGACGAGGATATCGGTGCGGGCGAGAAACGCGCCGAGTTCGGAAGCCTCGAAGGTTTCGATGCCGTCGAGAACCTTCTTCGTCCGCGACCAGCCAATGACCTCGAAGCCCATCGTCTTCAGCTTGGCTGCGGCATCCTGCCCGAGGACGCCGAGGCCCATGATGCCGACGGTCACTTCGCGGGCTTCCGGCTGCGGCAGTTCGTGCCAGAGGCGCGCCTGCTGCTGGCGGCGATAGGCCGCTTCCTGGCGCAGATGAGAAAGGCACTGCAGAACCACCCATTCGCTCATCCGGGTGGTCAGGCTTTCGTCGACGAAGCGCACGATCGGCAGTTGCGGCAGCGACGGGATGGCAAGGATGCTGTCGACCCCGGCGCCGCCGGAAAAGATGACCTTGAGATCGGGCGCGCGCGCAAAGAGGTCGGTATCGGGTTTCCACACGACGGCATAATCGATGCCGGAAAGGTCGCGGTCGCGCGTTTGCGGATCGGCGAGATTGATGGCCTCGCGATCGGGGAAGGCTTTCGCAAGTGCCGAGGCAACGGTGACGGGATCAAATTTCAGATCGACAATGATAGGGCTTTTGGGCGACATGGCTAAAATACGGGTCCTGATTATTGCTTTATGCCGCCGATGGAAACGGCTTCGATATTGAAGGCGGCGGCCATCAGCGCCTTGGTGTAATCCTGCTCGGGTGCGCTGAAGATCTTCGACGACGGCCCCTGTTCGACCACCTTGCCGAAGCGCATGACGATCACCTCGTTGGCGAGCGCCTTCACCACCTTCAGGTCGTGGCTGATGAACAGATAGGCGAGGTCGTGGCGCTTCTGCAGGTCGCGCAGAAGATCGACCACCTGGGCCTGGACGCTCATGTCGAGTGCCGACGTCGGCTCGTCGAGCATGACGAAGCGCGGCTTCAGCACCATGGCGCGGGCAATCGCGATGCGCTGGCGCTGGCCACCGGAAAATTCGTGCGGGTAACGCCAGCGGGTCGAGGAATCGAGCCCGACCTCGTCGAGCGCCCAGCAGACGCGCTGGTCGCGTTCGGCAGCCGAAAGCGAGCGTTCGTGCACCTTCAGCCCTTCGGCGATGATCTCGGCCACGGACATGCGCGGGCTCAGCGAGCCGAAGGGATCCTGGAACACGATCTGCATCGCGCTGCGCAGTGGCCGCATGTCGCGGAAGGTGAACTTGTCGATCTCCTTGCCGTCGAAGGCGATCCTGCCGGTCGAGGAAATGAGCCGGGTCAGCGCCAGGCCGAGCGTCGTCTTGCCGGAGCCCGACTCGCCGACGACGCCGAGCGTCTGGCCGGCGCGCAGTTTCAGGTCGATGCCGTCGACCGCCTTGACGTTGTCGACCACCTTGCGCATGAAGCCGGCCTTGATCGGGAACCAGACGCGGACATCCGTTCCTTCGATGACTATCGGGCGCGAACTGTCCGCCGGCGGCGGCTCGCCGCGCGGCTCCGAGGCCAGCAGGTGGCGGGTATATTCGTGCTGCGGATCGGAGAAGATCTTCTCGACCGGGCCGCTTTCGACGATCCTGCCCTTCGTCATCACGCAGAGCCGGTCGGCGAACTTGCGCACGACGCCGAGATCGTGGGTGATGAACAGCATCGACATGCCGTGGTCGTTCTTGAGGCTGCGCAGCAGTTCGAGGATCTGCGCCTGCACGGTGACGTCGAGCGCCGTCGTCGGCTCGTCGGCAATCAGCAACTGCGGCCGGTTGGCAAGCGCCATGGCGATCATCACGCGCTGGCGCTGGCCGCCGGAAAGCTCGTGCGGATAGGCCTTCAGCCGCTTTTCCGGCTCGCGGATGCCGACTTGATTGAGCAGTTCGAGGATGCGGACCCGGGCGGCGTCGCCGGTCAGCCCCTGATGCAGCGCCAGGATCTCGCCGATCTGCTTTTCGATCGAATGGAGCGGATTGAGCGAGGTCATCGGCTCCTGGAAGATCATGGTGATGTCGTTGCCGCGCACCGCGCGCAGCTCCGCTTCTGACACGGTCAAGAGGTCCTTGCCCTTGAACAGGATTTCACCCGATGGGTGGCTGGCGGCCGGGTAGGGGAGAAGCCGCAGGATCGAGTTCGCGGATACCGATTTGCCGGAGCCGGACTCGCCGACGAGCGCAACCACCTCGCCGCGATGGATGTCGAAGGAGACATGGTCGACGGCAAGCGAGGTTCTGCCGCCCTGGTGGAAGGCAACGGAGAGATCGCGGACGGAAAGGATGGGATCTGTCGTCATGCGGCTCACCGGAACGTCTTTCTGGGGTCGAAGGCATCGCGCACCGCCTCGCCGACGAAGATCAGCAGCGACAGCATGATCGACATGGTGAAGAAGGCGGTCAGCCCCAGCCACGGCGCCTGCAGGTTCTTCTTGCCCTGTGCGATCATTTCGCCGAGCGAGGGCGAGCCGGGCGGCATGCCGAAGCCGAGGAAGTCGAGCGAGGTGAGCGTGGTGATCGAGCCGGACAGGATGAAGGGCAGGAAGGTCAGCGTCGCCACCATCGCGTTCGGCAGCAGGTGGCGGAACATGATCGTCCAGTTACCGACGCCGAGCGCGCGCGCCGCGCGCACATATTCGAAATTGCGGGCGCGCAGGAACTCGGCCCGGACGATGCCGACGAATCCGACCCAGGAAAACAGCAACATGATGCCGAGGAGCACGAAGAAGCCCGGTGGCAGGATCGAGGCGATGATCAGGAGAATATAGAGCACCGGCATCGACGACCAGATTTCGATGAAGCGCTGCATCAGCAGATCGGTCCAGCCGCCGAAATAGCCCTGCACCGCGCCGGCGGTGACGCCCACCAGTGCCGAGCAGATCGTCAATGCCAGCCCGAACAGCACCGAGATGCGGAAGCCGTAGATCATGCGCGCGGCGACGTCGCGCGCCTGGTCATCGGTGCCGAGCCAGTTCATGTTGCCGAGCGTGCAGCCCGGATCGTCGGCGCCCTTGGGATAGCCGGCGCAGCGTTCTTCCTTGTCCATCAGCCAGAAAGGCCGGGTCGGCGCGGAATAAGGGATGTTGGAGTTGACCGTCTGGTAGGAATAGCGGATCGGCGGCCAGATCAGCCAGCCGTTCGCCTTGATCTCGTCCTCGATGAAGGGCGAGCGGTAGTCGGTCTCTGCCAGGAAGCCGCCAAATTTCTCCTCGGGGTAGTCGATGACGACAGGAAACAGGATCTCGCCCTTGTAGGAGGCGATCAGCGGCCGGTCGTTGGCGATGAACTCGGCGAAGAGCGTCAGCGTGAACAGGACGAGGAAGATCCAGAACGACCAGTAGCCGCGGCGGTTGGCCTTGAAGTTTTCCCAGCGACGAAGCCCGGTCGGGGACAGGAAGCCGCGTACCGGCGGTTCGGCCACGGCCGTTTCCTTGGCGAGGGTTGCGGGGCTGGTCATCTCAGACGTCCCTCCGCTCGAAGTCGATGCGCGGATCGATCCAGGTGTAGATCAGGTCCGACACCAGGCTGATGAGCAGGCCCATCAGCGAGAAGATGTAGAGGGTCGCAAACACGATCGGATAGTCGCGGTTGACCACCGAGAGATAGCCGAGGCGACCGAGGCCATCGAGCGAGAACATCTGCTCGATCAGCAGCGACCCGGTGAAGAATGCGGAAATGAAGGCGCCGGGGAAGCCGGCAATGACGATCAGCATGGCGTTGCGGAACACGTGGCCGTAGAGCACCTGGCGTTCGGTCAGGCCCTTGGCCCGCGCCGTCACGACGTACTGCTTCTTGATCTCGTCGATGAAGGAGTTCTTGGTCAGCAGCGTCGTCGTGGCGAAGGCGGCAAGCGACAACGAGATCAGCGGCAGCACCAGATGCCAGAAGTAGTCGACGATGCGTTCGCCCCAGGACATTTCCCAGAAATTGTCGGACACCAGCCCGCGTAGCGGGAACCAGTCGAAGAACGAGCCGCCGGCAAAGAGCACGATCAGCAGGATGCCGAACAAGAAGCTCGGCACGGCATAGCCGACGATGATGATGCCCGATGTCCAGACGTCGAAGGCCGATCCGTCCTTGACCGCCTTGCGGATGCCGAGCGGAATGGAAATGACGTAGGAAAACAGCAGGATCCAGACGCCGAGCGAGATCGACACCGGCATTTTCTCGATGATCAGGTCGACCACCGAGGCATTGCGGTAGAAGCTCTCGCCGAAATCGAAGCGGATATAGTTCCACATCATCTCGAAAAAGCGCGTGAGCGGCGGCTTGTCGAAGCCGAACTGCTGCTCGAGCTTGGCGATGAATTCGGGATCGAGCCCCTGGGCACCGCGATATTTCGAATTGGACTCGTCGGCGAAGCGTTCCTGCTGGCTGAGCAGATCACCACCGCCGGACAGCCGGTCGGAAGCGCTGTCGCCCTGGCCGGTCAGCTGGGCGATCACCTGCTCGACGGGACCGCCGGGCGCGAACTGGATGACAGCGAAGGAAATCGCCATGATGCCCACGATCGTCGGGATCATCAGGAGCAGGCGGCGGAGGATATAGGCGCCCATCAGTTGCCGGCTCCGGTGACGATCGGGAACCTATCCGTCCCGTTCGATGTCTGCATGTCGATCAATCCGTCATTTCCTCGCAACATGAACCAGTAAAGGTTCGTTTGCCCGGTCGGGCATCTTGATTCGTCCCCGCATTTGGTAGCCACTCGGGCTGGCAACGCAAGCGCTTCGTCACTTAGTGGCCGATTTGGACCACCAGATGTCCGGAAAGCCGGTCGAGTATTTCGGCAATTCGTCGGGGCGGTCGAACTTGTCCCAATAGGCGATCCGCGCAGCCCGCAGCGTATAGCCGGGCACGATGTAGTTGCCGGCCAGCAGCACGCGGTCGAGCGCCTTGGTGGCGGCGGCAAGTTCTTCCCTGTCCTTGGCGAAGATCACCTTCCTGACCAGGGCGTCGACGCCGGGATCGCTGATGCCGGCGTAGTTCTTCGAACCCTCGCGGTTCACCGCCTTGGAGCCCCAGTACTCGGCCTGTTCGTTTCCGGGATTGAGGGACTGGCCCCAGCCCGTGTAGACCATGTCGTAGTCCCAGGAACGCAGCCGGTTGGTGTATTGCGACGCATCGACGGTTCGGACGCGGGCGTCGATGCCGATCTTGCGAAGGTTCTGGGCGTAGGGCAGGGCCACGCGCTCGAGGGTCGGACCGTTGAGCAGGATCTCGATGCGCAGCGGCTCGCCGGTCTTGATATTGGTCATGCGCGGCCCGAAGCTGTCGGTATCCGGCCGGAGCACCAGGAAATAGGCCCCGGTCGCCAGGCTGACGACGATCACCCCGCCGGCCACGCCTGCGAAGCGGTTGTGCCGGACGAGGACGCCGCCGGCGATTGCCGCTAGCAGTCCCGCCGCAAAAAAGGCAATCGGCGGGATCGCGTGTGGAGCCGGCTTGATTTCCCAGCCGGCCTCGCGAAAGAGTTCGATGGCGTGGCGCATGTTGTCACGGAAGAGCGCCGGCTCGCCGCCAACGGGATTGCGGTACTCGGTGGTGAACACCTCCGGCGGCACCAGATCCTTCACCTCGTTGAGGATTTCCAGTTCCCGGCCTTCGGGCAGCCCGGAGGAGGCAAGCTCGGAGCCGTAGAAATAGCTGTCGATGCGCTTGTACTGGCCGAAGAAGGAGGTGCGGTTCAATTCCTCGAAATCGAAGACGTAGTTCAGCGCCTTGCGCAGTTTCGGGTCCTTGAACTTCTCGCGCCGCATGTTGGGCACGAAGCCGACCATGATGCCGGAGGAGCGGTAGGGGTTCTCCAGCACCTCGCGCTTGACGCGGCCGTCGTTCACCGCCGGAAAATTGTATGCCGTCGCCCAGCGCTTGGCCTCGATCTCGAACCAGTAGTCGGCATTGTCGGAGCGGAAGGCCTCGAACTCGACGTCCGCATCGCCGAAATAGGTGTAGTCGATCGCGCCGAAATTGTTCTGCCCGACATTGACGTTGATGTTCTTGCCCCAATAGTCATCGCGCAGTTCATAGCGGATCCGCGAGCCCGGCGAGAAGGAGGCGATCCTGTAGGGACCGGACCCCATCACCGGCTCCAGCGTCGTGCGCGAGATGTCGCGGGGCTTGCCGTCGGGGCTGTTCGCCAGCCACCAGTGTTTCGGCACGATCTGCAATTGCCCGACGATCTGCGGCAGTTCGCGATTGTTCTTCTCGTCGAAGGTGAAGGTGACTTCGCGGTCGCCGGTAACCTCGGCCTTGGTCACATGGGCATAGTAGATGGTGTATTGCGGATTGAGATCCTTGGCCTTTTCGAAACTGAAGACCACGTCTTCGGGTGTCACCGGCGTGGCGTCCGCCCACCGCGCCTCGGGGCGCAGCCGGAATGTGGCGGAGGAGAAATCCTCCGGATAGGAGACGGCTTCGGCCAGCAACCCGTATTCCGACAGCGGCTCGTCGCTCGACGATTTCATCAGCGTATCGAAGACGAGCGGCAGGCCGGCCGCGACCGCGCCCTTGGCCAGCACCGGATTGAGGGTATCGAAGGTGCCCTGTTCGGTAAGGCGGAGATTGCCGCCCTTCGGTGCGTCGGGGTTGACGTAGTCGAAGTGCGGGAAGCCGGGTGGGTATTTCGGTTCGCCCAGCGACGAGATGCCTTCGCGCCAGACCGGCTGTTCTCCCGCATGGATCGTGGCCGGGAGGCAAAGCAGGGCGAGAGAGAGGGCAAGGAATGGTCCCGCTTTACCGCATGCATGTATCATTCAATGGGTCCCGTTCTGCGATGTTGGCAAGACAATAGGCGAAATCCCGGCAAAAAACAGGCGGTGGCGGTCGAAAGCGACGGCTTGCCGCGGAGTTGGATGTTGCTGGCACGGCGCGGACACGGATTCACCAAATTTCCTTTTCAGTCTAGCCTGCGGGTTCACACGCGTCCGCTCGATTCGGGACGGGCGGTTTTCAGACACGGCAGGACAGCATGATATCGCGCTTTGCTCGCGCCTTCGGCAGATTTGGCACAATAGCGCTCGGGGCGCTGGTCGCATCGGGTATCGTCGCCACGGATGCGGCGCTGGCGGACAGTTCGCGCCCGGCGAAGGAGCTTTTCGGCGGCGTCGGCCTGCCATCGAGCGGGCCGAGCCGCTCGGTCGGCTTCTATGCCAAGGGCTGCCTTGCCGGCGCCGTGGCCATTCCGACCGACGGGCCGACGTGGCAGGCGATGCGGTTGTCACGCAATCGCCGCTGGGGCAATCCCCAGATGATCGCACTGGTCGAGCGACTTTCGAAGGATGTGGCGCAGAAGGACGGCTGGCCCGGCCTGCTGCTTGGCGATATCTCCCAGCCGCGCGGCGGTCCGATGTTGACCGGCCACGCCTCGCACCAGATCGGACTGGATGCCGATATCTGGCTGACGCCGATGCCGTCGCGCACCCTTTCGGCTGCCGAACGGGAAAACATGCCCTTCACTTCGATGCTGGTGAAGGACAAGTTCCTGACGATCGACCCCAACCGTTGGACGCCGGCGCATGCGCGGCTGATCATGCGGGCAGCCAGCTATCCCGAAGTCGAGCGCGTTTTCGTCAATCCGGCGATCAAGAAGAAGCTGTGCGACACCTGGCACGGCGATCGCTCGCTTCTCGGCAAGGTCCGGCCGGTCTATGGCCATGACTCGCATTTTCATATCCGCATGCATTGCCCGCCGGGCATGTCGGGCTGCAAGCCGCAGGCGCCGGTGGCAGCGGGCGACGGCTGCGACAAGTCGCTGGCCTGGTGGTTCACCGACGAGCCCTGGAAAAAGCCGAAGAAGGACCCGGATGCCAAGCCGGTCGCGCCACGCCACACCATGCTCTCGGACCTGCCCCAGGCCTGCACGGCAGTGCTGAACGCTCCGGGACCGGCGTCCGAAATGCAGGCGACCTACGGCCGGGGCGCGGGAGCGACGGCTGCTGCGGCCGCGCCGCCGGCACAGGATCCCGCCTCTCGGCTCGAGGCGCAGTCCTATGCGCCGGTGCCGGACAGGGTGCCGATTCCGCTCGTCCGCCCGCTCGACAACGAGTAACGAGCCGGGTTGCACGGCGGCCTTTGCAATCGCCCGATGTTGGTATAGAAAGGCATCAAATCGATTTAATTCGTGCCGGAACGAGAATTTGATGGCCCGCAGCAAGTGCATGGCGCTGATTGCGCATGACGAGAAGAAGGACGACATGGCCGAGTTCGCGCGACGCCATCGTCAGGAGCTGTCGCGGTGGAAAATCGTGGCGACGGGCACGACCGGCGGCCGCGTGCAGGACGCCTGTCCCGGACTCGAGGTCACACGGCTGAAAAGCGGTCCGCTTGGCGGCGATCAGCAGATCGGCGCGCTCATTGCCACCGGAGAAGTGGACGTGCTGATCTTTTTCGTCGATCCGCTGACCGCGCTTCCGCATGATGTCGACGTGAAGGCGCTGATGCGGCTTGCCATCGTCTACGATATCCCGATGGCGCTGAACGTGGCGACCGCCGAGCGGCTGATCGTTAACAACCCGAACTGAATGCGCCGCGCCCGCGGCAATAACGGAACCGGATATGCCCAAGCACTTCGATAACGATCCGCCCCTGCCATTTCCCATCCTGATTGGCGATATCGGCGGCACGAATGCCCGTTTCTCGATCCTCGTCGATGTCTACGCCGAACCGAAGGAGTTTCCGAGCGTTCAGACGGCGGCGTACAAGACGATCGATGACGCCATCCAGATGAGCGTGCTCGACAAGACCTCCATCCAGCCGCGAGCGGCGATCCTCGCCGTCGCCGGCCCGATCAACGGCGACGAGATTCCGCTCACCAACTGCGACTGGGTGGTGCGGCCGAAGCAGATGATCGCCAGCCTCGGTCTCGAGGACGTCGTGGTGGTCAACGATTTCGAGGCGCAGGCGCTGGCGATCGCCGCACTTCCGGACGAACACCGCGAGCAGATCGGAACAGCGGCGGAACCGGCGCCCGCATCCCGGGTGGTGCTCGGCCCCGGCACGGGGCTCGGCGTCGCCGGGCTTGTTCATGCCCAGCATACCTGGATCCCGGTGCCGGGCGAGGGTGGCCACGTCGATATCGGACCGCGCAGCAATCGTGATTTCGAGATTTTTCCTCACCTCGAGGCGATCGAGGGTCGTATTGCCGCCGAACAGGTGCTTTCCGGCCGTGGGCTGCTGAATATCTATCACGCCGTTTGCAAGGCGGATGGCATTGACCCTTCTCTCCAGAGCCCGGCCGATATAAGCACGGCGGCGCTGGCAGGGGCGGACACCCAAGCCGCCGAGGCCGTGTCGCTCTTCGCAACCTATCTTGGGCGTGTCGCCGGTGACATGGCACTGGTGTTCATGGCGCGCGGTGGCGTTTATCTGTCCGGCGGGATTTCGCAAAAGATCATCCCGGCATTGAAGCGGCCGGAATTCCGCGCCGCCTTCGAAGACAAGGCGCCGCATCGACAGCTGATGCGCTCGATCCCGACCTATGTGGTCACCCATCCGCTGGCGGCGCTGGCAGGTCTTGCGGCCTATGCGCGCACGCCTTCGAGCTTCGGGCTGGCGACCGAAGGACGCCGCTGGCACCACTGAAGGACGATTTTTCCGCGCCGACGGGCTGCCGCAGCCGGCGCGAATGCGCGAGACTATGGCCAAATGCTGCTGAACTGGATATAGAGCCCGCCAAGACGTGCCCTATATGGTCCCGTGTCTCAACCGCGACAGGAAAGCACTGGTTTTTTGGAATCCCCGGACAGAAGAAAAAATCACGTCAGTTCTGACACCGTCACCGGCATCTTGAAGCGCATCATCGCCGAGAACGGTCGCGACCATGTGCGCGGCTATGCGTTCGCCATTGCCTGTCTCGCGACGGTCGCCGGATCGACGGCATTTACCGCCTGGATCATGGAGGCGGTCGTCAACGAAGCCTTCGCCAAGCAGCGCGCCGACGTTGTCTGGCTGATCTGCGGCTCCATTCTGGTCGCCTTCATCGTCCGCGGCCTTGCCACCTACGGGCAGTCGGTGGCGCTGTCGAAGATCGGCAACAATATCGTCGCACGCTACCAGCGGCGGCTCTACAATCATCTGATGTCGTTGTCGGTCGGCTATTTCGCCCAGTCGCGTTCGGCCCATCTGGCTGCGCAGGTCAGCCAGAACGTCAATGGCATCCGCGACGTTCTCAATCTGACCGTGACGTCCATGGCGCGCGATTTCCTCACCCTGATCGCCCTGATCGGGGTGATGGTGATGAAGGACCCGATCCTTACCCTGATCGTCTTTGTCGTCGCTCCGCCGTTGCTCTATGCCCTGCGCTACGTCTCGAAGCGCCTGCGCAAGGCGACGCGCGAGGCAATCGAGCTCAACAGCCACGTTCTCGGCGCGATGCAGGAGACCGTTCAGGGCATTTCCATCGTCAAGGCCTTCACCATGGAAGGCGAACTCGGCCGCAAGGTCGACGGCATCATCTCCGCCGCCGAACAGCGCGCCAATCGCATTGCCCGCCTGACCGAGCGTACCGCGCCGCTGACCGAAACCTTCGCCGGCCTCGCGATTTCGGGCGTGCTCGCTTATGCGGCATTCCGGTCGATCTACGGCGGCGTGCTGCCGGGCGCTTTCTTCGCCTTCGTGACCGCTCTGCTGCTGGCGTACGACCCGGCCCGCCGTCTGGCAAAGCTTCAGGTGCAGATGGAACGCGCCACCGTCAATGCGCGGATGATCTACGAGATCCTCGACATGGAACCGCGCCAGCGCGACAAGCCCGATGCCGGCGCTCTCAAGATCACCGATGCGCGCATCGAGTTCCGTAATGTCAGCTTCGCCTACGCGAATGGCGAGAAGGTCCTGAACAACGTCAGCTTCGTTGCGGAAGGCGGACGGACGACGGCTCTGGTCGGCCCCTCGGGTGCCGGCAAGTCCACGGTCATCAACCTCATTCCGCGCTTCTACGATCCGGAGGAAGGCGGCCAGATCCTGATCGATGGCCAGAACATCGCGGACGTCACCAAGCAGTCGCTGCGCGAACATCTCGCCTATGTCTCGCAGCAGCCCTACCTGTTCGAAGGCACGATCCGCGACAACATCCGCTATGGCCGGCCCGATGCGACCGATGCCGAGGTCGAGGAAGCCGCGCGGCTCGCCTATGCCCACGATTTCATCCTCGCCCAGCCCTTCGGCTACGATACGCCAGTCGGCGAAAACGGCGTGACCCTTTCGGGTGGCCAGCGCCAGCGCCTGTCGATTGCCCGCGCGCTCGTACGCAACGCCCCGATCCTCCTCCTCGACGAGGCGACGTCGGCGCTCGATACCGAATCCGAAGCTGCCGTGCAGAAGGCGCTCGATGACGCGATGAGCGGGCGGACGGTGGTGGTGATCGCGCACCGGCTGTCGACCGTGGTCCGTGCCGACAAGATCGTGGTGATGCAGAACGGCCAGGTGATCGAGGAGGGCACGCATCAGGTGCTTGCTGATCGTCCGGATGGGCTTTATGCGCGTCTCAATAATCTCCAGCAGGCACCGGCGGTATCGGCAGGCCAGTAGCGAACGAGGGACGGAATGAGCAACACGGATATGAAGCTGGTCGTGGTCGGGGCGGCCGGACGAATGGGGCAGACGCTCATTCGCATCATCCATGAGACCGAAGGCGCGACGCTTCATGCGGCGATCGAGCGTCCGGGATCGGCCTTCGTCGGCAAGGATGCCGGCGAGCTTGCGGGTCTCGGGCCCATCGGCATCGCGGTCACGGACGATCCGCTCGCCGCCTTCCTTCATGCCGAAGGCGTGATCGATTTCACGGCTCCGGCCGCCTCGGTCGAGTTTGCCGGCCTTGCCGCACAGGCCCGCATCGTCCATGTCATCGGCACCACCGGCTGCTCGGCTGACGATGACGAAAAGATCAAGGCCGCCGGCCGTCACGCCCGTGTCGTGAAATCGGGTAACATGAGCCTCGGCGTCAATCTCCTGAGCGTGCTCGTCGAGCAGGCGGCAAAGGCGCTCGATCCTGTTGACTGGGATATCGAGGTGCTGGAAATGCACCACAAGCACAAGGTTGACGCACCGTCCGGGACGGCACTGCTGCTCGGCGAAGCTGCCGCAAAAGGCCGCGGCATCGATCTGGCGTCGCACTCCGTGCGCGTTCGCGACGGCCATACCGGGCCGAGGCAAGCGGGGTCGATCGGCTTTGCGACGCTGCGCGGCGGCTCGGTTGTCGGCGAGCATTCGGTGATCCTGGCCGGCGAAGGTGAACTTGTGACGTTGTCGCACAGTGCCGGCGATCGTTCGATCTTCGCCCGCGGTGCCGTCAAGGCAGCGCTCTGGGCGCGCGACAAGAAGCCCGGTTATTATTCTATGCTCGACGTGCTCGGGCTGGCATCCAGTTGATCCATAAGCGGAGTAGTTTCATGAGCGGTACCCTCGTCCTCGTTCGCCACGGCCAGAGCGAATGGAACCTCAAAAATCTGTTCACTGGCTGGAAGGACCCGGACCTGACGCCACTCGGCGTCGAGGAAGCCAATGCCGGCGGCAAGGCACTTGCCGACTACGGGATCAAGTTCGACATCGCGTTTACCTCGAGCCTGATCCGGGCCCAGAAGACCTGCCAGATCGTGCTCGACAATGTCGGCCAGCCCGACCTCGAGACCATTCGCGACCAGGCGCTCAACGAGCGCGACTACGGCGATCTCTCCGGCCTCAACAAGGATGATGCGCGCGCCAAGTGGGGCGAGGAGCAGGTTCACATCTGGCGCCGTTCGTATGACATTCCGCCGCCCGGCGGCGAAAGCCTGCGCGACACCGGCGCACGCGTGTGGCCGTACTACCTGACGGAAATCCTGCCGCGGGTGCTGCGCGGCGAGAACGTCCTGGTTGCCGCGCACGGCAATTCGCTGCGCTCGCTGGTGATGGTTCTCGATCGCCTTAGCAAGGAGGAGATCCTGAAGCTCAACCTCGCGACCGGGGTTCCGATGGTCTACAAGCTCAACGCCGATTCGACCGTCGCCTCGAAGGAAGTCCTCGGCGACATGTCCGGCGCGCACTAGGCCCTCTTGTTCTTGCCCTTCCCGCGCCGCGGGGAGGGCACTCAGTTCCTGATCGTGAACTGCACACGGTCGGCCGCAAAGCGGCTCACCGAAAACTGCACCGGCACCCCCTCCAGATCCGTATTCAGCGCCTTGGCGATCAGCACGATTGCGCCGGGCGTCAGCTCGAGCGTGGCCAGGTCGTCAGGCTCGGCATGACTGGCGGTCACTTCGGTAGCGTCGCGGACATAGTCGGAGAGGCCGAGTTCGAGAAACGCTCGCGTGACCGAGCGACGCTGGCGATAGGCCTTGTCGATCCCCGAAAAGCGGGCAGCCGGGAACCAGCTCGTCGAGCGCGAGACGGGGCGGCGGTCGACTTTGCTCACGGTCTCGATGCGGATGACGGGGACGCCTTCGTCGATGCCGAGACGTGCGGCGACGGCTGCATTGGCCGGCTCTTCCGCCGATGAGAGGAGGATGCCTTCGAGCTCTCGCGCCTGATCGCCGAAGCCGGCCGAGAAACGGGTCCGCCTTGAAATCGGAAAGTTCAGGCGCTCCTTGCGCTCGATCATCGTGCCCCGCCCCTGGACAGTGCGGACGATCCCTTCCTGCGCCAGCGAGGCCAGCGCGCTGCGGACCGTATGGCGGTTGACAGAAAAGCTTGCCGCAAGCGTCATTTCCGGCGGAACCATGCCGGTTGCGTCGTAATCGCCATTGGCGATCGAGGCGCGGATGCGGTCGGCAATCTGCCGCCACAGCGCCACGCCCGTCTGTCTCGTAACCTGCTTTTGCTCGCTCATGTCACACGCTTGTCATCGGTTGTCGATAAATCTACCATAGCTTGTTCGGTTGTCTATATAAATAGACATGTGGAGATTGGCAATGGATGCAGTGAAGGAAAATCAGGCGGGGGCCGGGAAGGATGCCCGCAAGCGCGCGGTCGATCTGCTCGCTCGGGCGAGCACGGCGGAACTCGCCGCGCTCTGGGCGAAGCTCGAGCCGCAGCCCGAGGTCTGGCCGGTTCGCGGCCCGGAAACCGGCCTCGTCATGGTTCGCGGCCGGATCGGCGGCGGCGGCGCCCCGTTCAATCTCGGCGAGGCAACCGTCAGCCGAGCGACGGTGCGGCTCGCATCGGGCGCGATCGGCCACGGCCAGACGCTCGGCACCGATCGCGAGAAGGCGCGCCTGGCGGCGATTTTCGATGCCCTGTGGCAGCAACCGGATATGCGCAATCGCATCGAGACCGATCTGCTCGCGCCGGTGGCCGCCCGAATGGCTGGCCAGAAGCAACGCCGGGAGCAGGAAGCGGCCGCGACCCGTGTCGACTTCTTCACCATGGTTCGGGGAGACGACTGATGACGATGAAGACGGAAGCGCTGACTGGCGGCTTTGCCGAACCGGTTTATCACGCCCAAGCGGTGTTCAAGGTGATGATGGACGGGATGGCCCGTCCCGGCACGATCCAGACGGTGCGCCCGGACGTCGTGCCGCCGGCGCCGCTCGGTACCGCTGCGGGCGCCATCGCGCTGACGCTGTGCGACCACGACACGCCGGTCTGGCTGTCGCCGGCCTTTGCCGGCACGGCGATTGCCGATTGGCTGGCCTTCCATACGGGCGCGTCGCAGACGCGCGAGAAGGCTGAAGCGCACTTCGCCTTTATCGAAGCCGGTCTTGCGCTGTCGTCGTTCGGCCTGTTCGCAACCGGGACGCAGGAATATCCCGACCGGTCGGCGACGGTGGTCCTGGAAGTCGGCGGTTTCGAGAACGGTCGTCCGCTTACCCTCAGCGGACCCGGCATTCCCGGTACCCGCGAACTCCGGCCGTCCGGCCTGTCTGATGCCTTCGTGCGTCTGTGGGCCGAGAACCGCCTGCTGTTCCCACGTGGCGTCGATGTCGTGCTGATGGCGGGAGAGCGGTTCCTCTGCCTGCCGCGCACGGCCAAAATTACCCTCAGGGAGATGTGATCTCATGTATGTTGCCGTCAAGGGCGGGGAAGCCGCCATTGCCAACGCCCACCGCCTGCTTGCCGACCGGCGCCGCGGCGACCGGTCGCTGCCAGCGATCACCAGCGCCCAGATCGTCGAGCAACTGGGCCTTGCCGTCGACCGGGTGATGGCGGAAGCATCGCTCTACGATCGCCCGCTCGCAGCACTCGCCATCCGCCAGGCACGTGGCGACATGATCGAAGCGATCTTTCTTCTGCGCGCCTATCGCACCACATTGCCGCGCTTCGGCACGACACGGCCGATCGACACCGCCGCCATGACGATCGAACGACGGGTCTCCGCCACCTACAAGGATCTGCCCGGCGGGCAGATGCTCGGCCCCACCTTCGACTATACCCATCGACTGCTCGATCCCTCGTTGCTGCACGACGAACCGGTCGAGGAGCCGGCTCTCAGGGACCCGGACGGCGTGGCCGCCATGCGGGTATCCGACATTCTGGGCGAGGAAGGGCTGATCGAGGCCGACGGCGAATTGCCGGAGGATCATGTCACCGGCGACCTGACGCGAGAGCCGATGGAATTTCCGATGGACCGCGACCTGCGTCTTCAGGCGCTGGCGCGCGGCGACGAGGGCTTCCTGCTGGCGCTCGGCTATTCCACCCAGCGCGGTTACGGCAGGACGCATCCGTTCGTCGGCGAGATTCGCATCGGCGAGGTCGAGATCGAGTTCGATGTGCCGGAACTCGGCTTTGCCGTATCGCTCGGCACTATCCAGGTGACCGAATGCCAGATGGTCAACCAGTTCATGGGCTCGGCCAAGGTGCCGCCGCAGTTCACCCGCGGCTACGGCCTTGTCTTCGGCCAGAGCGAGCGCAAGGCGATGGCGATGTCGCTGGTCGACCGCGCTCTGCGCGCGACCGAGCTTGGCGAGGACATTACCGCTCCTGCCCAGGACGAGGAATTCGTCATCTCCCATTCCGACAATGTCCAGTCGACCGGCTTCGTCGAGCACCTGAAGCTCCCCCACTATGTCGACTTCCAGGCCGAGCTCGATCTCGTGCGTCGGATGCGCAGTGAGTTCGAGGCCCGCAAGACCGGGAATGACGACGATTTTATGGAGGCCGCCCAATGAGCTCGGATCTCGCCACTTACAACTTCGCCTATCTCGACGAGCAGACAAAGCGGATGATCCGTCGCGCGATCCTCAAGGCGATCGCCATTCCCGGCTACCAAGTGCCGTTTGCCAGCCGCGAAATGCCCATGCCCTACGGCTGGGGCACCGGCGGCGTGCAGGTGACCGCCGCGATCATCGGGCCTGACGATGTCCTCAAGGTGATCGACCAGGGCGCCGACGACACCACCAATGCGGTCTCGATCCGCGCCTTCTTCCAGAAGGTCGCCGATGTCGCCGTCACCACTCGCACCAGCGAGGCGACGATCATCCAGACCCGCCACCGCATTCCCGAGGTGACGCTGACGGAAAACCAGGTGCTGGTCTATCAGGTGCCGATCCCGGAGCCCCTGCGCTTCCTCGAACCACGTGAGACCGAGACCCGCAAGATGCATGCGCTCGAGGAATATGGCCTCATGCACGTGAAGCTCTACGAGGACATTGCCCGCAATGGGCACATCGCCACGACCTACGCCTATCCGGTCAAGGTCCATGGGCGCTACGTGATGGATCCGTCGCCGACCCCGAAGTTCGACAATCCGAAGATGCACATGTCCGAGGCCTTGCAGCTCTTCGGCGCGGGGCGGGAGAAGCGCATCTATGCGGTGCCGCCTCATACCGAAGTGGTCAGCCTCGATTTCGAGGATCATCCCTTCGAGGTGCAGAAGTTCGACCGACCCTGCGCGATGTGCGGCGCCGAGCACGTCTATCTCGACGAGGTCGTCCTCGATGACAAGGGCGGGCGCATGTTCGTCTGCTCCGATACCGATTACTGCGAGGATCGGCGGGCCGAAGGCCATGTCGGCGAATTGCTCGCCCAGACGAAGGATGCCGCGGCATGACCGACACACCGCTCCTCAAGGTCAATGACCTGTCCAAGTACTATGGCGCGCGCGCCGGCTGCCGCGGCGTATCCTTCGAACTGTGGCCGGGCGAAGTGCTGGCGATCGTCGGCGAAAGCGGTTCGGGCAAGACGACGCTGCTCAACTGCCTGTCCACCCGGCTGATGCCGACGACCGGCAGCGTCGAATACGCGATGCGCGACGGCACCTGTCGCGATCTCTACCATATGAGCGAGGCGGAGCGCCGCCTGCTGATGCGTACCGACTGGGGCTTTGTGCACCAGAACCCGGCGGATGGTCTCAGGATGACCGTGTCGGCGGGCGCCAATGTCGGCGAACGGCTGATGGCGGTAGGCAACCGCCATTACGGCAACATCCGCGCCACCGCCTCGGACTGGCTGACCCGCGTCGAGATCGGGGTCGACCGGATCGACGACCAGCCGCGGGCCTTTTCCGGCGGCATGCGCCAGCGCCTGCAGATCGCCCGCAACCTCGTCACCGGTCCGCGCCTCGTATTCATGGACGAGCCGACAGGCGGACTCGACGTGTCGGTGCAGGCACGGTTGCTGGATCTCGTGCGCGGGCTTGTTACCGATCTCGGCCTGTCGGCGATCATCGTCACCCATGATCTCGCCGTCGCCCGGCTGCTGTCGCACCGGATGATGGTGATGAAGGATGGCCAGGTGATCGAGCAGGGACTGACCGACCGGGTGCTCGACGATCCGCACGAGCCCTATACCCAGCTGCTCGTGTCATCGATCCTGCAGGTCTGAGCGGCGCAGAAAGGAACAAGACCATGGCCACTCCACTCGTCGTTTCCGAGCTCTCCAAGAGCTTCACCATGCACCTTCGCGACGGCGTCCGTCTGCCGGTCGTCGAGAATGCGTCCTTCTCCGTTGCCAGCGGCGAATGCGTCGTTCTCGGTGGCCCCTCCGGCGTCGGCAAGAGCTCGATCCTGAAGATGCTCTACGGCAATTACGCCGTCGACGCCGGGCAGATCCTCGTCAAGCATCGCGGCAACATCGTCGACATCGCCAGCGCTGATCCGCGCACGATACTCGCGGTCCGCCGTGATACGCTCGGCTATGTCAGCCAGTTCCTGCGCACGGTGCCGCGCGTGGCGGCGCTGGACGTCGTCGCCGAACCGTTGATCTCGCGGGGCGAGGACCCGATCTCCGCCCGCGCCAAGGCAAGGCAACTGCTCGAGAGGCTCAATCTGCCGAAAGCTCTCTGGCAACTTCCGCCGGCGACCTTCTCCGGCGGCGAGCAGCAGCGCGTCAACATCGCCCGCGGCTTCATCACCGATCATGCGGTGCTGCTGCTCGACGAACCGACGGCGTCGCTCGATGCCATGAACCGGGCAGTCGTCGTCGAGATGATCGAGGAGAAGAAGCAGCAGGGCGTCGCGCTTCTCGGCATCTTTCACGACGAGGAGGTGCGCAATGCCGTCGCCGATCGCATTCTCGACGTATCCGCGTTCTCGCCGAGGAAACACGCAGCATGACCGTCAGGCTTGGTGTCGATCCTGTCGTCCATGCGACGGCGAGCGTCAATAATTCGACGCTCGGCCGTTACACCGAAATCGCCGAGCGTTGCCGCCTCGACGAGGTGGAATTCGGCGACTATTCCTACATCATGCAGGATGGCTCGATCTGGTGCGCAACGATCGGCAAGTTCGCCAATATCGCCGCCTCCGCCCGCATAAATGCCACGAACCACCCGACCTGGCGCGCGACCCTGCATCATTTCACCTACCGCGCTTCCAGCTACTGGGACGATGCCGACATGGAGGAAGATTTCTTCGCCTGGCGGCGGCAGAACCGGGTGACGATCGGCCACGATGTCTGGATTGGCCATGGCGCCACCGTCCTGCCTGGCGTCAGCATAGGCAACGGCGCGGTGATCGGTGCCGGCGCGGTTGTCTCGAAGGACGTCGCTCCCTATGCGATCGTTGGCGGCGTTCCGGCGAAACTGATCCGCGAACGCTTTTCGAAAGAGATTGGCGAGCGGATGGACAAACTCGCCTGGTGGGACTGGGATCATGGCCGGCTCCGTCAGGCGCTCGAGGATTTCCGCCATCTCGATGCCGAGGATTTCCTTGTCCGTTACGGTGGCTGACCTGCCTTGACGGGCTGAGGCAGGACGATCGATCACTCGCCGCGCGAATCGTCAATGATGTGCGCGGCTTTGTCATCTCTGCCCGGTCCTCAATCCGCGGGACCCCTTGATGCAAGGCCATTCCGCGCACGTCGGGATTGTGACAGCAGTTACATAAAACTGACATTCAGCCTTCACGAACCACAGTTATCCCCTCCCTCGAAGCAATGATTGCCAAGGCAGGAGAGACCGGGATGTTTCGTCTTAACAATGTCAGCCGACGCTTTGGGAAACGCCTGGCTGTCGAAGGGGTGAACGTCGAAATCCCGCAGGGCCAGATGGTCGGGATCATCGGCCGTTCCGGCGCCGGCAAGTCGACATTGCTCAGAATGATCAACCGGCTGGTCGATCCCACCGAAGGCTCGATCCATTTCGACGATATCGAGGTGTCGTCACTGCGCGGCGAACGGCTGCGCAACTGGCAGCGCGACTGCGCCATGATTTTCCAGCAGTTCAACCTGGTGTCGCGCCTTGACGTGCTGACCAATGTCATGCTCGGTCGCCTCAACCATCGCTCCACCGTGCTCAACATGCTGAACATCTTCGGCCGCGAAGAGCGGCTGATGGCGATTGCCGCGCTCGAACGCCTCGGCATCGAGCAGACGGCATTGCAGATGGTGGGCACGCTTTCCGGCGGTCAGCAGCAGCGGGTCGCCATCGCCAGGGCGCTGATGCAGCACCCGAAGATGCTGCTCGCCGACGAGCCGATCGCCTCGCTCGATCCGCTGAACGCCAAGATCGTCATGGACGCGCTGCGCGACATCAATGTTCGCGAGGGCATCACCGTGATCACCAATCTGCACACGCTCGATACCGCTCGCAGCTATTGCGAGCGGATCATCGGCATGGCTGCCGGACGCGTGGTCTTCGATGGCCCACCTTCCGAGCTGACGGCCGAGGCGGTGCGGGCGATCTACGGGACCGGTGCCGATGGCGCCGAGATCGATGAGACGATGACGTCGACAAGCATCAACATGCCTGCGGCGCGCGCGAATTTCGCGCCATCGGAGATTGCCGGGGTCAAGCCCCTGGCGCTGGCCGGGCTGTAATCCCCGGCAATGATTATCAAACCGAGCAAAACCGGCGTGTCCGGAACTACAGGAGATGAACGCATGTTGAAGAAAACGCTTCTTGCCGCTGCGGCGTTCGGCGTTATGGCGAGCTCTGTGATGGCCCAGGACGTCAAGGTCCTGCGCATCGGCCTCGACGGTTCGGAAAACGAAGCCGACCAGATCCGCAACACCCAGTGCGTCGCCGATGGCCTCAAGGCCTTCACCGGTGTAGAAGAGGTGCAGATTTTCCCGTCGCCCGACTACAACGGCGTCATCCAGGGCCTCCTCGGCGGCACGATCGACATCGCCTCGATGGGTGCGTCCTCTTACGCCAAGATCGCGCTCCAGGACCCCAATGCCGTCGATCCGATCCTGACCTACACCGGCTCCGACGGTTCGAGCGGCTACTATACCATCATGGTTGCGCGCAAGGATTCCGGCATCAAGACGCTGGCTGACGCGAAGGGCAAGAAGATCGGCTTTGCCGATCCGGATTCCACTTCCGGCTACCTGGTTCCGAACGTCGCCCTGCCGAAGGAAATCGGCGCGCCGATCAATGAGTATTTCTCGGAAAGCGGCTTCGGCGGCGGCCACGAAAACCTCGTCCTCGCCGTACTCGACGGCAAGTTTGATGTCGGCACCACCTTCGGTTCGGGCGTTGGCAAGTGGGAAGACGGCTATACCGGCGGCAACCTCTACCAGATGGTCAACAAGGGCAATCTCGACATGGACGACATCGTCGAAGTCTGGAAGTCGCCGTTGATCCCGAACGGTCCGCTGATGGTTGCCAACAAGCTGCCGGCGGAGATGCGCGAAAAGGTCGAGGCCTATTTCCTCGACCTGCCGAAGACCGATCTGGAATGCTTCAAGTCCTACACCCAGGGCGACAACAAGGAATACATCAAGGTCGATCCGTCCTTCTACCAGACCATCGTTGACGCCCGCAAATCGGTCATCGGCGGCTGATCGCTCAAAGTTGCCTGCGGTGGCGGCGCCCTCGGGTGCCGCCACTCTATCGAGGAAGGTCCGGCATGGCTCAAGGCAGTACCCACGGGCTCGGCCCGTCCGCATCACTGGCGATGCAGCATTACCAGAAGCAGCTGGCGGTGCGCCGGCTCTACACCGTCATCGCGCTCGTGGTCTTTCTCGTAACGCTGTTCGCGTCGCTGAATTTTGCCAACAATGCCAATGCCGGCAAGTTCTTCGAACGCCTGCCCTATCTCTTCGACTTCCTGAAGAATTTCGTGCCGGATAGCCCGATGGAGATATTCCGGGCGATGTTCGACCTGCCGTCCCCCTACGTGGATGGTTCGCTGAAATATGACTACACCTCGCACCGGGTCTACGTCACCGACAGCCTCTACATTCCGCACTTCATCTATCAGTTGATCATCACCATCAACATCGCCCTGATCTCGACCATCATCGGCGCGGCGATCGCCTTCGTGCTCTGTTTCTTCGCCTCGACCAACCTGATCGGTGCCGGCGCCACGCGCTGGGTGGTGCGCCGCGTGATGGAACTGATGCGCGCCTTCCCGGAGATCGTCATTGCCGGGCTGCTGACCGCCATCCTGTCCATCGGGCCGATCGCAGCGATCATCGCGATCACGGTTCACACCATCGGCGCTCTCGGGAAACTGTTTTTCGAGGTTGTCGAGAATGCCGACATGAAGCCTGACGAGGGCCTTCGCGCCGCTGGCGCGAACTGGATCGAGCGGGTGCGCTATGCGATCGTGCCGCAGGTCCTGCCGAATTTCGTGTCCTATACGCTGCTGCGCGCCGAGATCAACGTGCGTGCCTCCACCATCATCGGCGCGGTCGGCGGCGGTGGCATCGGCGAAGTGTTCCGCCTGGCGATCGGGCAGGACCATGCCGCCAAGACCTACGCCATCATCATCCTGCTTCTGATCAGCATCATCGCCATCGACCAGTTTTCCGCCTGGCTGCGCAAGCGGCTGGTCGGTGCACAATCCTTTGAATTCGCGAAGGGAGCCGCCTGATGCGTACCGTCCCGACGATCAGCGCCAGCGAGCGCGAACGCCTTCTCGCCGCATACCCGCAGGTTTTCGAGGTAAGCTTCATGCAGCGCTACGGGGTGGCGATCGGCGCGGGTGCGGCGCTTGCCTATCTGGTGATCTGCTTCTTCGCCTTCAATATTGGCCCTGCCTTCATGCAGGGACGCTGGGATCGGGCCTCGATCTATGTTCAGGACTGGTACTCCTGGCGGGCGCAACCGCGCCTGCGCTTCGAGGACGACGGTACCGTGCGGGCGCAATGGTCGAGCCGGGGGCAGTATCCAGCCGGCGCCGCCATCGACTGGCTGCGGCCGACGGAGACCGGCGGCTACAGCGTGACCTTCGGCAGTCTTGATGACCGCCTCGAAGTGACGACGACAGGCGTCGGCGTCTATCTCGGCGGGCAGCTTCATCAGGTGACGATCACGCCGGACGCCGCGACGGCGCCGGCGAACGCACCCGGGACCATCCAGCAGGACGGCAACAAGGTTCTCGTCGACTTCGGCTTCGAGGGGCAGGCCGAAATTCGCAGCAGCCAGGTCTATGTGCAGCGGCGCTTCCTCGGCTGGGCCAATTTCCTGTTCGACACGAAGTCGGATTTCTGGGGCAGGAGCTATAGCGAGCTTGCGACGCTCGCCCTGTGGGGCGAAAGGCTCGATCCCGAACGCTCCAATCTCGCCCACATGGTCGATGACTTCCTCGGCAACGCCGTCTGGCAGCATGCCGACATCCTGTCCAAGCTGCTGCAGACCCTGGTAATGGCCTTTGTCGGAACGCTGTTCGGAACGGTGGTGGCGCTGCCGCTTGCCTTCATCGCCGCCCGCAACATAACCTCGAGCCGGGCGGCCAACTGGGGCATGAAGCGCCTGTTCGACTTCCTGCGATCGATCGACATGCTGATCTGGGCGCTGTTCTTCACCCGCAGTTTCGGCCCCGGCCCCCTTCCGGGTATCGCCGCGATCTTTTTCACCGATACCGGCGCGCTCGGCAAGGTCTATGCCGAAGCTCTGGAGAACGTCGACGACAAGCAGCGCGAGGGTGTCAGGTCGGTCGGGGCGTCGCCGCTGGTCGTCAACCGCTTCGGCGTCCTGCCGCAGGTCCTGCCGGTGTTTGTCTCGCAGTCGCTCTACTTCTGGGAATCGAACACGCGCTCGGCCACCATCATCGGCGCGGTCGGTGCCGGGGGCATCGGTCTCAAGCTGCTCGAAGCCATGGGCACCAATGCCGACTGGGACAAGGTCGCCTACATGGTGCTGCTGATCCTTTTCGTCGTATTCGTCTTCGATGCCATCTCGAACGCGGTGCGCTCGCGCCTGATCGGATCGACGGTGAGATGATGGAGATCGATGCAAATTGCCCCGAGCCGGGGCAATCGTCATCATCCTGTCATGGACATCTTTTAGCCGGTGCCATCTTGCGGTTGCGGGTCGATCTACCGCAAAGTGCTCGACATGACCGGCAAGTAGATTTGGATGAATGACATTGCGATACGCGATCTATTTTACCCCGCCCGCTGACGACCCGCTGACCGTTGCCGCTTCGCGCTGGCTCGGCCGCGATGCCTTTTCCGGCAAGGAACCGGTCGAAAAAGCGCCTGAGATCGCGGACGCGGACCTGGTCGGCGACCCGCGGCGCTATGGGTTTCATGCCACGCTCAAGGCGCCGTTCGAATTGCATGAAGAGCGCGAGGAGGGAGCGCTTCTCGACGCGTTTGCGTCATTCGCCGCCAAGGCAAAGCCGTTCATGATCCCCAAGCTGGTGCTTGGCCAGCTCGGTCCGTTCTTCGCGCTGGTGCCGGGGGCGCTCTATCCCGAACTGCAGCATTTCGCGGCCGAGATCGTTCGCCATTTCTCGCCGTATCGCGCGCCGCTTTCCGAAGCCGACATCGCCCGCCGCAAACCGGACACGCTCGGCGAAAGCCAGCGCCGCAATCTGATGCAGTGGGGCTATCCCCATGTGATGGGCGACTTCCGCTTCCACATGACGCTGACCGGACCGGTCGGGCCGGAGCGCTCGCCCGAGATCCGGACAGTGCTCGAGGATTATTTCGCCGATCATGTCGATCGGCCGCTCCCCATCTCAGGGCTGGCGCTGTTCGTCGAAGAGACGCGCGGTGCGCCCTTCACCGTCCACAGCTGGCTGCCACTCGGGTCAGCCTGAACCATGAAAGTCTGAATGTTATGAGCCGCGAACAGGTCCTGACCAATGCCCGCATCGTCCTCGAGGACGATATTCTCAACGGCACGGTGCTGATCCGTGACGGCCGGATTGCCGATATTTCCGAAGGCCGCACGCAAACGGGCGAGGATTTCGAGGGCGACTACCTGATCCCCGGCCTGGTCGAACTGCATACCGATCACCTCGAATCGCACTATTCCCCCCGTCCGGGCGTGCGCTGGCACAAGACGGCGGCGATCCAGGCGCATGACGCCCAGGTCATCAGCTCCGGCATCACAACCGTTTTCGATTGCCTGCGCATGGGCTCGGACGAGGACGACGGCTTCAAGGATGGCGAGATGCGCGAGATGGCCGACGCCATCCAGCAGGCCGTCCGCGAGAACCGGTTGAAGGCCGACCATCTCCTGCATCTGCGCTGCGAGGTGTCCGCCGCCAATGTGCTCGATCACTTCAGGGATTTCGAGAACGATCCTTATGTGCGGCTGGTATCGCTGATGGACCACGCGCCGGGCCAGCGCCAGTTCCAGACGATGGATCAGTACACGCTCTACTACAAGACCAAGCGCGGCCTGTCCGACGAAGCCTTCGCCCACTTCATCGCCCGCCGGGTGGAAGCGTCCGCTACCTATTCGACGCCGCACCGCGATGCGATTGCCAGCGTCTGCAATGCGCGCGGCATTGCGATCGCCAGCCATGACGATGCCACCATTGAGCATGTCGACGAAGCGATCGGCTATGGCGTCAAGCTGGCCGAGTTCCCGACGAGCTTCGAGGCCGCCAAGGCATCGCATGGCGCCGGCATGAGCGTGCTGATGGGCGCCCCGAACGTCGTTCGCGGCAAGTCGCACTCCGGCAACATCGCCGCCCGCGACCTCGCCGAAGGCGGTGTTCTCGACGTGCTGTCCTCCGACTATGTGCCGCTGAGCCTGCTTTACGCCCCCTTCGTTCTCGCGGACGAAATGGACGGAATCACCCTGCCGAAGGCGCTGGCGATGGTCACCTCGACGCCGGCACGGACCGTTGGTCTCGATGATCGCGGCCGCATCGCCACGGGACTGCGCGCCGACATCGTGCGCGTGCACCGCGAGCAGGGCGTACCGGTCACCCGGTCGGTCTGGCGCGAGGGACGGCGGGTCGCCTGATGACTGCGGCTGCAATGAATGCCCGGCAGGCGGCAAAGCCAGGCTTGGTCGTTGTGGTTGTCGGCCCGAGCGGGGCCGGCAAGGACACGCTGATGGCAATCGCCGCGCAGCACTTTGCCGGGCGCGATGACGTGCATTTCGTTCGCCGGGTCATCACCCGTGAGAGCGACGCCGGGAACGAGGATCATGCAAGCGTCGACGATGCGGCCTTCGATGCCCTGCTAGCCTCCGGCGGCTTTGCCGTTTCGTGGGAAGCCCATGGCCTGAAATACGGCATTCCGGTGGACGCCAGGGACCGGCTTGCCAATGGCGCGTTGCTGGTCGTCAACGGATCGCGTTCGGTGCTGGAGCGTTTTCGCCTTGCCTTCGAGCGGGTGCGGGTCGTCAACGTGACCGCCAGTCCCGAAGTGCTCGCCGCCCGGCTGGAAGCGCGCGGACGCGAAGCCCGCGAAGACATCCTTCGCCGCCTGGCGCGCGGTGCGCTCACGGTCAAAGGCGATTTCGATGTCGTCAACATCGACAATAGCGGCGCGCTTGCCGATGCCGGAAAGGCCATGATCGAGGCGCTGGAGCAAGCGCTGGACGGTCGGAGTTAGTCCTCCTGCAGAGGCGATCAAAGAGCCTCAGGCTGGTCGTCGGAAAGCAATTCCGGCGATAGCTGTCTTGCGAGGTATTCTGCGCGGTCGCGTACCGCCCTGTTGCGATCGTGGAGCGCTTTGCGAACCAATGCTGTGAGCGCGGGAAGTTGGTCCCGATTGCGGATCAAGCCGTCCAAGGCCACCCTTCTAACCGTGGCGGAGCGGTCTTCGAAGCCTTGGGAGATGAGCGCTGCCCGAGAATGTGCATGCTCTACGGGCCGTCGGCCAACACCGGGACGCATGCGATATACACCCATGGATTCGTCGATCCAATGCCGTTCCAAACCGGTTTGCCATGTGGCTTCGCCGGTTAGAAGCGTTTTCAGGGAGACCGCTCTGACCCAAGGCAGCGAAGCAGAACGAAACCATCGGTGAAGGTATTTGTCCACGACCGCATATCTGAGAAGATAACGCAGAAGCGGAACGCAACGGCTATCGCGGGTCGTAAGAACCAACTCGGCAAGAGCGGCCTCGATGTCGAGCCGTGTAAGCGTGCGTTCCAATATCGATGGTTCGGCTCGCCTGCGTCCCCAATTTGGAGCGTTGTCGCAAAGGAAGAGGGCCGCTTCAACAATTGTCGCCGCATCGGTCTTGGGGAAGGTGCGTTGTGCGCAGGCTTCCGCAGCGAAACGCACTTCTTCGACAGCATCGTTCGTGCAACGCGCTATTGCTGTAAACCAGAATGCGCTTTCGAGCGGGCCATCGATCCTGTCGAGCGCTGCTTGACGCAAATAGCCGTTGCGATGGAACAGGAACAGAAATGCCAGCTCTCGGTGATGATCGAGCAGTTCCTGTTCGGAACGCCGTCGCGGGAATTGCCACCAGCGGCGCGATGGTTCCGGCCACCGATAGGAAAGATTCGCGGCTTGCCGAACGAACGGGCCTGCCTTCACGATCATGTACGGCGGCAGGCTGCCGAGAGCGCGCAGGACCTGATCCAACTGCCCCGACGAAATAAGGCCGCGTTCGACCGCCTTTCCGACTTGGGAAAGCATGTCTTGCAGCCCTTCGGGAAAATACGTGGCATAGTCAGTTGTCATGCTTCGGGCTCCCTACACGACACTGAAGCAACTACAGCATTCATCTGGATGGAACCAGGGTGTCAGTCGGCCGACCCAGTGCGCGAACCGATGTCCACGATCGACGTGAGCAATGCCTCCGCGTGCTGCAGGGCGCAGCCGGTGGCCTCGAGCATCTGTGGCAGGATCAGCCATTCGAGCGTCCAGGCGGCGCCGGAGCGCTCCTGCTCGTGGACCAGCGCCTGGTGCATGCCGGAGAGCTGCACCGCATTGTAGCGCGCCAGCGTGACCAGCACTTCGGCGGCGACCGGGTTCTGCTTGTGCGGCATCGCCGACGAGGCACCGCCGCCCGAAAGCGAAATTTCGCCGATGCCGGTCTGCACCATCAGCGCGATGTCCTGGCCGATCTTGCCGAGAGCTCCGGTGACGAGAGAAAGATGCGAGGCGAAGTCCGCCATCCGGCTGCGATCCGTGTGCGGCACATAGTCCGGCACGCCGAGGCCGAGGTCTGCTGCCATGGCCGTCCCGACGGCTCCGATGCTGTCACCGAACTTTTCCGCCGTGCCGGCGGCGCCGGCAAGCGTCAGGATCAGTATCGCCTCGCGCTGGCGCGGCAAGTCGCCAAGCAGCCGCACGATCGGGCTGCGCCAGGCGTTGAGCCGGTCTGCGACGGTGATCGGGATCGCTGCCTGCATGCGGGTCCGGCCCATCAGCGGATTCGCACCGTAGCGGACGATCAGGCTGTCCAACGCCGAGACAAGATTATTTAGCCGGCTTTCGAAAAGATCGAGTACCGGGACAAGCTTCAGCGCAAGTGCGGTATCAATGACGTCTTGGCTGGTGGCACCGAGATGCACCGCGTTGCCATGCTTCGGGCCGACTGCGGTGCGCAGCTGGCGGACAAGCTCGGGAACGACGACGCCGTCGCGCGCCGTCGCATCCGTCAGTTTGCGCATGTCGGGTACGAAAACCCGACATGCGTTTTCGATCGCCGTCGCCGCCTCTGCACTGACCATCCCCAGCGAAACTTCGGCGCGGGCCAGTGCCGCCTCGAACTTCAGCATCGCGGCGATGTCCGCCTCCGTGCCGAGCATGGACGACACTTCGTCATTGCCGAGCAGTGAGGCGAGGAAGGCGGAGGCGGCCAGCGTCATGTCAGATCCGCTCCAGCGCGACGGCAATGCCCTGGCCGACGCCGATGCACATGGTGGAGAGCGAATAGCGTCCCCCGGTGATGCCGAGTTCCAGCGCCGCCGTGCCGGTGATGCGGGCACCGGACATGCCGAGCGGATGGCCGAGCGCGATGGCGCCGCCGTTGCGGTTCACGCGGGCGTCGTCATCGGCGATGCCGAGATCGCGTAGCGTCGCCAGACCCTGCGAGGCGAAGGCCTCGTTGAGTTCGATGACGTCGAACTGGTCCGCGGTCAGGCCAAGCCGCGCCATCAGCTTCTTCGAAGCCGGAGCCGGGCCGATGCCCATGATCCGCGGCGGCACGCCGGCCGTCGCACCACCCATGATTCGGGCGATCGGGGTGAGGCCATATTTCTTCGCTGCCGCTTCCGACGCGATGATCAGCGCAGCCGCGCCGTCGTTGACGCCCGACGCGTTGCCTGCCGTCACCGTGCCGCCCTCCTTCTTGAACGGCGTGCCGAGCTTGGCGAGCGCTTCCATGGTGGTCGCGCGCGGATGCTCGTCCCTGGCAACGACGACAGGATCGCCCTTGCGCTGCGGAATGGTCACCGCGGTGATCTCCTTCGCCAGCCGGCCGTTTTCCTGTGCTGCCGCGGCCTTGGCCTGGCTGCGCAGGGCAAAGGCATCCTGATCTTCGCGGGAGACGTGGAAGTCGGCGGCGACGTTTTCGCCGGTCTCAGGCATGGAGTCGACGCCGTACTGCTTCTTCATCAGCGGATTGACGAAGCGCCAGCCAATGGTCGTGTCATAGATCTCGGCGTTACGGGAGAACGCGGTGTCGGCCTTCGGCATCACGAACGGCGCACGGCTCATGCTCTCGACACCGCCGGCGATCATCAGTTCGGCCTCGCCGGCCTTGATTGCCCGGGCGGCGGCGATGATCGCGTCCATGCCGGAGCCGCACAGGCGGTTGATCGTCGTGCCGGGCACCGCGACCGGATAACCAGCCAGCAGGGTCGCCATGCGGGCAACGTTGCGGTTGTCCTCGCCGGCCTGGTTGGCGCAGCCGAAGATCACGTCCTCGATCGCCTCGAGATCGAGGCCGGCATTGCGCTCGGCCAGCGCCTTCAACGGGATCGCACCGAGATCGTCGGCACGAACCGACGAAAGCGATCCGCCGAAGCGGCCGATCGGGGTGCGGATGTAGTCGCAGATGAATGCCTCAGCCATCGGTCTTCGTTCCCTTGCCATTACCTTTGCCAACGCCTTCATGAGCGGCCTTGGTGCGCGCCTTGAGATCGCGCAATGTCTTCAGTTCGAGTTCGGTCGGTGCCGGGGTTTCCTCCAGCGCCTCGGAGAATTTCACCGTCCAGCCGCAGGTCTTCTGCACGTCTTCCCTGCTGACGCCGGGGTGCAGCGATACCACGGTGAACTCCTTGGTCACCGGGTCCGGCTTCCAGATGGCGAGGTCGGTGATCAGCAGCGTCGGACCCTTCGTGGTGATGCCGAGGCGTTCGCGATGATCGCCGCCGTCACCATGGCCGAACGAGGTGTAGAAGTCGATCTTTTCCACCATGCCGCGGAGGGTCTGCTTCATGGTGATGTAGATCTCGCCCGACGAGGTCGCGATCTCGGGCGCGCCGCCGCCGCCGGGAAGGCGGGTCTTCGGCTTGTCATAGTCGCCGATGACGGTCGTGTTGATGTTGCCGAACTTGTCGAGCTGGGCAGCGCCGAGGAAGCCGATCGAGACGCGACCGCCCTGCAGCCAGTAGCGGAACATTTCCGGCACCGAAACGGTGGTGACTGCGGTTTCGCAGAGTTCGCCGTCGCCGATCGACAGCGGCAGCACATCAGGTGCGGTGCCGATCGTGCCGCTTTCGTAGATCAGCGTGATGTCGGGCGCATGCGTGAGGCGGGCGACGTTGCAGGCGGCAGAAGGTGCGCCGATGCCGACGAAGCAGACATCGTCATTGGTGAGCGCCCGCGAGGCGGCAATCGTCATCATTTCGTCGGGGGTGAATGCGGGGCTCGTCATCATGCGTTCCTCAAGGTTGCAACACGGCTGTCAAAGTCTTCCGGCGAAGCCTTCAGGACATTTTCCTCCATCCAGGCGTGGAAGCGGTCGTGATCGGAGGCAATGACGTCCCATTCCAGATAGGAGGCGTTGTCACGGGCATAGTAGCCATGGGCATAGGAGGGGTGTGCGCCGCCGGGGACGACGCAAATTGCCGTCACCGTCCAGCGCGGCAGGATGCAGGCGTTCGGATGCACGTCGGAAAAGTCGTCAACCACTTCCTCGACCGTGACGACGGCGCGCTTGGCCGCGAGCACGGCTTCCTTCTGGATGCCGATGATGCCCTCGATCAGCACGTCGCCGCGCTTGTTGGCCTTCTGGGCATGGATGAAGGTGACATCAGGACGGATCGCCGGAACGGCGGCGAGTTCCTCGCCGGTGAACGGGCAGGTGACCGAGCGGATGTTCGGGTTGACCTCTTTCAGGCCGGCGCCGCGATAGCCGCGGAAAACCGCGCAGGGCAGGCCGGCAGCGCCGGCCTCATAGGCGTTGGCCATGGCGGCGTGCGAATGCTCCTCGATTTCGAGCGCATGCGGAATGCCGTTTTCGACGGCATCGCGCATGCGTCGCAACAGGCCCACGCCCGGGTTGCCGGCGTAGGAGAACACTGCCTTCTTGGCCATGCCCATGCCGATCATCTGGTCATAGACGACGTCGGGCGTCATGCGGATGAGCGTCAGCTCCTTGCGACCCTGACGGATCGCCTCGTGGGCTGCGGCGTGCGGAATGAGATGGGTGAAACCTTCGAAGGCGACGGTATCGCCGTCCTTCAGGTTTTCGGCGACCGCCTCTTTCAGCGATATGAACTTGGCCAACTGCGTAAGTCCTTTCGGTTGGTCCTGCCCGAGGGCAGCATTGCAAGATCCCGGAGGATCAGATGTCGAAGAAGATCGTTTCCTTCTCACCCTGGAGGTGGATGTCGAAGGTCACGACATTGCCGCTGCGCGTGCCGATGAGGGTCGGAACGCGCACACGATGCTCGATGCGCGCGAGGATGGGATCGACGGCATTGGCCGCCTCCTCGTCGCTGAAATACATGCGGGTATGCAGGCCGAGATTGATGCCGCGGGCAACGATCCAGAAGGTGATGTGCGGCGCCATCGGCCGCCCGTCGATGAACGGTACGGTACCCGGCTTGATGGTCTGGAAGCTGAAGGTGCCGTCGTCCATGTTGGTCGGGCAACGGCCCCAGCCGGTGAAGTTGGGATCCGCCTTGCCGCGACGTTCGGACGGGCTGTTGTAGAGGCCATCGGCGTCGGCCTGCCAGATCTCGAGCAGGGCGTCGCGCAACGGCGTGCCGGTGCCGTCGAGCACCCGGCCGGTGATGGTGATCCGCTCGCCCCTGGCCTTGTCGTTGTAGAGCGGGCCGGAGCCGAGATCCGTCTCGTAGATACCCGGGATGCCGCTGAAGTTGGGGGTAAGGCCGATATGCACATAGGGGCCGGCGGTCTGGGAGGGCGATTCCTTCAGAAGTCCGAGATCCTGAACCATTCAATTGCCCTCCAGGCGGTTTTCGAACAGGGTGGATCGGCGGCCCCGCAGCACGATGTCGAACTTGTAGGCGCGTGCATCCATCGGGATGGTGTTGGACATGTCGAGCGGTGCGATCAGCTGGCGGACGGCCGCCTCGTCGCTGATCGTCTTGACGATCGGACACTTCCAGATCAGCGGGTCGCCCTCGAAATACATCTGGGTGATCAGGCGCTGGGCAAAGCCGTGGCCGAAGATCGAGAAGTGGATGTGCGCGGGGCGCCAGTCGTTGACGCCGTTCGGCCAGGGGTAGGGGCCGGGCTTGATGGTGCGAAAGACGTAACGGCCGTCGGTATCGGTGACCGTGCGGCCGCAGCCGCCGAAATTCGGATCGAGCGGCGCGAGATAGGTTTCCTTCTTGTGGCGGTAGCGACCGCCGGCATTGGCCTGCCAGAATTCGAGCAGGGCTCCCGGAACCGGGCGGGCGTTCTCGTCGAGCACCCGGCCGTGCACGATGATGCGTTCGCCGATTGGCATCTCGCCGGGCCTGGCGAAGTTGAGGATCAGGTCGTTGTCGAGCTCATTGAGCATGTTGTGGCCGAAAACCGGCCCGGTGATCTCGCTCAAGGTGTTGTTGAGAGATAGCAGCGCCTTCTGCGGCGAGCGCAGCACGCTGGTCTTGTACCACGGAGTATAGGCATCCGGCTGCCACTCGCGGTCGCGCTGGAAAAACGCGCCGTTCTCCCTCGGATCGGCTGTCATATGCCATTCTCCTCCTTTGGCATGTTCATCTCCTCCAATGTCCTGCGGGCGATCTTGATCGCATGATTGGCTGCCGGAACGCCGGCATAGATCGCCACATGCAACAGCGCCTCCATGATGTCCTCGGGGCTTGCGCCGGTATTGGCGGTGGCGCGCACGTGCATCGCCACCTCATCGTCCTGGCCAAGTGCCGCTAGAAGGGCGATCGTGACGATCGAGCGCTCGCGCTTGGTCAGCTGCGGCCGCGACCAGACATGCCCCCACGCAGCTTCGGTGATCAGATCCTGGAACGGCTCGTCGAGGGCGCTCTTGTTGCGTTCCGCCCGATCGACATGGGCATCGCCGAGCACCGCCCGGCGCGTTGCCATGCCCTGGAGATAGCGGGCCGACTTCTTGTCTGTCGCCGCCGCCATGGTCATGCCTTCCGGATGAACGCGTCAATCAGTGCGGCCAGTTGCTCCGGCTGTTCGATACAGGGGATATGGCCGCAGCCTTCGATGACGGCGAATTCGGCGTTGGAGATGAGCGCGGCGGCGGCACGCACCAGATCAGGCGGGGTCGAGCCATCCTGATCCCCGACGACGAGCAGCGTCGGCACGGCGATCGAGCGGGTGATTTCGGTGAAGTCCGTGTCGCGGATCGCGGCGCAGGTCCCGACATAGCCCTCGACCGGCTGGCGGACGAGCATCGTCGTGTAGCCGGCAAGCTCGTCAGGCTGCTCGGCGTGGAAGTCCGGCGTGAACCAGCGCTCCATCACGGCAGCGGCAACACTGGAAATGCCGTTTGCGTTGATCGCGTCGATGCGGGCGTTCCAGCTCTCCGCGGTGCCGATCTTCGGCGCGGTATCGCAGAGGATCAGCTTCTTCACCAGGTCGGGGCGCTTGCCCCACAGACCCTGGACGATAATGCCGCCGACTGACAGGCCGCAGAAAACCGCCTTCTTGATGCCGAGGTGATCGACGAGACCGATCAGGTCGTCGACGAGATCGGACATGGTGAAATCCGGATTGCCGGTCTCGGTGAGGCCGTGGCCGCGCGAGTCGTAGAGCAGGAAGGATACGTCGTCCGCCATTTCATCGAAGATCGGCAGCCAGATGCGGAAGTCCGTGCCGAGTGAGTTCGAGAAGACCACCAGTTTCTTGCTGGCCGGATTGCCGATCAGCTCGTAGTGGACTGTAATTCCGTTGATTTTTGCGAATGCCATGGGAAGGCTCTCCTCTGCCTGAGCAAAAGGTATGCGATGACTTTTGTATGGTAAAATGATATTTTCGCCGCGAACCATAACTATATCGGAATGGATCGTGGACAATCGCATCAAGTTCCGCCATCTCCAGACCTTCCTGGAAGTGGCGCGTCACCGGAGTGTCGGCAAGGCGGCGGATGCGCTGGCGATTACCCAGCCGGCAGTGACGCGCACGGTCCGCGAACTGGAGGAAATCCTCGGGGTCGCGCTGTTCGAAAAGGACGGCCGCGGCATCCGAATCTCCCATTTCGGTGAGGTGTTTTTGAGGCATGCGGGCGAGAGCGTCGCATCCGTGCAGCGCGGGATCGATTCGGTCGCGCAGGCGCAGAAATCGGAAGGCCCGCCGGTCAGGATCGGCACCCTGCCGACGGCCTCGGCGACGTTCATGCCCGACGTGGTCGCCGAATTCCTTGCCATCGGCACCGGGAGCCCGGTGACCATCGTCTCCGCAGAAAACCGCATGCTGCTGAACGCGCTGCGGCTTGGCGAGCTCGATCTTGTCGTCGGCCGCCTGGCGGCGCCGGAGCTGATGGCCGGTCTCGATTTCGAGCCGCTCTATACGGAGGAGGTGACGATCGTCGTCCGGCCGCAGCATCCATTGCTGAAACGGCGGCATTTCACCTTGCGCGAACTCGGCCAGTACACGGTACTGATGCCGACACGCGGATCGGTCATCCGGCCTTTCGTCGATCGCCTGCTGCTGACCAATGGCATTCCTGATCTGCCTGATGTGGTCGAGACCGTCTCGGATTCCTTTGGCCGTGCCTATGTCGCGCGCCATGACGCCGCCTGGATCATCTCCCGCGGCGTGGTGATGGAGGAATTGAAGAGCGGCCGCTTCGCCGAGCTGAAGATCGACATGAGCGAGACCCGCGGCGCGGTCGGCTTTACCACGCGGGCCAATATCGAGCGCAGCCCGTCGCTGTCGTTGATGATGCAGACCATCCGCGAGCATGTGAACACGATCGCCGGGCATTTCTGATAGCCGGCGATCGTGCCTGATGCAGCCTTAGTGGGCTTCGTCCCAGTTGCTGGCGGCGCGGGCGTCGACCTTGAGCGGCACCTTCATGTCGACTGCCGGCATGGCGGCGTTTTCCATGATGGTGACGATTACCGGCAGCGACTGCTCGACCTCGGCGTCCTCGACCTCGAAGATCAGTTCGTCGTGGACCTGCAGCAGCATGCGCGTCCGTTCGGCCAGCCCGGCTTTCTCCAGCGCCGGCTCCATCTTGACCATGGCCCGGCGGATGATGTCGGCGGCCGAGCCCTGGATCGGGGCGTTGATCGCGGCGCGCTCGTTGAAGGCCCGGACCTGGGGATTGGACGACCTGATCTCGGGATAGTGTACGCGACGGCCGAAGATCGTCTCGACATAGCCGTGCTCGCGGGCAAAGGCCTTCGTGCTTTCCATGTAGTCGCGGATGCCCGGGAAGCGCTCGAAATACTTCTTGATGTATTCGCCGGCTTCGGAACGCTCGATCGACAGCTGGTTGGCAAGCCCGAAGGCGGAAATGCCGTAGATGATGCCGAAGTTGATCGCCTTGGCGCGGCGGCGCACCTCGGAAGGCATGCCTTCGACCGGAACGCCGAACATCTCCGACGCGGTCATGGCATGAATGTCGATGCCTTCGGAAAACGCCTGCTTCAGCTGCGGAATATCGGCGACATGGGCGAGAACGCGAAGCTCGATCTGGCTGTAGTCGGCCGAGATCAGCTTGTGGCCTGGGCTGGCGATGAAGGCGGTGCGGATCTTGCGGCCTTCGGCGGTGCGAACCGGAATGTTCTGCAGATTCGGATCGGAGGAGGAAAGCCGTCCGGTGGTGGTCGCGGCCAGCGAATAGGAGGTGTGCACCCGCCTGGTCTCGGGATGGATGAAGCCGGGCAGGGCGTCGGTATAGGTGGATTTCAGCTTGGTCAGCTGCCGCCAGTCGACGATCTTGCGCGGCAGGTCCTGACCGGCTGCCGCCAGGTCTTCCAGCACCTGCGCCGAGGTCGACCACTGGCCGGTCTTGGTCTTGGAGCCGCCGGGGAAGCCCATCTTGCCGAACAGGATATCGCCGAGCTGCTTCGGCGAGCCGATGTTGAAGCGCTCGCCGGCGAGCTGGTAGATCTCGTCCTCGAGCGCTGCGGCGCCTTGCGCCAGTTCGCCGGAAAGCCGCGAGAGGATCTGGCGGTCGACGGTGATGCCGCGCCGTTCCATCCGGGCGAGAACCGGCAGCAGCGGCCGTTCCAGCCGTTCGTAGACCGTGGACAGCTTGTCGGCGGCCAGCCGTGGTTTCATCACCATCCATAGCCGCAGCGTGACGTCGGCATCCTCCGCCGCATAGGCGGTTGCCCGGTCGATGTCGACCATGTCGAAGGTCACCAGCGACTTGCCGCTGCCGGCCACGTTCTTGTAGGCGATCGGCGTGTGGCCAAGCAGCCGTTCGGAGAGCCCGTCCATCCCGTGCGAGCCGTTGCCGGCGCCGAGCACGTAGGAGATCAGCATGGTATCGTCGAAACTCTGCATGGTGATGCCGTAGCGGCTCATCACGAGATAATCGTATTTGAGGTTCTGCCCCACCTTGAGGACCGACGTGTCCTCGAGCAGCGCCTTCAGTCGCGAGAGCGCCGCGTCCAGCGGAATCTGGTTTTCGACCAGGCCACCGCCGAGCAGGTCGCCATGGCCGCTCTTGTGGGCGAGCGGTACATAGGCCGCACGAATGACCAGGCCGGAAGGATCGCTGCTGTTGTCTGATATCGCCAGCGAAAAGCCGACGATGTCGGCCTGCATGGCGTCGAGCGAATTGGTTTCCGTGTCGAAGGCGACGAGACCGGTTTCCCGGGCCTGCGCGATCCAGCAATCGAGGGTCGCAAGGTCGCGAATGGTCACATAGCTGCTGTGATCGATCTTCGCCGCGGCGAAACGCTCGGCGCGAGCCTTGGCAAGCTCCGCGGGGGTCGGTCCCTCGATGGGAGCGGCTGTCGTTGCCGCGGCTGGCGCAATGGTTTGCGCGGCGCCATTGGCCTCGACCTTCATCGCGGTATCGCCGGTTGGCTCTACGTCGAGATCGGGGCCGTGTGCGTCCTTGCCCCATTCGGTCCGGACGGTGACGGCATCGATGGCGCTTGCATCCGTGCCGGTTGCCTCGGCCACGCGGCGGGTGAGGGAGGTGAATTCCATCGCCTTGAGGAAGCCGATGAGCTTGGGACCGTTCTGCGGCTCGAGCAGCAGTCCGTCGAGGGGAACCTCGATCGGCGCGTCGGTGCGCAAGGTTACGAGCACGCGCGAAAGGCGGGCAAGCTCGGAATTGGTGATGATGTTCTCGCGGCGCTTCTGCTGCTTGATTTCCGGCGCCCGGATCAGCAGGGTGTCGAGGTCGCCAAATTCCTCGAGCAGCTGCGCCGCGGTCTTCGGGCCGATGCCGGGAATGCCGGGAATGTTGTCGGTCGAGTCGCCGGTCAGCGCCTGCAGGTCGATCATCTTTTCCGGCGGCACGCCCCATTTCTCGATCACCTCGGGAATGCCGATCTGCTTGTCCTTCATGCTGTCGTACATGTGGACGTTCGGCGTCACCAGCTGCATCAGGTCCTTGTCGGACGAGATGATGGTGACATCCCCGCCGGCCGCTTCGGCCATGCGGGCATAGGTCGCGATGAGGTCATCGGCTTCGAAGCCTTCCGCTTCGATGCACGGCAGGTTGAAGGCGCGGGTGGCCTCGCGGATCAGGCCGAATTGCGGCACCAGTTCTTCCGGCGGCGCCGAGCGGTTCGCCTTGTAGGCGTCATAGATTTCCTTGCGGAAGGTCTTCGAGGAATAGTCGAAGATGACGGCAAAATGGGTGGGGGTGACGCCGACCGAAGTGTCGCGGGCGTCGGTCAGCAGCTTCCACAACATGTTGCAGAAACCGGACACGGCGCCGACCGGCAGGCCATCGGATTTGCGGGTGAGCGGCGGCAGCGCGTGAAACGCGCGAAAAATGAAGCCGGAACCGTCGACGAGGAAGAGATGATCACCTTTTTTCATGGGGATGATGGATAGCGCGGGCGCATTCACCCGTCCATGAGAAACTTCACAGGCAAACAGCGATTTCGGCCGCAGAAAGTGCTTGCCGGCACTCACTGAAACGTTACCGATTTGTAATCAAGAAGGGGCTGCAGTTCCCTTGAAAAACCACATTCCGGGGGCCAGATATTGCTTACCGGCGCTTGATCACGCCGCAGTCTGACAGCCGGCCTGTCCCCCGCCGCATCAGACTTCGGACAAAGGCCTATCCCCCCTCTCCGGGCCTTTGTCCCCATTTTACGAACCGCCATGGTCCGCCTCCAGGCCATGGCGGTTTCGTCTTTCTGGATGCCGGTTTGGGTATCCCGCCGCTGCAATTGTCGATTGTGCGGCGACAGATTTCATCCTATTTTTCCGTCATGGTTTATGACCGGCGCAATTCGGCAAGCTATCTGGCCGCGCAACTGGCGAAGGGGTTTACCCGGGCGCTCCAGCAAAGGGTGATCGCACTCGGATTTTCGGCCGGCCAGTTTCCGATCCTGCTCGAGCTCTGGAGCGAGGATGGTCTGACCCAGCGCCAGCTGCTCGCTCGTATCGATGTCGAGCAGGCGACCATGGCCAACACGCTTGCGCGCATGGAGCGCGACGGCTTGATCGAACGCCGGGTGCATCCCTCCGACAAGCGTGCCCAGCTCGTCCATCTCACGGAGAAGGCCCGGGAAGTGGAGCGCCAGGCAATCGCTGCCGCAGTCGCCGCCGAAGAGGCCCTGCTTGGCGGCTTCCGCCGTTTCGAGCGCGAATTGCTGCTCGAATATATCCGCCAGGCGATCGACAACGGCCGCGATTTAAAGGGGTAGGCGTGCATTCGTGCAGGTCGTCAAGCGTCGTCGCGACGACAGTGCACGGCCATCCGATCGCCGCGAATGGCAATTCGTGCCGGTGCACCGGAAAAATGCGCGAGCCGCCTCGAAACCGCTGATGCTTTGGTCTATCTTCCGCCCAAATTCCAGAAAGGACTCGGAAATGACCGATATCACTCCTGTTCTTGATCGCGCCGACAGCAATCTGCCCTCAAGCCTCGAGAAACTCTTCGAACTGCTTCGCATCCAGTCGATTTCGACGGATCCGGCCTACAAGGCCGAGTGCCGCAAGGCAGCGGAATGGCTGGTCGCCGATCTGACCGCGCTCGGCTTCGAGGCGTCGGTGCGTGAAACCCCCGGTCATCCCATGGTCGTCGCGCATCACAGCGCCGCCAAGCCGGATGCGCCGCATGTATTGTTCTATGGCCACTACGACGTCCAGCCGGTCGACCCGATCGACATGTGGGAGAGCGATCCGTTCGCCCCCGAGATCAAGGACATCGGCGGTGGCCGCAAGGTCATCACCGGTCGCGGCACTGCCGACGACAAGGGGCAGCTGATGACCTTCCTCGAAGCCTGCCGCGCCTACCAGGAAGTCGAGGGCGGCCTGCCGTGCCGGGTCACGATCCTGTTCGAGGGCGAAGAGGAATCCGGTTCGCCGTCGTTGCGGCCCTTCCTCGAGGCGCATGCCGCCGAACTCAAGGCCGACTATGCGCTCGTCTGCGACACCAGCATGTGGGATCGCGATACGCCGGCGATCTCGGCGGGTCTGCGCGGCCTTGTCGGCGAGGAAATCACCATCATCGCTGCCGATCGCGACCTGCATTCCGGCTACTTCGGTGGCGCAGCGGCCAATCCGATCCATATCCTCGTCGACATCCTTGCCGGCCTGCATGATGAAAACGGCCGGGTAACGCTGCCGGGCTTTTACGACGGCGTTACCGAAACGCCCGCCGAGATCAAGGCGATGTGGGACCAGCTCGGCACCTCGGCCGAAAAGTTCCTCGGCGAGATCGGCCTGTCCATCCCGGCGGGCGAAAAGGATCGTTCGGTGCTGGAACTGACCTGGGCGCGCCCGACCGCCGAGGTCAACGGCATCATCGGCGGCTATACCGGGGATGGCTTCAAGACGGTCATCGCTGCCAAGGCGCAGGCCAAGGTTTCCTTCCGTCTCGTTGGCGATCAGGATCCGGACAAGATCCGCGAGAGCTTCCGCGCCTATGTGCGTTCGAAGATCCCGGCGGACTGCTCGGTCGAGTTGCACCCGCATGGCGGTTCGCCGGCAATCCATCTTCCCTATGATTCGCCGCTGCTGAACACCGCCAAGGACGCACTGTCGCAGGAATGGCCGAAGCCGGCCGTGGTCATCGGCATGGGTGGCTCGATTCCGATCGTCGGTGATTTCCAGCGCATGCTCGGCATGGAATCGCTGCTCGTCGGCTTCGGTCTCTCCGACGACCGTATCCATTCGCCGAACGAGAAGTACGATCTCTCCTCCTTCCACAAGGGCATTCGCTCGTGGATCCGGATCCTGGACGCGCTTGCCGCCGCATGATCACGTGATGTCAGTATAAGAAAACCCGCCTTTCGCCCTGCGGAAGGCGGGTTTTTCGTGTCACCAAGTCCAGAAACGCAAAAAGGCCGGGCGAGCCCGACCTTTCCCAACTCATTTCAACGCCAGTGCCAGTACATCCGTGGTCAAGGGCGGAAATGAATATGTGCGTTGCTTCGTTTCACATTCCGTCCGGCTTAGCCGGGCGACTTGTGTTCGTCGCATCCATGAGAGCCATATTGGCGGCGAATGGTTAACAAATCGTTAATGTCTTCGCCTGTCCGGCTCTCGTGTTGAACCCCATGTGGGGATGCCGTGGGGCGATATCAAGGGGAGGCTGGTGCGGAATGGAAAAAGCCCGGTGCGGGAGGAGGTGCACCGGGCTTTTAAACCTGACTGACAACTGGGAGGAGGAGTGTTGCCAGTCCAATCGAAGGACGCTGGGAGGAGGAGTGCGTCACTTCGATGATTTGAATATACAGAGGCAGCGCCCAAAAAACAGTCACAATATTGCGATGCAGCAATGCGGAAAATGCATAACTTGCAAACCGTGGTTGCCAAGCACGATTCGCCTCGACTATGGTCTCGCCCCATGAGCCTCGAATCTGTTCGCGCCTTCTTTGCGGCGCATGCCCCCGACATCGACATCATCGAAACCGAAGCGAGTTCCGCCACTGTCGCGCTCGCCGCCGAGGCGCATGGCGTCGAACCGGCGCAGATCGCCAAGACGATCTGCCTCAAGGTTGGCGAGGAAACCTTGCTGGTGGTGATGGGCGGCACCAGGCGCCTCGACAACCGCAAGGCCAAGGATACCTTCGGCGGCAAGCCGCGCATGCTCGACGCCGAGCAGGTGATGGAGGCGACGACGCACCCGGTCGGCGGGGTCTGTCCCTTCGGCCTGCCGTCGGCGCTGCCGATCTATTGCGATGTTTCCCTGCGCGATTTCGACGAGGTCGTGCCGGCCGCAGGGGCGACGAACTCTGCCGTCCGGATCGCGCCCGAACGCATGGCCGGGCTTGTTTCGGCCGCCTGGGTCGACGTCTGCCAATAGGCCTTGGAGTGCGATTCGGCCCCCTCAGGGGTGGTCCGATTGGCGGATTCGCGTCAACCGCGTGCTGTCAACCTCATATTTGCCACAGCTTTTGACCATTCTCGTGTTTGGCAACGCAGCGCGCTGCCTTGCGGTTTCCGGTGGCGGTGGTCCGTCGCTCCTTCGAGGTTTCGCAAAACCCGATGAAATCGCGCTTCGTTTTTCCGTGTAGTCAGTCCGGTTCACGGCGCCAGCGCCGGGTTTGGAGGCAGGTATGGAAAAGGTGATTTTTGCAGCGATTTTCCTCATGGCGGGAAGCGCCTGGGCGCACGAGACGGCGACGGGTTTCCAGTATGATCGCTATTGTTGCAATGGTGACGGCAAGGCTGGCGATTGCCAGATGATCTCCAACCAGGCCGTCAGCCTGATCCATGAGGGCTATCGCGTGGTGCTCTCGCCCGGCGATCACCGGCTGGTTACCCGCCCGCATGTCTTCGTGGTTCCATCGACCCGCGCCATGCGTTCGCCGGATGGCTCCTACCATCTCTGTCTGTTTCCGAACGAAGATACGGTGCGATGCTTCTATGCGCCGCCGCTCGGATTTTGAGGCCGGCAGCTACCCGGCTACCGAAACCCAGTTGCAGCATGTGGACGGACGCTGATGTCCATTGCGGCAAGGTATTGAAGACCCTAAAGAAAATGTTAACCGGTCTTTAACTACCCCTTAAATCGCCGCATTTACAGTGCATCGCTCTGCACAGGCAGTCTGGGTGGGGACGCAGGGCGGGCGACTTTCTTGTCCGCGGCAACCGCAAAGGCGAAACGGGCGCCCGTGATGCGCTGGCCCCAGGCTGGGTCGTGCACAGAGCGGTCGCAGCGAGTTTTGAGTATTGCGTATCATCCGTTTTGCGTGGCTGCATCGACGCCGCGCGCAGGCCGGCGATGCGCCAGGGAATATGGGGCGCGACCAGTCGGCAATGGCAGGCAGGAACAGATCAGGTCAGAGAATAGAACCTACCTTCGGCGGGGACGACGAGGATGAAGACGATCTGCGCGTTGAAGCCAGTGACCGGGTGGCCGGTCGGGGTTCCCCTTCCCGACGACCGGTCAATTCCGTGAAGGCCAGGCGGGAGCCGAAGCGCGGAAAATCGCGTCGTGCGCCGAAGCGGAGCTTCGGGTTTTTCGGCCTTGTTCGTTTTGTCGTCTACTGGTCCATCGTGCTCGGCATCTGGGTGGGCATAGGCATCGGTGGCCTGGTTCTCTATTACGGCGCCCGCATGCCGAGCGCCAGCAGCTGGTCGATTCCCGATCGTCCGCCGAACGTCAGGATCGCTGCCATCGATGGCTCGGTGATCGCCAATCGCGGCGCGACCGGAGGCGAGGCGGTCTCGCTCGAGAACATGTCGCCCTATATTCCGCAGGCGGTCATCGCCATCGAGGACCGGCGCTTCTACTCGCATTTCGGCATCGATCCGATCGGCCTCGCCCGGGCAATGGTCACCAATGTCACGACCGGGCGCATGGTGCAGGGCGGTTCGACGCTGACCCAGCAGCTGGCCAAGAACATGTTCCTGTCGCCGGAGCGTACGCTCGAGCGCAAGGTGCAGGAAGTGCTGCTCGCCTTCTGGCTCGAGCACAAGTACACCAAGGACCAGATCCTGACGATGTATCTCAACCGGGTGTTCTTCGGTTCGAACGCCTATGGGGTCGAGGCGGCGTCGAGGCGCTACTTCCACAAGTCGTCGCGGGATGTGAACCTCGGGGAGGCAGCGCTTCTCGCCGGTCTGCTGAAGGCGCCGTCACGGCTTTCGCCGGCACGCGATCCGCAGGCGGCCGAAGAACGGGCGCAGGTCGTGCTCGGCGCCATGCACGATGCAGGCTTCATCTCCGAAGGCGAGATCAAGACGGCGATGTCACAACCGCCGACCCACGCAAAGAGCTACTGGTCCGGTGCCGGGCACTATGTCGCCGATATGGTGATGGATGAACTGCCGCGCCTTATCGGTGACGTCAGGGAAGATCTCGTGGTCGACACGACGATTGACCCGGCGCTCGAGACCGAGGCGGAGAAAACGATCGCTTCGCTCCTGGAGGGCGAGGGCGCCAAGCTCAACGCGTCGCAGGCGGCCCTCGTCTCGATCGACGGTACCGGCGCCATCCGGGCCCTGGTCGGCGGCCGGGACTATGCCGACAGTCAGTTCAACCGTGCCGCCAAGGCCAAGCGCCAGCCGGGTTCGGCGTTCAAGCCGTTCGTCTATGCCGCCGGCCTCGAGATCGGATTGCGGCCGGGGTCGGTGCGCTCGGATGCGCCGGTCAGGATCGGCAAGTGGACGCCCGAGAACTACGACCAGAAATACCGCGGACAGGTGACGCTCACCTCGGCGCTTGCCGATTCGCTCAATACCATCGCCGCGCAGCTGGTGATGGAGGTCGGCCCCGATCAGGTCGCCAAGCTTGCCCACCGGCTCGGCATCGAATCCGAGCTGCAGGCCAATGCCTCGCTGGCACTCGGCACCTCGGAAGTGTCGCTGATGGAGCTGACCGCATCCTATGCGCCGTTCATGAATGGCGGTTACAAGGCGACCCCGCATGTCATCCGCCGCGTTTCTACCGCCGACGGCAAGGTGCTCTACGAAAACACCTACGACAACCCGCCGCGGGTGCTGAGCGAAACGATCGTTGCCAACATGAATGCGATGATGATGGGCGTGGTTTCGAACGGTACCGGCAAGAAGGCGCAGCTTCCCGGCTGGCAGGTGGCGGGCAAGACCGGGACGACGCAGTCCTTCCGCGACGCGCTCTTCGTCGGCTTCACCTCGAACCTCACGACCGGCGTCTGGTTCGGCAATGACGATGGCAAGTCGATGAAGAAGGTGACCGGCGGCGGCTTGCCGGCTGTCGCCTGGAAGCAGTTCATGACCGCTGCCCACAAGGGCCTGTCGCCGTCGCCGATCTTCGGTGGCGGGCAGGTGATCGATGATGCGGTTGCGCCTGGGGAACCCGGCATGGCGGCGGCACAGCCGTCGGTCGGCGATATCATCTCCAGCGACGACGCCTATCCTGAAATGCCGGTCGGTGCCGTGCCCGAGGCGGGCTTGCGACCGCTCGATCCGGGACCGTCGGAATGGCAGGATGATGCGATCGGAATGGAGCCCGGGCTCGTCCCGCCGGCCGCTGTTGGCGAGCCGCCGGCGCCGCGCAGGCCGACGACCCTGCTCGACGTCCTGATGGGCGGATGATGACCGCCGGATGACGGCGTGCCGCGGCGAGAGGTTCGCGACATGTCCGGTTTTTCAGGTGGCGGGAAGGGCAGTTCAAATTTCGCCGGAAGGTTGGCGTTCTCCCGCCTTGCAGTCCGCAAAACCGCTACTTATATACGCCGCATCACCGCAGTTCACGACTGCGTTATCTCAATGACCATCCCGTAAGGGGCTGTCAGGGGAACGCCGCACGGGTTCCGATAGCTTGCTTCAAGGAGAGAACACATGGCAAAAGTAATTGGTATTGACCTTGGTACGACAAACTCCTGCGTCGCCGTCATGGATGGCAAGGATGTAAAAGTCATCGAAAACGCCGAGGGCGCACGCACGACGCCGTCGATGGTTGCCTTTACCGATGATGGCGAGCGTCTGGTCGGCCAGCCGGCCAAGCGTCAGGCAGTCACCAATCCGACGAATACCCTCTTCGCAGTCAAGCGCCTGATCGGCCGCCGTTACGACGATCCGACCGTCGAAAAGGACAAGCACCTCGTCCCCTACAACATCGTCAAGGGCGACAACGGTGATGCCTGGGTCGAAGCCAATGGCAAGGCCTATTCGCCGTCGCAGATCTCCGCCATGATCCTCCAGAAGATGAAGGAAACGGCAGAATCCTATCTCGGCGAAAAGGTCGAGAAGGCCGTCATCACTGTTCCCGCCTACTTCAACGATGCCCAGCGCCAGGCAACCAAGGATGCCGGCAAGATCGCCGGTCTCGAAGTCCTGCGCATCATCAACGAGCCGACCGCTGCCGCTCTCGCCTATGGCCTCGACAAGAAGGAAGGCAAGACCATTGCCGTCTACGACCTTGGCGGTGGTACCTTCGATATCTCGATCCTCGAAATCGGCGATGGCGTCTTCGAAGTGAAGTCGACCAACGGCGACACCTTCCTCGGTGGTGAAGACTTCGACATGCGTCTGGTCGAGTACCTCGCATCCGAATTCAAGAAGGACCAGGGCATTGACCTGAAGGGCGACAAGCTTGCCCTGCAGCGCCTGAAGGAAGCTGCCGAAAAGGCCAAGATCGAGCTGTCCTCGTCGCAGCAGACCGAAATCAACCTGCCGTTCATCACGGCGGACGCGACCGGTCCGAAGCACCTGACGATGAAGCTGACCCGTGCCAAGTTCGAAAGCCTGGTCGACGATCTGGTCCAGCGCACCGTGGCTCCGTGCAAGGCAGCCCTGAAGGATGCCGGCGTCACCGCGGGTGAGATCGATGAAGTGGTCCTCGTCGGTGGCCAGAGCCGCATGCCGAAGGTCCAGGAAGTCGTCAAACAGTTGTTCGGCAAGGAACCGCACAAGGGCGTCAACCCGGATGAAGTCGTCGCCATGGGCGCCGCCATCCAGGCCGGCGTTCTGCAGGGCGACGTCAAGGACGTACTGCTCCTCGACGTAACCCCGTTGTCGCTCGGCATCGAAACACTCGGTGGCGTCTTCACCCGCCTGATCGACCGCAACACCACGATCCCGACCAAGAAGTCGCAGACCTTCTCGACCGCTGAAGACAACCAGTCGGCCGTGACGATCCGCGTCTCGCAGGGCGAGCGTGAAATGGCCGCAGACAACAAGCTGCTCGGCCAGTTCGACCTCGTCGGCCTGCCGCCGGCACCGCGCGGCGTGCCGCAGATCGAAGTCACCTTCGACATCGACGCCAACGGCATCGTGCAGGTTTCGGCCAAGGACAAGGGCACCGGCAAGGAACAGCAGATCCGCATCCAGGCTTCTGGCGGTCTGTCCGATGCCGACATCGAGAAGATGGTCAAGGACGCCGAGGCTCATGCCGCTGAAGACAAGAAGCGCCGCGAGGCCGTGGAAGCCAAGAACCAGGCCGAAAGCCTGATTCACTCCACTGAAAAGTCGCTGCAGGAATATGGCGAGAAGGTCAGCGAAGCCGATCGTACCGCCATCAGCGACGCGATCGCTGCCCTGAAGACGGCAACCGAAGCATCCGAACCGGATGCCGAGGACATCAAGGCCAAGACCCAGACCCTGATGGAAGTTTCGATGAAGCTCGGTCAGGCGATCTATGAGGCGCAGCAGGCCGAAGGTGCTTCTGCCGAAGCAGCAGCCGGTGACGACAAGGTCGTCGATGCCGACTATGAAGAAATCGGCGGCGACGACGACGACCGTAAGCGTTCTGCTTAAGGTTTTCGAACCTAAGCGGCTAGACAAATAGACATCCGGCTGCATCATGCAGCCGGATACATTTTGCGGGGTCTGTTCCTGGATGGCGAAAGCTGATTTTTACGAAACGCTGGGTGTCAGCAAAACCGCTGACGAGAAAGAACTGAAGAGTGCCTTTCGCAAACTGGCGATGAAATACCATCCGGACAAAAATCCGGGTGACTCGAACTCCGAGCACAAGTTCAAGGAAGTCAACGAAGCCTACGAAACCCTGAAGGACCCGCAGAAGCGGGCAGCCTACGACCGGTTCGGCCATGCGGCTTTCGAACACGGCGGCATGGGCAATGGCGGCGGTTTCGGCGGCGGCGCCGGTGGCTTCTCCGACATTTTCGAGGACATTTTCGGCGAGATGATGGGCGGTGGCCGCGGTCGTCGTTCGTCCGGCGGTCGCGAGCGCGGCGCCGATCTTCGTTACAACATGGAAATCTCGCTGGAAGAGGCCTTCACCGGCAAGACGGCGCAGATTCGCGTTCCGACCTCGATCACCTGCGACGGCTGCACCGGCACCGGCGCGAAGCCGGGCACCAAGCCGACCACCTGCGCCACCTGCCAGGGCTCCGGCCGGGTACGTGCGGCACAGGGCTTCTTCTCGATCGAGCGCACCTGTCCGACCTGTCACGGTCGCGGCCAGACGATCACCGATCCCTGCACCAAGTGCCACGGCCATGGCCGCGTCACCGAGGACCGTTCGCTGTCGGTCAACATTCCGGCCGGCATCGAGGACGGTACCCGCATCCGCTTGCAGGGCGAGGGCGAGGCCGGGCTGCGCGGTGGACCTGCGGGAGATCTCTACATCTTCCTTTCGGTCACACCGCATGAGTTCTTCCAACGCGATGGCGCCGATCTCTACTGCGTGGTGCCGATCTCGATGACGACGGCTGCTCTCGGCGGGACGTTCGACGTCGGTACGCTCGATGGCACCAAGTCGCGCGTCACCGTTCCGGAAGGGACGCAGGCCGGTAAGCAGTTCCGTCTGAAGGGCAAGGGCATGCCGGTACTGCGTTCGGCGCAGACAGGTGATCTTTATATCCAGATCCAGATCGAGACGCCGCAGAAGCTGACTAAGCGCCAGCGTGAACTGCTGCAGGAGTTCGAGGAGATCTCGTCGAAGGAGAACAATCCCGAGTCGACCGGGTTCTTTGCCCGGATGAAGGAATTCTTCGAGGGCTGATCTCGTCGGCCGGATCACAATATGCAGAGGACCGGGGTGGCGAAAGCGCCCCGGTCCTTTCGTTATTGGCCATGTGTTGCTTGTCTGGGCCTGCGATTGTCGCTCTACCGATCGAACTTCTTGCGGTAGGGCAGCAGCATGATCGCGGATGCCGCGGCGGCGGCGCCGAAAATGAAGGTGAAGGGTGCCACGAGCATCAGGCTGACCAGGACAGGGTTTTGCGAATTGCCGATCCTGGTGCCGAGGCTGCCGAAGTCGAGCCAGATGATTGCAAATGCTGTCAGCGCGCCGATAATCATCCCGGCAAGGGCGTTGAACGCCAGAAACCACAGCATTTCGATATGGTCACGTCGTGCCTCCTCGGGGGTCATTTCGCGAATACGCCGCTCGGTCATCGAAGAATCTCCTGCGATGCTGGATGAGACAGACGCGTAATACCAAGGATCGGCGATCCTTGGTACAATCTAGACCCGAAGCATCAGGACGTCCACAATTTCAAGTCAGAACGGTGCGGCACCATTGAGATGGAAGCTGCCCACGGCATGGCAGCCGGCATCGACGCTTCCCTGCAACCTGCCGGTCTCCCCGACTTCGAAGGGCGCCTCGCCCGACAAGGTATCGAGGATCGGTACCGAAGCATCGTCCAGAAGTGCCGCCGTCAGCGCCCTGGCGCCGGCCACCGCGAGCTTCGCCGTAAGAACATTGTCCGCCGTGGGGCTGATCTGGGCACAGTCGATCTTCCGTCCGACCCGTTCCAGAAGCGCGCTCGCGGCCTCGATGCGGATCGCCAGATCGCCGATGCGGGCAACAGCAATCGGATGGGGTCGGGGCTCTCCACCGTTCATTGCCGAAAAGAGAGGCCGGCTGGTGCGCAGGCGGGCGATTGCATCGCGTAACCGCGCACGCGCCGTCCCAAGGTCGATGGCGGCCTGAACGATGTCCGCGATCATGTCGATTGCTGCGCGCCTGGAGTCCATCTGCAGGCGGAGAAGCGTGTTGCCCTGCACGTGCACGGCGTCGAATTCGGCAACGGCGGTGCCGCCATGGTCGACGCTCCAGCCCTGGTGCCACGATAGCCCGGGCGTTCCCCGCGGCACGAGCAGGGTGGCGACGTCGCCATCGGCGTCAGCGGCGGCAACCGCCAGCCAGTCAGCCGAAACATCGCCGAGGTGGAACGGTGCCTGTCCCCAAAGGACAAAGCCAGGGCCACTGTCGGCGGGCCGCAGCCGCAGGTTCGTTGCGCCGTCGACGGGCGCCAGGCCGCCACCGATCCTATCGCCCGAGAGTGCCCGCGCAAGAAAGAAGGACTTCTGCTCGTCGCTGCCTGCCACGCGCAGCGCTTCGAGGACGTGAAAATGGTGCCGCAGGTGTTCGGCCGCGGTCATGCTGGCCTCTGCGACAGCGGCAACGACTTCCGCCAACGCCGCATTGCAGATGTCCGTGCCGCCGTGCTCATCGGGAATGGTGATGCCAAGGAGGCCCGTCTGGCCGAGTTCGTCGAGTACTCCGTGAAGGATGGAATTGTGGAAGTCGCAACTCTCGTCGCGGCGGCGGTGCAGGAGGGCGGAAAGGTCCCGCGCGGCTGAAAGCGCTTCCTCTTCGCTGCCGATTCGGCGAAGCGCAGGACGACTTCGATCGGAAATCTGCAAAACGGTTCCCATGAGAAACTCCTCCAGTTCCGGACGTGGCCAAGGCGTGCGAAGCGGCAAGGATTGCATGAAAACGGATTAAAATCTATAAAATATATATTGATATAAGTCCCGGCCGCATAAGGCAAAATGGGGAACCCGCGCGGTCGGTGGGCCGTTGGTCCGGGTGCGGGAATTGTTTTCTATCAGGAAACGAGAAAGTAGAATAAAATCTACAAAAATAGTAGATATCACGCAAGAAATGAGTATTCTCCGCTGATACGAGTGAAACGAGGAGCAACTGTATGATTCAGGCAGACATCGCCATCGTAGGTGCGGGGTTTTCGGCCGCCGCCGTCGCGATCAACCTCCTGGAGAAGCTGCCCCATTCACAAACGGTTGCCGTCGTCGGTCCACGGCAGGCGTTCGGACGCGGCGTTGCCTATGGCACCGCCCGCGAGTGTCACCGGCTGAATGTGCCGGCCGGGAGAATGAGCCTCTATGCGGACCGGCCCGATCACCTCGTCGAGTGGCTGTCGCGCAAGGGGCATGACTATTCGGCCGAGGATTTCGTGCCCCGCCGCCTTTTCGGGCAATACGTGCAGGATACGCTTTCCGATGCACTGCAGCGCAGCGGTAATCGCGCGCAGATGCAGTTTGTGGATGTCGAAGCGACGAGTTGCGACCGGAGTTCGAGCGGCGGCTACACCTTCGGCCTCTCGAGCGGGCAGCGGCTCGAGGCAGCGCAGGCAATCCTCTGCATGGGTTCGACGGCCGCCGGCCTGCCGTTGCCGGCAAAGGCGATCGATGCCGGCGCGCGAGAGCGGATCGTTTCCAACCCGTGGGCGGACGCCTGGCTCGAGCGCATCGACAAGGATGACGAGATCCTCATCCTGGGCTCGGGCCTGACCATGGTCGACCAGGTGCTGGCACTGAACGAGTACGGCCATCGCGGTAGGATTCACGTACTATCGCGCCGTGGCCTGGTGCCGCAGGCGCATGTCGTGCCGCGCGCTCCGGCAACGGAAGTCGCGCTGGTGCCGGGCAAGATGGAACTGAGTGCGATGCTCAGGGCGCTGCGCCAGCGGATTGCCGAAACAGGCGACTGGCGGCCTGTCATCGACGGCCTGCGGCCGGTGACGCAATCCCTGTGGCAGGAGATGTCCGACGAGCAGCGCAAGCGCTTCCTTCGTCACGCGGTCGCCATGTGGAACATTCACCGTCACCGGATGGCGCCGGATATCGCTGCCGAGATCGAGCGGCTGCGGGCATCGGGCAGGCTCATCGTTCATCGCGGCTGGCTGCGCGAGATCGGCGAAGCCGACGCCGGTGGCATCACGGTCACCTTCGAGGAGCGCGACAGCCGTCAGCAGATGGGCCTGAGCGTCGATCGTGTGGTCAATTGTACCGGCCTCGAACGCTGCGCAATCAATCGCCTGCCGCTTTTGGCCGATATGGCCGGACGCGGGCTTCTTGCTGGCGACAGCCTCGGCCTCGGCGTTGCCGTCAGCGACCAGTCGGAAATCCTGAGCGCCGAGGGCGAGCCGCAGACCGGCCTCTATGCCATCGGACCGATGACGCTTGGCCGGTTCTGGGAGATCTTCGCAGTGCCGGATATCCGGGTGCAGACCCGCGATGTCGCAGCCAGGGTTGTTGCCGCGCAGTCCGCTGTGGACTGAAAACCGCCGGGGAGATAGGGCTCGGGCATGCGGCGGCGATAGTCGCCGTTTGCATGTCCTATTTCACCAAAAGCCGTAGATCCGGCTTCTATGATTGCTCAAAACAGGCTAAAGCAGGGTCTACGTCGCCGGCGCAACGTGATTTTCAAACCTGCCGGCCGCAGTTCGAGGTTGCTCGCGACACCATGCTGACGAAAAAGGGAAAATACGGTCTCAAGGCCCTGGTCGATCTGGCGCAGCTGCAGCCGGGCGAAACCGCCTTCAGCAATGAAATCGCCACGCGAAACAACATCCCGAAGAAGTTCCTCGACACCATCCTGCTTGAGCTGCGCAACGCCGGCATCCTGCGGTCGAAGAAGGGCCCCGGCGGCGGATACTCGTTGTCCAAGCCGGCTTCGGACATTCGCATCGGGCATGCGATCCGCGTGCTCGATGGGCCGCTGGCGCCGATCCGTTGTGCCAGCCGCACCGCCTTCGAGGCGTGCGATGATTGTGCCGATCCGGAAACCTGCCAGATCCGCCGCTCGATGACCGATGTCCGCGATGCGATTGCCGACATTCTCGATAACATGAGCCTCGAGCAGTTCGTTCAGCGTCGGGATGGTGACGACGATGCCCATCCCGCTCGCGCGGTTTCCTGAGCCATATCTGCTACCTCTGCGTTCAGTGATCCAATTGCCTATTGGCTGTTGATGGCCGCCGCAATGTCGGCGGGCGCCCCAATTTCGGCTTGATTTCCCGGTCTGCAGGCGGCCCCGGCGCGGGGCGAGCTTTCGTTTGCATCGCCCGCGGGCTCGGGTTTATGCTGCTGCGCAATGCGGCATGAAGTGCGTTAGCTATAAATTCCTGTTCGAAGGATGCGACCATGACAGTTGCAATAACCGGTTGGGGCCACACGCCATTTGGCAAGCTGGATGGCCTGTCGCTCGAAGATCTGATCGCTGCCGCCACGCTGGAGGCGCTTGGCGATGCGGGGATCGCCGGTAGCGATGTCGATGCGGTGTTTCTCGGTCACTTCAATGCCGGCATGGTGCCGGATGGCTTCTGTGCCTCGATGGTCCTCGGCGTCGATCCTGGGTTGCGCTTCAAGCCGGCGACGCGGCTGGAAAATGCCTGCGCCTCGGGCGCTGCGGCAATCTACGCGGCGATCGACGCGATCAACGCCGGACGCGTGCGCATCGCGCTCGTCGTCGGCGCCGAGAAGATGACGCATCTGGATGGCGCCTCGGTGGCCGCGGCTCTCGGGGCCGCGAGCTACCAGAAGGAGGAGGCTGGTGTTTCCTTCCCCGAAATCTTCGCCCGTTTCGCCAGGGCCTATGGCGCGAAATACGGAGATCCGACCGAGGCGATGGCGAGGATTGCCGTCAAGAACCACGCCAATGCGCTCGACAATCCGCTCGCGCAGATGCGCCGGGCGCTCGATCTCGAATTCTGCCTCGAAGCGTCGGAGAGGAACCCGGTCATTGCAACGCCGCTGAAGAAGACCGATTGTTCGCTGGTGTCGGACGGAGCCGCGGCGCTGGTGCTCTGCCGCGCCGACATGATCTCCGATTTTCGGCGCGCCGTCGGCTTTCGCGGAACTGCGCAGATCAATGACGTCCTGCCGCTCTCGGCCAAGGACCTCACCCGGCTGGAAGGCCCCGAACTGGCTTTCCACTGGGCCTATAAGCGCGCCGGCATCACCGTCAACGACCTCTCCTTTGCGGAGGTCCACGATTGCTTCACCATTGCCGAACTGATGGTTATGGAGGCGATGGGGCTGGCGGAGCAGGGCAGGGCGCCGGCGTTGGTGCGCGACGGTGTCACGGCGAAGGATGGGCGCCTGCCGATCAATCGCTCCGGCGGCCTGAAGGCCAAGGGGCATCCGATCGGCGCGACCGGGGTATCGATGCACGTGCTTGCCGCTCGCCAGCTCGTCGGCGAAGCCGGCGAGATGCAGCTTTCGCGGCCGGAACTCGGCCTCTGCTTCAATATGGGCGGCGGGGCGGTGGCAAGCTATGTCTCGGTCCTCGAGCCGCTCAAGCACTGACTGCGCCCCCAAGAGAACAGAACTTAAGATGATCGAAGCACCTCGGTGAGCGGTGGACCGAGGCCGTCGGTCGATACCGCATGCCGTGGTGTCGGGCGGCCGGTGCCGCGGCACGGTTCCTTCCGGCTGTAGCGCTTGTGCCCGGATGGGCAGAGTGGTTGCCGAAAAATATCTCGATATATCTTGAACGGCGATATATCGAGATCTATATCGGCTGCATGAAGTACAAACACTGCTACGGTTCAGACCGATTTTTCTCCGCCCCCGACGAGATGTCGGGACGTCACCACTCCAACCGGGGCCGCCGCGGCGGCCGGCATGGCGGTCGCCTTTTCGATTATGGCGAACTGAGGCTGCTGATCCTTGCCATGATCGCCGAGCGCCCAAGCCACGGCTATGAACTGATCAAGTCGATCGAGGATCGCTTTGGCGGCAGCTACAGCCCGAGCCCGGGTGTGATCTATCCCACGCTGTCGTGGCTCGACGACATGGGCTATGCCGCGGTAGAGACCGACGGCGGGCGCAAGCTCTACAGCGTCACTGCCGAAGGCGAAGCCTTCCTGCTGGCCAATCGAGCGTCGATCGACGCCCTGTGGTCGCGAACCGCCGAGGGCTGCAGGGGCGGTCGCCGCGATGCGCCTGCCCAGATCGTTCGCGCGATGGAAAACCTCAAGCTCGCCATGCGGCTGCGTTTCCGCGAGGGGGCTGTCGATGACGCCGCCGTCGAGAAGATCGCAGCCGCGCTCGACCAGGCGGCGCAAGCGGTGGAACGCAGCTGACGGGCGATCCGCCTTCACTGTCAACGGTGCCGATATCGGCCACACCCTTCGACAACATGGTCAGAATTCCATGACAACAGGGCCCTCCGGCAGAAAGCCGGAGGGCCCTTTGTGTTGAGGGCAGTGGCGTTCGGGCGGGGCGGGTGCAAATGCGCTACACGGATTGCCGGTAGTCCGACGCATGCCGCGGACCCCGATATGGTCGCCCCTATGCCGCCAAATATTCTCCTACCCATCAGGACCGCCGGTATTTCCCCGGCCGGGTCCGGCAAGGCCCGATCAACTCGGCAGGGCGCCGGTTTTCTTCGCAATCCAGGTCGCGACATAATCCATCAGCGGCGGCGACAGGCAATCATAGGGCTCGAGGCCAAGCTCCCGCAGCCGTGCGCGTATCCCGTCCATGCGGCTGGGATCGACGCCGGATTCGATGATCGAGGACACGAAGGCCGCAAATCCGGGAGGTGCCCAGCCGGTTTCCTCGAAACGCTCCGGATGGATGAAATCCAGCCCCTGGAATGCGTGCTCGCGCTCGACCGGCCCATACATGTGAACGCCGCATTCCTTGCAGGCATGGCGCTGGATAAGCGCGGACGGATCCACGACCTGCAGCTTGTCGCCGTTCTCGAGGACGGTCACCTTGTCGTGCGGGACGACGGCGACGATGGAAAAATTGCTGCCCTGCGGTTTCCAGCACTTCGTGCAGCCGCATGCGTGATTGTAGGCGACCTGCCCTTCGATGCGAACCTTCACCGGGTTTTCGGTGCAGGCGCATACGAGCGTTCCGCCGGCGAAATCAGGATCGGCCGGTGTCAGGCCGTTATCCACGGCAGGATGAATATGAACTGTGCTTGCCATTTTCGTCTCTCCTCCCTGTCGATCTCAAAGGAATATGGGTTGCGCGCACCTGTCTTCTGGCAGGAGCGCGTTTGCGAAATTGCTCAGTAAACCACCACGCTTCGGATACTCTCGCCCGAATGCATCAGCTCGAAGCCCTTGTTGATGTCGTCGAGCGGCATCACGTGGGTGATCATCGGGTCGATCTCGATCTTGCCGTCCATGTACCAGTCGACGATCTTCGGCACGTCGGTGCGGCCGCGCGCGCCGCCGAAGGCCGTGCCCATCCACTGCCGGCCGGTGACCAGTTGGAACGGCCGCGTCGAGATCTCCTGGCCGGCGCCGGCGACCCCGATGATGACCGACTTGCCCCAGCCGCGGTGCGCCGATTCCAGCGCCTGGCGCATCACCTTGGTGTTGCCGGTGCAGTCGAAGGTGTAGTCGGCGCCGCCGATCAGGTCGCCGTTGCGCTTCGTCATGTTGACGAGGTAGGCCACGATGTCGTCGCCGACCTCGGTCGGGTTGACGAAATGGGTCATGCCGAAGCGCTCGCCCCAGGCCTTCTTGTCGTTGTTGAGGTCGACGCCGATGATCATGTCGGCGCCGGCGAGCCGCAGCCCC
>JAEWPB010000112.1 GCA_023399465.1 Pseudomonadota bacterium
ACCTACTACGGCGCCGAAAAGGTGATGCCGCACTACAACGTCATGGGCGTGGCCAAGGCGGCGCTCGAGGCGAGCGTGCGCTACCTCGCCGTTGACCTCGGCGGTCGCGGTATCCGCGTCAACGCGATTTCGGCCGGCCCGATCAAGACGCTTGCCGCCTCCGGCATCGGCGACTTCCGCTATATCCTGAAGTGGAACGAGTACAACGCCCCGCTGAAGCGCACCGTCACCATCGACGAAGTCGGCAAGTCGGCGCTCTACCTGCTGTCCGACCTTTCGACCGCCGTTACCGGCGAAGTCCACCATGTCGATTCCGGTTATCACACCGTCGGCATGAAGGCGGTCGATGCGCCTGACATCTCCGTCATCAAGGAATGACAGACTGACAGGACGCCGCGCTTTTCCAAAGGAAGCGCGGCGTTTTGATGTTGACGGGCCCGCTTGCGGGCTCTGACCGTTTGCCGGCCCGGTGACCGTGTGTCCTCGCGACAGGGCGTCATCTCAGGCATTTCGCCTTTCGGCCCGTTCAGTGAAGGCAGGAGCGCCGTGCTCATCTACATGATCCGCCACGGGCAGACCGACTGGAACGCCGAAGGGCGCTTGCAGGGACAGCAGGACATCGACCTCAACGCGCTCGGCCGCGAGCAGGCGACCCGCAACGGCGAAGAACTGGCTCAACTGATCGGCAACCGGATCGCAGACTTTGCCTTCGTGGCCAGCCCGATGGCGCGCACCCGCGAGACCATGGAACTGCTGCGCGCCGCCATGGGCCTCCCCCCTTCCGACTACACCACTGACCCGCGTCTGGTCGAAGTATCCTTCGGCGACTGGGAAGGCCACACTCTTGATGAGTTGAAGAAGACGGTGCCCGAGCGACTGAAGGCGCGGCGACGCGGAAAGTGGGACTTCATCCCCCCGGGCGAAGCGGCCGAAAGCTACGAGATCCTGTCCTGGCGGGTGGGTTCATGGCTGCGCTCGGTCAGCCAGCCGACCGTCTGCGTCTCGCATGGCGGCGTCGTGCGCGCATTGTTCCATCTGGTCGGCGACATCGACAAGGACGAGGCCGCCTGGGCGGCGATCCCGCAGGACCAGATCCTGCGGCTGGAAACCGATACCGGCCATTACAGGTGGCTGTAGACCCTGCAAACAGCGCCGCACATTTGCGGCACCGCCAGCTTACGGGAATGTTTTCAGTAAGTTGTGAGGCGGTCCGCACAGATCGATTCAGGCTTGCCGCTGATGATCATGCAATTGACGATTGGCAGGAAATGCAGGCATTCCAATGCTTTGCCCAACCCCGTTCAGATCAGGATGAGCAACACCATCATCACTGCATGACCTCGAGATCGTTTATGACCCGCTTGCCGTCGACCTCGGTATAGAACACCAGAACCTTGACGCCTGCTTCCAGCCCTTCGAAGTTGAACTCCTCCGGAACCTGATAGGTCTTGCCGTCATCGAGCGTCATGCTGAGATCGTTCATGTTGATCTTGCTGATGGTGGCCTCAACGTCGGCACTTTCCGCGAAACCCTCGAGGGGGGACAGGAAACTCGCCGTCGCCAAAAGTGCTGCAATCATGAAGCGCATCGGACGCGCCCTTTTCTGTTTCGTCGGTGACAACATATCGACCACGGATTATCCTCTCGAATATGGCGAAATTCGCTCCGAAACATGACCTTCACTCGCCCAATTGATGAACGGAAAACTGTTTAGGATCAAGTGCCTTGAAGATGAGGGGCAAGCGCGCGAACGGGCGTTGCAACCGGGGTGTGGATAATGGTCGCCGGCTCATGAAATGCACTATCCCGGCCAACGCCCTGCGGCTCTGCCGCCCGCATTCGTCCTCGCGCATTGCACGCAGGCGCAGACCGGGTTTCGCCAGGCAACGCAGCCGGGACATTTCCCCTCCGGCCGCCTCACTGCGGCACCCGTTCCGCCGCATTCCGCGTTGGTGGATCAGGATTCCCCATGCGGCGCCGTTGCTGGAAAGAAAGGCTTTTCTCTTTCGATTGTTTTACACTATGAGTGTGCCGGATATCTCAAATGGCAGAGGCGGTGTGCCGCCTATCCGGTCAGGACACATGTCGCATAATACGTTCGGTCATCTCTTCCGTGTAACCACCTGGGGCGAAAGCCATGGTCCGGCGCTCGGCTGCGTCGTCGACGGCTGTCCTCCCGGCATCCGCTTCCGGCTCGAGGAACTGCAGGTCTGGCTCGACAAGCGCAAGCCCGGGCAATCGCGTTTCGTCACCCAGCGCCGCGAGGACGATCTCGTGAAAGTGCTTTCCGGCGTGATGCTGGACGACGACGGCGTGACGATGATCTCGACCGGAACGCCGATCTCGATGATGATCGAGAATACCGACCAGCGTTCCAAGGATTACGGCGAGATCGCCCGGCGCTACCGCCCGGGCCACGCCGACTACACCTATGACGCCAAGTACGGCATCCGCGACTATCGCGGCGGTGGCCGATCCTCGGCGCGGGAAACCGCCGCCCGTGTCGCTGCCGGCGGGCTCGCCCGCAAGGTCATTCCCGGCGTCACCATCCGCGCCGCCCTGGTGCAGATTGGCAAGCACAAGATCAATCGCGACAACTGGGACTGGAGCCAGGTCGATCAGAACCCGTTCTTCGCTCCCGATGCCGAGATCGTGCCGGTGTGGGAGGAATATCTGGACGGGATCCGCAAGGCCGGGTCCTCCATCGGCGCCGTGGTCGAGGTCATTGCCGAAGGCGTGCCGGCCGGACTGGGAGCACCGATCTACAGCAAGCTCGATCAGGATATCGCCGCCAACCTGATGTCGATCAATGCGGTCAAGGGGGTCGAGATCGGCAACGGCTTTGGTTCCGCCGAAATCACCGGCGAGGAAAACGCCGACGAAATGCGGATGGGACCGGACGGCAAGCCGATGTTCCTGTCCAACCACGCCGGCGGCATTCTCGGCGGCATCTCCACCGGACAGCCGGTCGTCGCCCGCTTCGCCATCAAGCCGACCTCGTCGATCCTCACCGAGCGCCGCTCGATCGATGCCGACGGCAACGAGGTCGATGTTCGCACCAAGGGCCGCCACGACCCCTGCGTCGGCATCCGCGCCGTACCGATCGGCGAGGCGATGGTCGCCTGCACCATTGCCGACCATTATCTGAGAGACCGCGGCCAGACCGGCCGCACGCGATAGGGAAATACTTCATGGCTTATGACCAGAAACGAGTCGTCGACGCAATTCGCGCCTTCGAGGCTGGCGAAATCGTTGTCGTGACCGATGATGACGACCGCGAGAACGAAGGCGACCTGATCGTTGCCGCCGTGCACTGCACCGCCGAGAAGATGGCTTTCATCGTACGCCACACCTCCGGCATCGTCTGCACCCCGATGCCGCGCGAGGAAGCAAAGCGCCTCAATCTCAACGCCATGGTGGCCGAGAACGATTCCGCCCACACCACCGCCTTCACCGTGACCGTCGATTTCAAGCACGGCACCACGACCGGCATTTCGGCCGAAGACCGGACGCTGACCGTCCGCAACCTCGCCAACCCGAATGTCGGCCCCGGCGACTTCGTCCGTCCGGGCCACATCTTCCCGCTGGTCGCCCGCGAAGGCGGCGTTCTGATGCGCTCCGGCCATACCGAAGCGGCCGTCGATCTCTGCAAGCTCGCCAGCCTGCCGCCCGTCGGCGTCATCTGCGAACTGGTCAATGACGACGGCACCGTCATGCGCGGGCCGCAGGTAGAGGCCTTTGCCGAGGAGCACGGCCTGAAACAGGTTTCGGTCGCCGATCTCATCGCCTATCGCCAGCGCAAGGAAACCCTGATCGAGCTGCAGTCGAGCGTCGACATAGAGACGCCGTTCGGCCCGGCCAAGGCACACGCCTATTCGCTGCCCTGGGATCCGATGCAGCACCTTGCAATCGTCTTCGGCGACATCCGCGACGGCGTCGAGATCCCGGTGCGCCTGCATCCGGAAAACGTCGCCGGCGACGTCTTCGGCAAGAACCCGCCGCTGACCAACTACATGCGGAAGATCGCCGAGGAAGGCCGCGGCATCATCGTCTACCTGCGCGAAGGCTCGGTCGGCGTCGGCCACCACGAGACCGGCCGCAAGGCGGTCCAGGGCAATCGCGAAAGTCACGCCCAGGCCGAGACCCGCGACAACGAATGGCTGGAAATCGGCCTCGGCGCGCAGATCCTCAAGGATCTCGGCGTCAGCTCGATCCGCCTTCTGACGACGCGCGAACGCCACTATGTCGGCCTCGAGGGCTTCGGAATCCGCATCGCCAAGACCGAAATCGGCTGACCTTTTCCGGAGACCCGCCGTGCTCGTCATGCACATTGGTCCGCACAAGACGGCGACGACCTATCTTCAAAGCAACTTCTACAGAAGCCGCGACCGGCTTCTGGAGCGGGGTTGGCTGTATCCGCTGACGGGCGAGCGCGTGCGCATCGCCCATCACGACATATCCGACTACCCGGAGAAGATCCTCAACGGAACGAGCAAGTTCAACGCCGAACTCGAACGGATCGGCGAGCGGGCGGCGCGTGACGGCCTCAATGTCCTGCTGTCCTCGGAAGGCTTCCGCCGCTGGAAACCGCGGCACTTCCAGAAGATCAGGTCGTTGCTGAAGATCGACGAGCTGCACATCGTCTACACCATCCGCGATCCGCTGAGCACGTTCCATTCGTTCTGGGCCCAGCAGATCAAGAACGGCTCGACCTTCAGCCTGCCCGATTTCTTCGAGCAGCATTTCAGCGATCCGCTGCAGTCGCACCTCATCAATCCGGTGCAGGAAGTCGAGCCCTTGCTCGGCCAGCCGGGCGTCAAGGTAACCGTCCTGCTCTTCGACGAGATCCGCCGGCAAAATCTCGACATCTTCTCCGTCTTCGCGGACAAGGTGCTGGATATCCGCGATATCGCGCCGCTGACGGAGGAAACCCGCAACGAGCGCCTGCCGATCGAGATGACCGAGTTCATCCGCGCCATCAATCCGCTGGCCAAGCTGCAACCCGCCAAGGGCAAGATCAGCATCGGCAGCGCGGTCAGTCTCTTCCTCTACCCGTGGGAGAAGAAATCCGTCGTATCCGCGATGCACGCAAGCGATGCAGTCCGGACGATGACCGTGCGTCGCGACGGGCCGGAACTGAAGGAAATAGAGAACCGGATCATCGACCGCCTCGAGCCCCACCTGTGGCCGAAGCCTTCGGGGGGACGGATCTTTTCCGCCGACAGCGAGGAATGGGTGCATTACGACGCCGACGCGCTGAGGCAGGACCCCGGCGTGCGCCGGCTGATGGACAAGGCCCTGAAGAAGACCGGTTCCGACAGCCTGTGGATCCGCAATGCCAACCGCTGCTTCGGCATGGCGATCGCGCTTCGCCAATGGAAGAAGAAGCTGCGCTCATAGGCGCCCGCTATCATCCCGCGTTCCAGCCATTCTGGTAGTGTACCCCGTCAACCCCGGTGAACCGGGCGATGCGAGCAAGTTCGGCCTCGAGCTTCTCCATCCGCCCGGCCGAGGCGCGCGCACCCGGTTCGAGCCAGAGACGGCGGACATTGAGCCGGCCGGCCCTGCGGTCCGCCTTCATGTCGATGCGCCCGACAAGCCGGTCGCCTTCGAGCAGCGGAAAGACGTAGTAGCCGTATTCGCGCCTGGGTTCGGGGACGAACACCTCGATGCGGTAGAAGAAGCCGAACAGCCGTTCGGTGCGATTGCGATCGCGCAACAGCGGATCGAACGGGCTGAGCACCCGCAACCTTCCCGGCGCTTCCGGCGTCTGCGCGATCGTGTCGACGAAACCGTCGAGGCAATAAGACGCGCGCGGCTTGCCGCCATCGACCGGCTCGACCAGGACTTCACCGACCCCACGGTGGTTGGCGGCGATCCACTCCCTCACCTCGGCCGGCGACAGCAGGTCCCAGAATGCGGCGATTTCGCCGGGGGTGGCAAAGCCCAACCGCTCCAGTGCGCTTCTGCAGGCCCAATCGACAAAGTCGTCATGGCTGACTTCAGGTTCACGATGCTGCTCCGGCAGCACCCGCTCGACGAGATCATAGACCTTCTGGAAATTCTCCCGCCCGGCGATTGCAAGCTTGCCGGTGCGCCAGAGATATTCGAGCGCCGTCTTCGAGGGATGCCAGTTCCACCAGCCGCCGGAAACGTGCTCCGCCGCCTTGACGTCGCGCGACCGCACGGCGCCGCCCTTGACGATCCGCTCGTAGGTCTCGTCGAACCCTAGCTCGAAGCCCTCCCCCCGCCATTTTCGCCACCGCTCGATGATCGCCTGCTCCTCGCGGCGGAAGCGATGCTTCCAGTAGACGAAGAAGGCGCTCGGCAGGATGGAGGCGTCGTGGGTCCAGTTTTCGAACAGCGCCCCGTCGCGCTCGACAAGCTCGGTCAGATGCTCGCGGCGATAGGTCTGGTTGCGGGAAAACAGGATCTGGTGGTGGGCGCGTTCGACGGTCTGGATGCTGTCGACCTGAACGAAACCGAGATCGTGGATGAGTTGCAGCAGGCCGGACTTGTCCAAGGCGCGTCCCGGCGCATTGCACAGTCCCTGTCTGGCGAGAAACACCCGCCGCGCATCACGATTGGAGATCAGAACGGTCATGGCAGGGATCTTATCGCGCCCGCGCGCAGTTGCAATTGGGGGGAGCACGCCGCTTTCCGCTTCCCCTCGCCGCCCCCGCGGGTCTATAGAGCAGGTGGAAAAGACAGGTATGGGGTAGGATTTGGATATCCGCTTTGTTGGGGCCGGCGCCCGTTTCGGCGACCGAGTCGCCCTTGCGCCGCTCACGCTGACATTGACCGAACGCCGGATCGGCATCATCGGCCTCAACGGCTCGGGCAAGACTACATTTGCCCGGATGGTCAACGGCCTGACCAAGCCGACCGAGGGCCGCGTCAGCGTCAACGGGCTCGATACGCAGAAGGATGCCGCCTCCGTGCTGTCGGCGGTCGGCTACATCTTCCAGAACCCGCAGAACCAGATCATCCTGCCGATCGTGCGCGACGACATCGGCTTCGGGCTGAAGAACCGCGGCATGGCCAAGGCCGATATCGGTGCCGCGGTCGACGCCGTGCTGTCACGCTTCGACGTCGAACATCTCGCCGAACAGCGGGCACACGAGCTCTCCGGCGGGGAATTGCAACTGGCGGCGCTCTGCGCCGTACTCGTGACGAAGCCGCAGGTGCTGATCCTCGACGAGCCGACCAACCAGCTCGATCTCAAGAACCGGGCGCTGGTGGAGCGGACCGTCGCCGGGCTTTCAGAAGACGTGCTGGTCATCAGCCATGATCTCGATCTGATCGCGGATTTCGAGCGCGTCCTGGTGTTCCACAAGGGCGAGCTTGCCGTCGATGCGCCGGCGCCGGAAGCAATCGCACGTTACAGGGAGCTGGCCGCGTGATGCGGGCGCTCTACGTCGAGGCCGACACCTTCCTGCATCGGCTGTCGCCGCGAACTAAGCTGGCGACGCTCGCGGTGGTCAGCGTCGCCCTGTTCCTGACCCGCTCGCTGCCGCTGCTCGCTCTCGCCCTTCTCCTCGGTGCGGCACTCTATGCCTGCCTGCGCCTGCCCTGGCGCGAAGCCCTCAACCGGCTGCGGGCGATCTTCCTGACCATCGTCGTCGTCGCCGTCTTCAACCTGGCATTCAATTCGTCCACCGAGGCGGCGGTCGTACTGCTGCGGCTGACGACGCTGATGCTGCTCGCCGCGACCGTCACCGCCACAACCAGCATCGCCGATTTCATCGACGAGATTACCGCACTCGTGAGGCCGCTCGAACGCATCGGGCTGCTGCGGGCCGCCGATGTCGGACTGGCCGTCGGGCTGGTGATCCGCTTCGTGCCCGAAATACTTGCGCGCTACGCGGCGATCCGCGAGGCCCATGTCGCGCGCGGCCTGCCGGTGCGCCCCCTCACCCTGATCGCCCCGCTGATCATCCTGACATTGCGCGATGCGGACAGCATTGCCGCCGCCATTGACGCCCGCGGTTTCCGGCGGCAATGAGTATCTGCCTAAAATTTCATGGAGTAATGCATGTCTACCCGTGACCTTGTCTTTGCGTCCCTGTTTGCCGCGATCATCGTTGCGCTCGGGCTGTTGCCGCCGATCACACTCGGCTTCGTCCCCGTGCCGATCACCGCGCAGTCGCTCGGCGTAATGCTGGCGGGCGTCGTGCTGGGGGCCAGGCGCGGTACGGTTGCGGTGCTGATCGTCGTGCTGCTGGTCGCGATCGGCCTGCCGGTGCTGTCGGGTGGACGCGGCGGACTTGCGGTCTTCGCCGGACCGACGGCGGGTTTCTTCATCGGCTGGATCTTCGCCGCATTCGTTACCGGCTACCTCTCCGAGCGCCTGGTCAACCAGAACCAGCCGGGTCTGGTGCAAGGCGTGGGCTTCTTTGTTGCCGCGGCGGCCGGCGGCATCGGGGTGCTCTACCTGTTCGGCATCGGTTATCTCGCCTTCGTCGGCGGCATCGGCCTGTCGAAGGCCTTCCTGGGATCGCTCGCCTTCATTCCAGGCGACATGGTCAAGGCAGTGGTTGCCGCACTTGCCGGCCGGGCCATCATGGCCGGCTATCCGCTGCTGCCGCGCCGGGCCTGATGGCCCGCGTCAGTCGAGATACTGGTAGAGCCAGTCGCGAATATCCTCGGGCAGAGCCACGGCCTCGCGGCTCTCCCGGTCAATCGCCATCCAGCTGAATTCGAGCTCGGCGCAGAGCCGGTTCTCGCATTCCACGGTCACGTTGACACCCACCGACTTGCCGCCGATCTTGTCGATGCGGACGGTGAAGCGGGCGAGATCGTCCAGAAAGAGACTGTGATGATAGGCGCATTCGGCCTTCTTCAACATGAAGGCGGGCTCGTCCTCGAGCGGCGGACGATAGCGCCAGAAATGGGCAAGCGCACTCTCGGCATGATAGAAATAGGCGGGGTAGTGCATCCGCCCGTCCATTCCGATATCCCTCAATGGAATCCGGATCTCCGTGACTTCGACGCGTTCAATGTCATTCATACACGCACGCTCCGACTCCCTTTCGGATCGGCACGATTAAATATGAAACCATTTCAACACACAATTACTCCATTCGTGCGGCAAGTTGCAGACTTTCACGCCACCCAATCGGGTGTTGAATCCGGTCTCTCTGGGGCATCGGGCGGCAATGTCAGAAAGGACCAGCCATGACGACACGCATCTATGACGCCCCGGTCTTTCTCGAACACGAAACCCCGTCCGGCCATCCCGAGCGGGCCGACCGCCTGCGCGCGCTCCGCATCGCGCTGGAGCATCCGAACTTCGACCGCCTCAACCACAAGGAGCCGCCACGGGCGAGCGAGGATGCGGTGCTGCTCGCCCATCCCGAAGAGCACCTGCTGGCGATCCGGCGCGCGATCCCCGAGGAAGGGCTGAACCAGATCGAATCCGACACCTATGCCGGGGCAAAAAGCCTGGAGGCGGCGTTGAGCGGCGTCGGCGGCGCCATGGCTGCGGTCGACGACGTCTTTTCGGGCGATGCCGCGAATGTCTTCGTCGCCTCGCGCCCGCCCGGCCACCACGCGGAAAGATCCCGCGCCATGGGGTTCTGCCTGTTCAACAATGCCGCGATCGCCGCCCGCCACGCGCAGAAGGTCCACGGCGCCGAGCGGATCGCGATCGTCGACTGGGACGTGCACCACGGCAACGGCACCCAGGACATCTTCTGGAACGACCCGTCCGTGCTGTTCTGCTCGACCCACCAGATGCCGCTCTATCCCGGCACCGGCGCACGCAACGAGACCGGCGCCGGCAACATCGTCAACGCGCCGCTGTCGCCCAATACCGGCGGCGATCATTTCCGCGAGGCGTTCAAGTCCCGCGTGCTGCCGGCGCTTAACGACTTCAGCCCCGATCTCGTCATCATCTCCGCCGGTTTCGATGCCCACTACCGCGATCCGCTGGCGCAGCTGAACCTTGTCGGCGAGGATTTCGACTGGGCGACGGGGAGACTGCTCGAGGTCGCCGGCAAATCTGCCGGAAACCGGGTCGTCAGCATTCTCGAAGGCGGCTATGATCTCGAAGGGCTCGCCGAATCGGCCGGCCTGCATATCCTGCGAATGATGAAGGGTTGACGATGTCCGAGAACGCAATGCCGAACGATGTTTCCAGCTATACCTTCGAAATGGCAGTCGCCGAACTGGAAAGCATCGTCGCCCGGCTGGAGCGCGGCGACGTGGCGCTCGATGAATCCATTGCCATCTACGAGCGCGGCGAGGCATTGAAGAAGCACTGCGAGAAGCTGCTGGCTGCTGCGGAGAACCGGATCGAGAAGATCAGGCTGGATCGCGCTGGCAAGCCGCAGGGCACGGAACCGCTCGACGGACAGTGATCGGCGGCGCGGATTTCCAGCCAGGAATAGCGAAGAACGAATGCAGTAAAATTCAGTATTTCTCTTGACACTCGTCAAGAGCCGACAGTTTTTCGTTGCTCTTTCATATTTGCCTCAACTCTACGGCATGATAGACGTCTTGGTACAACTTGCGCCAAGGAATGCACCATGCCGCCGGCTGCTTTGATCGACAAGATATACGAAGCAGGACTGTTTCCCGAGTTCTGGCCCGAAGTCCTCGACGCCATGGCAGCGCTGGTCGATGCCGAGGGCGGCGTGCTCTTCGCCGAGAACGATCCCGGCCACTGCAAATACGTGGCATCCGACTCGCTGACCGACGCTTACCAGGCATTCATCGACGGTGGCTGGGCTGGCGAGCGCAACAGCCGGGCGAAGCTGATCGCCATCAACGAACCGCGCTTCGTTACGGATCTGGACGGCTTTACCCTCGACGAGCTCAAGACCGATCCGCTCTACACGGAATTTCTCATCCCGCGCGGCTTCGGCTGGGTGGCGGGCACCACGATCAGGATCCCCGGTTTTCAGACCGTCGTCTTCTCGCTGGAGATCCGGCACGACAAGGGACCAGCCTCGCCGAAGCAACTGGCGCAGCTCGACAGCCTTCGCCCGCACCTTGCGCGGGCCGCGATGTTTTCCGCGCGAATGGGCCTCGAGACGATGCAGTCGAGCGTCCTTGCCCTGTCCGGCCTCGGCCTCCCGGCGGCCGTCCTTGACGCCGGCGGCAGGGCGATCACCATGAACGAACAGTTCGCCGACATGGACGACGGCCCCTTGCTGCGAAATATCGGGCGGGTGCGCTTCAACAATCCGCGCACCCAGGAGATCCTCGACAAGGTGCTGGCAACCCGGACGCCCGACACCCATGCCTGGACGATTACCCAGTCGTTTCCCGTGTCCGACGCCGGATATGACGAACGCCATGTCTTCCACATCATGCCGATCCGCGGCATCGCCCACGACCTGTTCACCGGTGCGGCGTGGATCCTGTTCGCGACCCCGGTGCGCAGGCCGCAGACACCCGACCCGGAAATCCTGCAGGGGCTGTTCGACCTCACCCCCGCCGAAGCGCGGGTGGCAAGCCAGCTGGTTGCCGGCCTCGCGGTGCGGGACATTTCCGAGCACAACAATGTCTCCGCCGACACCGTCCGCATGCATCTCAAATCGGTGTTTTCCAAGACCGGCACCCGCCGCCAGGCGGAACTGGTCGGTCTTCTCAGCCTGCCCGACTTCGATCAGCCGTCGTAGCCTTATCCCAACTGTTCATGCTGCGGAGACGTACTGTCCCCCAGAGGCGCGCTTCATTTCTGCGGCGGCGGCCGTTATGTGCTATCGGTATAGCGACACGACAGCGAGGAGCCCGGTCCATGAGCTTTTTCCCCGGCAAGGATCCCCTGCCCGGCGATGCGTTTGCCTGCGACGCCATCGAACAACTGATCATTCCGCGTTCGACCGATCTCGGCGGTTTCGAAGTCCGGCGCGCGCTGCCGACCGCGCGGCGCCGGCTGGTCGGGCCGTTCATCTTCTTCGACCGCATGGGCCCGGCGATCCTGAAGCCCGGCGAAGCGCTGGACGTGCGTCCCCATCCGCATATCGGGCTGTCGACGGTCACCTATCTCTTCGACGGCGAGATCCGTCATCGCGACAGCCTCGGCACCGAGATGGTGATCAATCCCGGCGACGTGAACCTGATGACCGCTGGCCGCGGCATCGTGCATTCGGAACGGACGCCGGAAAACCTGCGTGGTCATCCGCTGTCGATCTCGGGCCTGCAGACCTGGCTCGCCCTTCCCGATGACAAGGAGGAGATCGACCCGATGTTCGCCCATACGGAAAAGCACGAGATGCCGTCGATCGATACCGACGGCGCCAGGGGCCGCGTCGTGATCGGCAGCTTCGACGGGTTGAAATCGCCGGTCGGGGTCTTTTCCGATACGCTCTATGTCGACCTGTCGCTCGATCCCGGCCGCCGTTTCCCCTTCCCGGCGGCCCATGAGGAACGGGCGATCTACGTGCTGTCAGGATCGCTCAATGTCGCCGGCGATCATTTTCCGGCCGACCAGCTTCTGGTGTTTCGGCCTGGTGACAACATCACCCTCGAAGCCGGCCCGCAGGGCTGTCACATGATGCTGTTCGGGGGGGCGGCGCTTGCGACAAAGCGTTACATATGGTGGAACTTTGTTTCCTCCTCGAAGGAGCGTATTGAGAAGGCCAAGGAAGAATGGCGCACCGGGCGCTTCGATATCGTTCCCGGTGACGAGGAAGAGTTCATTCCTCTGCCGGAAGGCTGATTTTCGTGGACGATCCGGGCACTGCTTCTTGAAAACAAGCACTTTTGCCGCGATCTAATGTGCGATAAAGGGGTCATCTGTGCCCCCGAAGAAGAAAAGAGGCCCGTGCGCGTGACACAATTTCCCGAGACCCCGCTGCTGGATCAGGTCAAGTATCCTGCCGACCTGAAGAAGCTCGACGACCGCGAATTGCCGCAGCTCGCGCGTGAAGTGCGTGACGAGATGATCGATGCGGTGTCGCGCACCGGCGGACACCTCGGTGCCGGGCTCGGCGTGGTCGAACTGACCATCGCCATCCACAAGGTCTTCGACACGCCGAACGACCGGCTGATCTTCGACGTCGGCCATCAGTGCTACCCGCACAAGATCCTGACCGGGCGCCGCGACCGGATCCGCACGCTGCGCCAGGAAGACGGGCTCTCCGGCTTCACCCGGCGCGCGGAAAGCGAATACGATCCCTTTGGCGCGGCCCATTCCTCGACCTCGATTTCGGCCGGTCTCGGCATGGCGGTCGCCGCCGAGCTGAGCCATACCGACCGGCGCGTCATCGCCGTGATCGGCGACGGCGCGATGTCGGCCGGCATGGCGTTCGAGGCTCTCAATAACGCCGGCGCCCTCGATGCTAGGCTCATCGTCATCCTCAACGACAACGACATGTCTATTGCCCCGCCGACCGGGGCCATGAGCGCCTATCTGGCGCGGCTTGCCTCGGGCCGCACCTACATGGGCATTCGCGACATCGGCAAGAAGCTCACCGCCTATCTCGGCAAGAATGTCGACCGCGCGATCACCCGCGCCGTAACCCATGCCCGCGGCTACGTGACCGGTGGCACCTTGTTCGAGGAGCTCGGCTTCTACCACATCGGCCCGATCGACGGCCATTCCTTCGACCACCTGCTGCCGGTGTTGCGCAATGTCCGCGACAATGCCGAGGGCCCGGTGCTGATCCATGTCGTCACGCAGAAGGGCAAGGGCTATGCCCCCGCCGAAGCGGCGGCAGACAAGTATCACGGCGTCAACAAGTTCGACGTCATCACCGGGGCACAGGCCAAGGCCAAGCCGAACGCACCGAGCTATACGAGCGTGTTCGCCGACGCGCTGGTGCAGGAAGCCGGCTTCGACGACAAGATCGTCGGGATCACCGCCGCCATGCCGACCGGCACCGGCATCGACAAGCTGGCCGAAGCCTTCCCCGACCGCACCTTCGATGTCGGCATCGCCGAGCAGCATGCCGTCACCTTTGCCGCGGGTCTCGCGGCCGAAGGCTACAAGCCGTTTACCGCCATCTACTCCACCTTCCTGCAGCGCAGCTACGACCAGGTGGTGCATGACGTCGCGATCCAGGGCCTGCCGGTCCGCTTCCCGATCGACCGAGCCGGCTTCGTCGGCGCCGACGGGCCGACCCATGCCGGCTCCTTCGACACCACCTTCCTTGCCGCCCTGCCCGGTTTCGTCGTCATGGCGGCTGCGGACGAGGCGGAACTGAAGCACATGGTGCGCACCGCCGCCGCCTATGACGAAGGCCCGATTTCGTTCCGCTATCCGCGGGGCGAAGGGGTCGGCGTGGACATGCCGGCACGCGGCGAAATTCTCCAGATCGGCAAGGGCCGCGTCGTCAAGGAAGGCACGAAGGTCGCGTTGCTGTCTTTCGGCACCCGTCTTGCCGATTGCCTGCTGGCAGCCGAGGACCTCGACGCCGCCGGGCTTTCGACCACGGTCGCCGATGCCCGCTTCGCCAAGCCGCTCGACCACGATCTCATTCGCCAGCTCGCCGCCAACCACGAGGTGCTGGTCACCATCGAGGAAGGCTCGGTCGGCGGTTTCGGCAGCCATGTCATGCAGTTCATGGCGGGCGAAGGCCTGCTCGACAACGGCCTGAAGATCCGCACGCTGGTGCTGCCCGATATCTGGATGGAACAGGCCAAGCCCGAGGCGATGTATGCCAAGGCCGGCCTCGACCGCGCAGGCATCGTATCGGCCGTGTTCAATGCGCTCGGCCAGAAGCGCTTCGGCGTGGGCGTGGCGGGCTAAGCCCGCCCTCGGCCCGCCCTCTCACCCCTCCAGGGGCACCAGCAGCAGGATATCGAGATCCTGCTCGGGCACAAAATCCTCGGCGACCATTTCGAAGGTCGTCGGGCCGGTCTTTTTCACATCCGTGCCGCAGAAACTGACCACATTCGCAGCATCGCCCTTGTCGACGATCAGCTTGAACCGCTTGATCGGCCCCTTCCAGTTCGCACCGGTGCTGAGCACGTAGGAAATCCAGTTCTCCACGTAGAGCGGCGGCTTGCCGGCCTGCATCGCGGCTTCGGATTTCTGGGCGATTTTCACCATGTTCTCGTCGATGCAGTAGCGCTTGAGGTATTCGGCATAGCGCTCGCCCTGAGGCTTGCCGTCCTCGAGATAGGTGAGCGCCACCGTGCCGCCGACGCTCGGCGTGTAGCGATGCTGAACCCGGACCTCGCTGTTGGCCGGAAACGTGGTTTTCCACCAGTAGACCGATCGCAGCGTCCAGAGCGGGATCAGATGTTCGGTCGTCTTGCCCTCGTCTTCGTACCGGTCGACAAAGATCAGTCCGCGATTGGCCCAGTCCGCCTTGACGTCGTCGGGGAGCTTCGCCAGCGCCTCCGAGGTTGCCACGCTGTAGGGCAGCAGCGGAATGCCGCGCCCGGTGACCTCCTCGGTCACGTCGATGCCGGTGGCGATCACCCGCTGCTGCAGCGTCGGGGTTATGGCGACACCGTCCTGCTTCACCGAAAAGCCGAGGAAATTGTCGGATTCCATGTCGTTGATCGCGAACATGCCATCGGGGCTGCCGACGATTTCCGGCATAGGAAAGGCGATGATGCTGGTTACCGCCTGGTCCGAGTCGTTGGCGAAGACATAGTCCACGCGGATCTCGTCCCTCGAGATGAAGAGTTGCTCCTCGGCCATCGACACATGTTCGCTCTGGACATAGTCCAGACCGCCGGTCTTCAGCTCGGCCATCGTGTCATTGGCGAAGGCGAGTTGCGGCGTCAGCAGGAATGTAGCGGCGAGAAGGCGCTTCAGCATGGCGGTTCCTTTCGTGTTCCGGACACCCATCTGCCACAGCCGTGCCGGCTTTGGTAGCCCCGCCCCTGCCCTGCCAATATAGCAGGGCTGCCAGAGACGGATAGGCGACTATCCGATCAGAACTCGGTCCATTTGTCCTCGGCGACCGCCAGTGCCTGCCCGCCGCCGAAAGCATTCGCCAGCCGCCGGGTCATCTCCCGTGGGGCCGGCACGCGGGCCGCGGCCTTTGGCTGGACTGCCGTCGCGTCCGCCAGGCGGGGCTGCGGCCGGGAAGCCGCATCAAGCCGGAACTGGCCGATCAGCCGGTTCAGTTCGGCCGCCTCCTGCGCCAGACCGGTCGTGGCCGCATTCTGCTGTTCGACCATGGCGGCGTTCTGCTGCGTGCCACGGTCCATAGCCATGACCGCCGTATTGATCTCGTTCAGCCCGGTGGACTGTTCGCGCGCCGCCGTTACGATCGCGGCGACCAGCGTATTGATCTGCTGGACCTCGGTGACGATGGATTCCAGCGCCGTGCCGGTCTCGCCGACAAGATCAACGCCGACCCGCACCTGTTCGCCCGAGGCGGTGATCAGGCCCTTGATCTCCTTGGCGGCATTGGCTGAGCGCTGCGCGAGTTCGCGCACCTCCTGGGCGACGACGGCAAAGCCCTTGCCTGCCTCGCCAGCGCGTGCCGCCTCGACACCGGCATTGAGCGCCAGCAGGTTGGTCTGGAAGGCGATGTCATCGATGACGCCGATGATCTTGCTGATCTCGGTGGACGACTTCTCGATCTCGTACATGGCGTTGACGGCGCTGCGCACGACCTCGCCGGATTTTTCCGCCCCCTTCCGGGTTGCCGCGACCAGTGCGCCGGCATCCTCGGCCCGCTGCGTCGAGTCGCGCACCGTGGTGGTGATCTGTTCCAGCGCTGCGGCAGTTTCCTCGATCGCAGCCGCCTGCTGCTCGGTGCGGCTCGAGAGGTCGTCCGCTGCCGCGCGGATTTCCGCAGCACCGTTGTTGATCGCATCGGCATTGCGCCCGACGACCCGCAAGGCCTCCTGCAACGATTCCAGCGAATTGTTGAAGTCGACGCGGAGCGCATCGAGATGCGGGGCAAACGGCTTGGCGATGCGATGGCTGACGTCACGGCGGGCAAGAGCTGCCAGTCCCTCGGCAAGGGCGTCGACGGCATCACGGGTCTCGCCGGCCTCGCGGGCCTTGGCCTCATCGGAGCGCAGACGCTCGGCTTCCGCATCCGTCCGCAGTCTCTCGCTCTCGGCTTCAAGCCGCAGTTTCTCGATTGCGGCCTGGCGGAAGACCAGAACCGATTGCGCCATGAGGCCGACTTCGTCCTTGCGGTCGAGCGCCGGTACTTCGGTAATGTTGTCGCCGCTGGCGAGCCTGCCCATGGCCGCCGTCATCCCGACGATCGGCCGCACGATCACCAGCGACAGGCCCCAGATCAGCAGGACGGCGACGATGCCGGCCACAAGTCCGCCGCCGACGAGCGCAGCCAGCAATCCGAAATGTGCCTGCACCTGGCGCTCAACCTGTGCCTCGGCAACGAGGCCCGCCTCCAGCTTGATCTTTTCGGCGGCTTTGCGGAAGGCATCGAGCTGGCCGGCGGTGGCGCTGCCACCCATGGTGACGATCTCTTCGATCGGCGTCCCGTTCCTGCGCGCCAGCAGCTGCGGTTCGGCGACCTCTGTGTAGTAGGCGTCGGCCGCCTTGCGCATCAGATCGAGCGACACCAGCAGTTCGGGGTAGTCGGTGGCGGTGGCGCGGACCTCCTCGATCTCATGCAACATGCGCTCGCGGCTCGCCGTGACGCCGGCATGATCGCTGTCGCGACCGGTCAGGAGATAGCCCTGCTGGCTGACCACCTGCTCCAGCATGGCGGCCATTGCCTCATCGACCAGATTGACGATCCGCTGCGCTTCGACCAGCCGCCTTCCGGCCTCGGTCGAGTCGATTGCCTTGAGCAGCACGCCGCCGGTGGCGAGCATGCACACGCTCATCAGTGCGCAGAAGGTGGCGATCAGTTTCTTGCTGATGGAAAGATCTTTGAAGGACACGGACAAGTACCTTTTAAGAATGCGTTCGGGCGGGCACCCGCGAGGACCGGGCATGCGGGGTGAATGATCATCAAGACGGATCGCGGCCCTCATGGCAGCGGCGAACGTCTCCGTCCGCCCGGCAAGACTATTGCCACGTCAGTTAATACAGCTTGAACCGGAACGGCGCCAACCCCGCGCCCGCTTGCGTTTCGTCAACTATATCCAAGATTATTGCCGCCTTCCGATAGCCGGCAATGCTTTCGCGAGGGGGCAACCGAAGGGCAGGAGCGAACAATTTCCCGGAAAGCAAAAGGCCCCGGTCATGTACCGGGGCCTTTTCGCTTCGAATTGATCGTCTGGGACACGAAAGATGTCGATCAGAACTCTTCCCACTGATCCTGGCTCAGCGCCGCGTTTCCGTAGAATGCCGGCGGCGACCGCCGGGCTGCCGGGCGGGCAGCGGCAACCGGAGCGGCCATCGCATGGGCCGTCGCGCGCAGCGTTGCCGCACCTGAGGCATGGCTGTGATCGGATGCGGGCAGGCTGAAGCGCGCGATCAGTTCGCGAAGGCGCGTCGCTTCATGAGCCAGCGTGGCGCTCGCCGCATTGGCTTCCTCGACCATCGCCGCGTTCTTCTGCGTCACCTGGTCCATCTGGTTGACCGCCGTGTTGACCTCGCCAAGGCCGACCGACTGTTCGCGGGCGGAGGTGGCGATGGCGTCCATGTGCTGGTTGATGGTCGCGACGTGGTTGCCGATGGTCTTCAGCGCCTCACCGGTGTCGCTGACCAACCGGACGCCGCTTTCAACCTCCCCGGTCGAGTTGCGGATCAGATCCTTGATCTCCCGCGCCGCCTTGGCGGAACGCTGGGCGAGTTCGCGCACTTCCTGGGCGACGACGGCAAAACCCTTGCCCGCCTCGCCGGCGCGAGCGGCCTCGACGCCCGCGTTCAGCGCGAGCAGGTTGGTCTGGAAGGCGATCTCGTCGATCACCCCGATGATGTTGGAGATCTGCCTGGAGGATTCCTCGATCCGGTGCATCGCCGCAACGGCATTGCCGACGACGATTTCGGAATGCGAGGCGCTGGCATTCGCCTGCCCGGCAACGGCGCGGGCCTCTTCGGCCCGCTTTGTGGAGCTCGTGACATTGGCGGTGATCTGGTCGAGCGCCGCGGCGGTCTCCTCCAGCGAGGCGGCCTGCTGTTCGGTACGCTTCGACAGGTCGTCGGCGCTTTCGCTGATTTCGCGCGAGCCGCCGTCAATCGAACTGCAGGATTGGGCAACTTCAGAGAGCGTCCCGCCGAGCTGGTTGATGGCGGCATTGAGATCGTGGCGGAGTTGCTCGAAGTCGGGGGCGAAGGCTTCCGTCAGTTGGAACGACAGGTCGCCCTCGGCAAGCCTGTGGAGGCCCGCGGCCAGCCCCGAGGTCGCCTGCTTGAGACGCATCTGGGCCGCGGCCTCGGCTTCCTGCTGCAGCCGGATGCGGTCCTGCTCGGCGCGTACCCGATTGGCTTCGGCTTCCTCTTCGAGCCTGCGATTGGCGATCGCCGCCTGACGGAAGATTTCCACCGCTGCGGCCATTTCGCCGATCTCGTCGGTGCGGTCGGCATAGGCGATGTCGATGTTGGTATCACCGCCGGCAAGCCGGGTCATCGCCCGGGTCGTGGCAACGACGGGTCGCGAGATCGTCCGTCCCACCGCGTACACCGTCGCTCCGAGGAGCAAGACTGCGGCAAGGATGGCCGCAATGCCGCTGTTGCGGGCAAAGTTGATCATTTCCGCACTCTCGGCCTGCGAGGTGGCGAGGTCTTCCGCCAGCAGGACATCGAGCTCCGTGAAGATCGGCTCGATCGTCGCGAAGGTCTCCGCCACCTGCGCACGCAGTATGGCCTCCTGCTCGGCAGTGGAGGCATAGGTGGTGAAGGCTGTCCGGTAGGCCTTGAGCAACAGCATGATTTCGGCGTGGCCATCGGTTTCACCGAAAAGCGAAGCACCGAAGCTGGCGAATTTGTCCGCTTCCGCTTCGAACCTGGCGACATATCTCACATCACGCCGGGCAAGGTAGTCCTTTTCATGCCGGCGCATGGTGAGCATGCTGATCAGCAGATCCTTGTCGGTGATCGTTGCGAGCTTCTTCTCCATGCTGCGGATGGCCGTACGAATTTCGCCGACCTCGCCTTCATTCGCATCGAGGCCAAGGATGGCGTTGCTTTCCCCGAGGGCCGCGAATTCGCTCAGATATTTCTCATAGCCCAGTTCGATTTTCGCCAGGTTTTCCAATGCGACGGGATTGGTGAGCATCCCCTTGAGGTCGGACAGAAGCGCCCGGGCTTCGGTCCCTATTTCCGCATGCGTCTGGACATATTTAGCATCACGATCGATCAGGAAGTCCTTTTCCGCGCGGCGGTTCTGCAGGAAGCGGATCTCGAGATTTCGCAGGGTGCTGTCCGCCGTCTGAATTGCCCGTTCAGTCTGGCGGGCTTCTTCCTCGATCCTTTTTTCCACGGAGTTGATGGTGACCACGGCGGCGATGCCGAGGACGGCGATCGGCGCCAGGAGCCCGATCTTGTGCGATAGTCGAAGGCGTATGCTTTTCATTATTGGCTCCATGCCGACCCGTTGCCGCGCCAGCATCGGTATTATGCTAGATTTAAGAGAACCCCCGCGAACCAGTCGGGAAATGGCATGTCGCTCCGGTCCCGGATTTTGATGCCAGCCCGGCCTCATGCCGGATGTCTGGCTTGCGCTTTAGGGGCAATTGTTAAAGGAACGCTAAATACGCGCATCGCTAAGAGAGACGCGGTGTGGAGAACAAAGTGCTTGCAACGACGGGCATTGCCAGCCATTGACACGTGATGTCCACATCCCAAGAAGATCAACGCCTCGACCAACTCCTCGTCTCGCTCAATCTGGTCGCGAGCCGCTCACGCGCGCGCGATGCGATTGCCCGCGGCACGGTCAAGGTGAACGGCAAGACCGTAACCAAGCCCAGCCTCTGTTTTCCTGCCGGAGTCGAGATCAGCATCGATGATCCGGCGCAGGATTATGTGTCGCGCGCCGCGCTGAAACTGGTCTCCGCACTCGATCATTTCGGCCTCGATCCGGCCGGCCGCACCTGTCTCGACGTCGGTGCCTCGACCGGCGGCTTTACCGAGGTGCTGCTGAAGCGGGGCGCGGCCCACGTCTACGCCGTCGACGTCGGCCACGACCAGATGCACCCGAGGGTCTCGGGCAATCCTGATGTCACCAACATCGAGGGGCTGAACGCGCGCTATCTCGAGAGCGAGGATCTTGGCGACGCACCGATCGACTTCATCGTCTCCGACGTGTCCTTCATTTCGCTGAAGCTGGCGCTTGCCCCGGCGCTCGAACTGGCCGAACCCGGAACCTACTGCGTGCTGCTGGTCAAGCCGCAGTTCGAGGCCGGGCGCGACGCCATCAGCAAGGCCGGCCTGCTGAAGGTTCCCGAAAGCGCCCCTGCGGTCGCGGCCGAACTCGAGCGCTGGCTGCGCGAGGATATCGGCTGGCGCAGCCTCGGCCTCATCCCCTCGCCGATCGCCGGCGGCGACGGCAACCAGGAATTCCTACTCGCGGGACAGAAAGCATGAGCACCGAAACCGTCACCATCTCGAAGCTGGGCGCCCAGGGCGACGGCGTTGCCTATGGCGCCGACGGTCCGATCTACATTCCGTTCGGCCTGCCCGGGGAAACCGTTGCCATCGCGCGGGTGAAGAACCACGGCACGATCATGTCGATCACCACGCCCTCCCCCGAGCGCCAGGAACCCGCCTGTCGCCACTTCGGGCCGGACGGGGTCGGTGGCGCCTGCGGCGGCTGCTCGCTGCAGCATCTCGCCGACGACGCCTACCTCGCATTCAAGCGCGGCCTCGTGATCGACGCACTGAAGGCGAAGGGGCTTACACCCGAGGTCGGGGCGGTGATCGCCGCCCATCCGGGCGAGCGCCGGCGCGTCGTCTTCGCCGCGCGCAGGACCGAAAAGGAACTGCTGCTCGGCTTCAACCAGGCCGAGAGCCATCACATCGTCTCGATCACCGAATGTCCCATCGCCTCACCGGCGATCACAAGCCGTCTCGATGCCATCAGGACGATCGGCAAGGCGATGGCCACCAGCGCCGAGGCATTCCGGGTCACGGTGCTCGAAACGCTGTCGGGCCTCGACCTGTCCTTCGAAGGCATCAAGGGCTTTTCCGACAAGCAGCGGCGCGCGGCCATCGAGACCGTGCTCTCTCTCAAGGGCATCGCCCGCGTGTCGCTCGACGGCGAAATCCTCGTCGAGCCGGTGAAGCCGGTCATCGACTTCGGTGGGGTGCAGGTCGCACCGCCGCCGGGAAGCTTCACCCAGGCCACCAAGCCAGCCGAAGAGGCCATGGCGCAGCTAGTGCTCGACCATGTCGGCAAGGCCAAGCGCATCGCCGATCTCTTTGCCGGTGCCGGCACGTTCAGCCTGCGGCTTGCCCGCGTCGGCCGCGTGCATGCGGTCGAATCCGATGACAAGGCACTGAAGGCGCTCGACCACGCCGCGCGCAACACCCAGGGCCTGAAGCCGGTCAGCATCGAAAGGCGCGATCTCTTCCGCCGGCCACTGATGGCCTCCGAGCTCAAGGTCTACGATGCCGTCGTCTTCGATCCCCCGCGCGCCGGCGCCGAATTCCAGTCGCAGGAAATGGTCCGCTCCGGCGTGAAGAAGATCGTCGCCGTCAGCTGCAATCCGCTGACCCTTGCCCGCGATCTCGCCATCCTCGTTGCCGGCGGTTACCGGATCACGGCGGTGACGCCGATCGACCAGTTCCTCTGGTC